>CAIMEE010000468.1 GCA_903839865.1 Enhydrobacter aerosaccus | reverse complement strand
CCGGCTCTTCTTTCACTGCAGCCTGTGCGCCCGTGACCATCGCGACGGCGCAAACTACGCCCACCATTAATGCTCGCATGCTGACCTCCCTATTGAGACAGCGAGATTGGCATGGCCGCCCTACCGGCACCATAATCACAATTAGGCGATGTGTTCCAAAGCCAGATATTCCGGGCTCTGCATCTCCATCAGGCGCGACACGGTGCGCTGGAATTCGAAGGCTCCGTCGCCATCGGTGTAGAGCTTGTCCGGCGAGGCTGCGGCCGAGCAGATGAACTTCACCTTCTTCTCGTAGAAGGTATCGATCATGGTCACGAAACGTGCAGCCTTGTCGCGATTGTCCGGCCCCATCCTGGGAATATCGGCCAAGATGACCGAGTGAAAGTGCTCGGCGATGCACAGGAAGTCGGCCGCGCCCATGGGCTTGGCGCACCAGTCGAGATAGTGCGCCATCGCCACGCCCGGCGCCGCGCGCGGCACCTCGACGTCGCGGCCCTGCGTGCGCAGCACCCGTGGCTCGCCGTCGGCGCCGTTGGTCAACGCCCGGAACGACTCGTCGAGTTTCTTCGTCGCCCAGGCGCCAAGCGGCGTCAGGTACATGTCGAACTCGCGCATGCGATCCATTCGATAATCCTGGCCGCCGCCCAGCTCGAGGATTTCGAGCCGCCGCTTCATCAGTTCGATGAACGGCAGGAAGCGGTCGCGCTGCAGGCCGTTCCTGTAGAGATCGTCGGGCGCGCGGTTCGAGGTCGCGATTACGGTGAGCCCTTCGTCGAACAGGGTTTCGAACAGGCGGCCGAGGATCATCGCATCGGCGATGTTGGTGACCTGAAACTCGTCGAAGCACAGCAGCCGCGTCTCCGCCGCGATCGCCTTGGCGATCGGCACGATCGTATCGGATTCCGGCGGCGCGCCCCTGGCAGCCAGCTCCTCCCGGCGCTTGTGCAGGCGCTCGTGCACTTCCAGCATGAATTCGTGGAAGTGGACGCGGCGCTTCCTGGCCACCGGCGCGTCGGCAAAGAACAGGTCCATCAGCATCGACTTGCCGCGGCCCACCGGTCCCCAGATATAAAGCCCGTGCGGCCCCGCGGCCGGCTTGGCCGCCTGCCCCAGGCCGAGCCACGACAGCAGACCCGGCTTGGCGGACTGGCCTGCACCCGCCTTGAGCTGCTCGAAGACTGCCTGCAGGCGCGCCACCACCTTCTCCTGCACGGGATCGGCATGGACCTGGCCCGCGGCGCGGCGCGCGGCGAGGTTGGCGGCAGGTCCCTTGCCGGTCGTGGGCGTATCGGCGTCCATGTCGGCCGCATAACTAGCTCACCGGCGCGCGGCTGCCTATAAGATGCGGCAATGAAGATCGCCTTCCTCGGCACCTCGGAATTCGCCGTTCCCGCCCTGCAGTCGCTGGTCGATGCGGGCCACGACGTGGCTGCGGTTTATACGCGCGCGCCCAAGCCTGCCGGCCGCGGCCAGCAGGAGCGCAAGACGCCCGTGCACGTGCTGGCCGACACGCTGGGCCTTGCCGTCCGCACGCCCAGGACGCTGAAGAACGACGCCGAGGCCGAAGCTTTCCGCGCGCTCGATCTCGACGCGGCGGTCGTGGTGTCCTACGGCCACATCCTCACCAAGGCGTTTCTCGACGCGCCGGTGCTGGGCTGCGTCAACATCCACGGCTCGCTGCTGCCGCGCTGGCGCGGCGCCGCGCCGATCCATCGCGCCATCCTGGCGGGCGACGCGGAGACTGGCGTCACCACCATGCTGATGGACGAAGGCCTCGACACGGGGCCGATGCTGCTGGCCGAACGCACGCCGATCTCGGCGGCCGACACGGCGGCGACGGTGCACGACCGGCTGGCGGCGCTGGGCGCGACCCTGATCGTGTCGACCCTGGACGGGCTGGTGCGCAAGAGCATCGACCCGACCGTGCAGCCGCAGGAGGGCGTCACCTACGCCCACAAGCTCGGCAAGGAAGAAGGCGTCCTCGACTGGCGGCGGCCGGCCGGCGAACTCGAACGCAAGGTGCGCGCTTTCCATCCGTGGCCCGGCACGTCTTTCGAATTGAACGGAGAACGCATCAAGGTGCTGGAAGCGGGGCTCGCGCTGACGTCGGGTGCCCCGGGCACGCTCGCCATTTCAAGGGACGGATTCCCTGTCGTCGCCTGCGGCTCGGGCGGGCTGAAGCTCCTCAAGCTGCAGCGTCCGGGCAAGTCCGCTGTCGCCGCCGATGCCTTCCTGCGCGGCTTCAACCTGCCCGCCGGCACCGTGCTGCCCTCGCCCACCGTCCTCTCGCTCCCGGCCTGACGTGCCGCGCTACAAGATCTCCGTCGAATACGACGGCGGCCCGTTCGTCGGCTGGCAACGCCAGGACACGGGGCCGTCGATCCAGGCCTCACTCGAGGACGCGATTTTCGCCTTTTCGGGCGAGCGCCTGAAGGTGCGCGCCGCCGGCCGCACCGACTCGGGCGTCCATGCGCGCGGCCAGGTCGCTCACTTCGATCTCACGGTCGAGAAATCCATCGAGGAGGTGCGCGGCGCGCTCAACTACCATCTCAAGCCCAATCCGATCGCGGTGCCGACGGTCGAGCTGGCGCCGCCCGGCTTCCACGCGCGCTTCTCGGCGACCCATCGCCGTTATCGCTACCGCATCCTCAATCGCCGCACGCGCGCCGGCATCGACGCAGGCTTCGTCTGGCACGTGCCCGTGCCGCTCGATCTCGCGCCGATGACCGAGGCCGCGCAGGTCCTGATTGGCCACCACGACTTCAACAGCTTTCGCTCGGTCTCCTGCCAGGCCAAGTCGTCGGTGCGCACGCTGGACGAACTCACGGTGCGCCGTGACGGCGAGGAGGTCGTGATCGACGTTGCCGCCCGCTCGTTCCTGCACAACCAGGTGCGCATCCTGGTCGGCACGCTGGCGCTGGTCGGACGCGGCCAGTGGATCCCGAAGGACGTGGCGGAAGCGCTCGCGGCCTGCGACCGCACGCGCGCCGGGCCGACGGCACCGCCGCTCGGCCTCTGCCTGATGGAGGTGCGCTACGGCGCCTCAGGAGCCGGGCACGGAGACGACGCCGAGGAGGCGATCGACGATGAGTGACAGCATCAGCGACGGCATCCAGTTCACGACCAGCAGCACCACCGACAACGGCCAGCTGATGCCGAGCGACAACCGCGTCGCCATCAGGAACCAGTAGTAGAACAGGAACTGCAGGCCGATCTGGACGACCTGCCCCACCGCACGTGGCGCCACCAGGGTCACGGCGAGGCCGATCACCGCGAGCGTCAGCACCGGAAGGTTGATCCAGTTGAGCGCCGCGATGTAGCGCGGATAGTTGGCCAGCCACTGCCGCCGCCGCGCAATCTCGTAGAACAGCACCGGAAACAGGAGCCAGTCGACGACGAAATGCATCGCCTCGACCGCCACGATCTCGAAGGCATCGGCGGTGGTCTGGATGCTCGAATAATAGAGCGCGAGATAGAGGCCGTAGAGCGGTGCGGCGATCGCCATCACCCGGAACGAGCGCAGGCAGCCTTCGGTGGTGTTCTCAAAATAGAACGGCGCGCCCGGATCGCGCTGGAGGAACCGCACGGCGCCCTGCGTGCCACGGGCGATGTCGCTCGCACTCAGCACGCTCTTCTCCTCAGGACGCGAAATAACGGTCGAGCATCGTCTCGTAGACGCGCGCCAGCATCTTGAGGTCGGCAATCGCGCTTTTCTCGTCGACCTTGTGCATGCTCTCGCCGATCAGACCGAACTCGAGCACCGGGCAGTAGTTGCGGATGAAGCGCGCGTCGGAGGTGCCGCCGGTGGTCGAGAGCTCGCACTCCACGCCCGCCACGTCGCGCACCGCGCCCGCCACAAGGTCCGAGAGCGGGCCGGGTGGCGTATAGAAGGATTCGCCCGAGACCGAAACCTGGTACTCGATGATGCCGTTGCCGCCCAGTTTCTCGTTGGCCTTGTCGATCCGCTCCTTGAGATGGGCGAACAGCGTCTTCGACGTCCAGAGATCGTTGAAGCGCGTATTGAAGCGCGCCTTGGCGGTGCCGGGCGCGATGTTGGTCGCGGCATTGCCGACGTCCACCGTCGTGAACTGCAGCGACGTCGGCTGGAAGTGCGTGCTGCCCGTGTCGATCGGCTCGCGCACCAGCACCTCGATCAGCGCGGACAGGCGGTGGATCGCGTTGTCGAGCCGCTCGGGATAGGCCACGTGGCCCTGGACGCCGCGCACGATCATGTCGACCGTCATGCTGCCGCGCCGGCCGATCTTCATCATATCGCCGAAGCGCTTGGAGCTCGTGGGCTCGCCGACGACGCAGGCGTCGATCTTCTCGCCGCGGTCGGCCAGACGCTTCAGCATCTTCACCGTGCCGTTGACGGCGGGGCCTTCCTCGTCACCGGTGATCAGCAGGCTGATCGCACCGCCGAAGCTGGTGCCGCGCCGCGCCACGAAACGCGCCGCCGCCTCGGAGAAAGCCGCGATCGCGCCCTTCATGTCGGCGGCGCCGCGGCCGAACAGATAGCCGCCGCTCAATTCAGCGGCAAAAGGCCCGATCGTCCACGACGAGAGGTCGCCCACCGGCACGACATCGGAGTGGCCGGCGAAGCAGAAGTGGCGGCCGTTGCCGTCCTTGTCCTCGCCGATGCGGGCATAGAGGTTCGCCACGTCGTCGGAGCCCTTCTCGCTGAAGTCCATGCGCTCGCAGCGGAAGCCCACCGACGTCAGCGCCTTCTCGAGCAGCTGCAGCGCCCCTGCCTCGCGCGGCGTCACGCTCTCGCAGCGCACCAGCGCGCGCGTCAGTTCGACGGTATCGGTGGCGGCGGGAGTGAGCGTATCGGGCATGGCGAGAAACTACAGGTACCTTCTGCCAAAGAGAAGGGCGCCGGTTCTGACCGAACCGACGCCCAGGGTACTTGAGAGAGGAAGACGTTTCTTCTTGGGTTGAACCTCGTCAGGCGACCAGTGGCTTAGGCCACCATCCGGTCTGCCTCCTGCAGATTGACCGACACCAGCTGCGAGACGCCCTGCTCGCCCATGGTGACGCCGTAGAGGCGGTCCATGCGGGCCATGGTGACGCGATGGTGGGTGATGACCATGAAGCGCGTGTCGGTACGACCGGCGATGTCCTTCACCAGGCCGCAGAAGCGCTCCACGTTGAGATCGTCCAGCGGCGCATCGACCTCGTCCAGCACGCAGATCGGGGCCGGGTTGGTCATGAACACCGCGAACAGCAGCGACAGCGCCGTCAGCGCCTGCTCGCCGCCCGATAGCAGCGACATGACCTGCAGCTTCTTGCCCGGCGGCGAGGCGTGGATCTCGAGGCCGGCCTCGAGCACGTCCTCCGACTCGGTGAGGCGGAGCTCCGCCTTGCCGCCGCCGAACAGCTTGGTGAAGAGCTGCTGGAAGTGGCCGCTCACCTGCTCGAAGGCGGCGAGGAAACGCTCGCGGCCCTCGCGGTTCAGGCTCTGGATGCCCTGGCGCAGGCGGCCGATGGCGGCGACGAGGTCGTCGCGCTCGGCCGTCATGCCGGTGATCTGCTGCTCGAGTTCGTTGGCCTCTTCCTCGGCCCGCAGGTTGACCGCGCCCATGGTCTCGCGCTCGTGCACGAGCCGCTCGAGCTTGTGCTCGGCCTTGTCCATTTCGGGCAGCTCTTCGAGCGTCTCGACCTCGGCCAGCGCCAGCACGCCTTCGGGCTCGCAGTTCAGGCGCTCGACGATGCGCTCGACCACGGCCTGGCGATCCTTCGTGGCCTGTTCGACCAGGCCTTCGCGGCGTACGCGGCTCTCGCGCGCGCTGCCCAGTTCGCTCTCGGCCTGGCGCATCGCCTTGTCGGCCTCGGCAAGGCGCGTCTCGCCCACGGCCAGACGATCGGCCGCTTCCTGGCGATTGTGCTCGGCCTTGTCGATCTCCTCGCCCAGGGCCATCTGCTTGGCCTCGATCTCGGCGGGCTTGGCGGCCAGCTCGGCAATCGTCTCGGCGATCTGTTCGCGGCGTGCGTCGAGCTCGACGATCTGGCCATCGGCGTCCGACAGGCGCGTGCTCCAGCCGGCATGGTCTTGCGCGATCTTGCCCAGGCGCTCGACGCGCATCTCGGACTCGCGCGCCAGACGCTCGCAGCCGCCTTCGGCCTCGACCAGCGCGGCGCGAAGTTCGGCGATGCGGGCGCGCAGAGTACCCGCCGTCACGCGATCGGCCTGCGGATCGGCGATCGACGACAGGCGCGCCTCGCGGAAGGTGCGGCGCATCTCGGCGTCAGCGACGTCCTTCTCGACTTCGCCCACTGCCTGCTCGATGCCGGCCAGGCGCGTACGCAGCTGGTCGGTGCGGCGGGCGACATCGGTGTGGTGCTCGCGCGCCTTCGAGGCATCGGATTCGGCGGCGGCAATGGCAGACTGCACGGCACGTTCTGCGGCACGCGTCGCCTCGCCCGCGCCCTGCGTCTTGGCGCGCGACGCCTCGCCCACGGCACGCTCATGCGCGCGGGCCTGCTCGACGCAGGTCTTCTCGGCCTCGCGCGCGGCGGCGAGCGAGACGGTCTCGGCATCGACGCGGGTCTGATGGACGGCATGTTCGACCGCGACATCGTCGATCTGGACGCGGATCTCCGCGAGACGGTTGCGCTGGCTGAGACGCACGGCGGCGGCCGTCGGCGCACCCGCGCGCACCGTGTAGCCGTCCCAGCGCCAGACGGCGCCTTCGGTGGTCACGAGCTGCTGGCCGGCCTTGAGGCTCGGCTGTAGCGCGGCACCCGTGGCGTCGTCGGCCACGATGCCGATGAAGGAAAGACGACGCTCCAGTTCCGGCAGCGCCTTCACGTGAGCAGACAACGGCGTGGCGCCTTCCGGCAGCGACGGCGCCCCCGTCATGGCGCCCAGCGGCAGCCAGTGAACCGGCGCACCGCGATCCGAAGAGGCCTCGAGTTCCTCGCCGAATGCCGCACCCAGCGCCTTTTCGAAGCCGGGCTCGACAGTGAGCGCGTCGAGCAGCGGCGGCCACAGCGAGTCGGCGGCGGACTGGAGGGCCGCGGCGACGCCCGATTCCTCGGCACGCAGCTTGGTGAGCTTGGCCGCGATCTTCTGCAGCGACTCGGCGGCGCCAGCATGGCTCGCCTCGGCGGCCTGACGCTCGGCGGCGCGCGCATGCTCCATGTCGATGCGCTCGGCCTCGGCCTTGGCGACGGCCTCGCGGGCGGCCTCCGATTCGTAGCGCTCCGCTTCGCGGGCCGCCTCGATCGTCTGCTCGCCCTGGCGGCGGGCCTCTTCGAGCGCCGCACGCGCGGCTTCGAGCGCGGCCTCGACGTCGGACAGCGCCGGCAAGCTCGCAAGCTCGCTCTCGACGGCGCGTTGCTGCGCGGCAATCTCCTCGCGGCGAACGCCGAGGCGACGCAGGCGATCCTGCAGTTCGGCGATCTCGCGGCTCACGCTGTTGCGCAGGGCCTCGTCGTCGGCGATCTGGCGCGTCAGGCGATCGTGTTCGGTCTCGGCCGCGGTCGTGGCCTCGTGCGCCTCATCGCGCGCCTGCTGGGCGGCGGCGGCACGATCGTCCTCGCCCACCCGCTCCTGCTCCAGCCTGCTGCGCTGGGCATCGAGATCGGCGATGGCGGCATCGGCGTCCTTCTTGCGGCCCTGTTCACGGGCCAGATCGGACTCGGTTTGATGCAGGCGCGTCTCGGCATCCTGCTGGGCAGCGGCAAGCCGGGCGGCCTCTGCCGTCAGCGTGTCGTGCGCAAGACGCAGGCGCTGTAGCGCGGCGGCCGCGGCGGCTTCGTCGTTGCGCAGCGGCGGCAGCGCGGTTGCCATCTCGGCCTGCGCGGTGGTCGCAATACCGACGAAGCGCGTCAGGTCCGCGACCAGCGCCTCGGCTTCCTTGAAACGCTCGCCCGCGTCGGCCAGTTCCTTCTCGGCATTGGCGAGCTTCAGCGCCAGCACCTGCGCTTCGGCGCGGCGGATATGGTCGGAGAGATTGCGGTAGCGGCTGGCCTGGCGCGCCTGACGCTTCAGGCCCTTGTGCTGCTCTTCGAGCGCCACCAGCACGTCCTGAACGCGCGCGAGGTTCTGCTCGGCGGCGCGCAGGCGCAGCTCGGCCTCGTGGCGGCGGGCGTAGAGGCCGGTGATGCCGGCGGCCTCGTCGATGATCGAGCGGCGGTCGGCGGGCTTGGCGTTGATTAGCGTGCCGACGCGGCCCTGGCTCACCAGCGCGGTCGAGCGCGATCCGGTCGCGGCGTCCGCGAACAGCGTCTGCACGTCGCGGGCGCGGATTTCCTTGCCGTTGACCGAGTAGGCCGAGCCGTGGCCGCGCTCGATGCGGCGCACGACGTCGAGCTGGTCGGCGTCGTTCACCATGGCGGGAGCGTTGCGCGTCTTGTTGTCGAGCGTCAGCATGACCTCGGCGATGTTGCGCGCCGGACGCGTGCCGGTGCCGGCGAAGATCACGTCTTCCATCTCGCTGCCGCGCATCTG
This sequence comes from Enhydrobacter aerosaccus, assembly GCA_903839865.1. Classification (GTDB taxonomy): domain Bacteria; phylum Pseudomonadota; class Alphaproteobacteria; order Reyranellales; family Reyranellaceae; genus Reyranella; species Reyranella aerosaccus_A. The sequence goes on along the minus strand of CAIMEE010000468.1, from coordinate 3,328 downwards.
CTTGGCGGAGGTCTCGCCCATGACCCACTTCAGGGCCTCGACGAGGTTGGACTTGCCGCAGCCGTTGGGACCGACGATGCCGGTCATGCCGGGTTCGATGGCCAGTTCGGTCGGATCGACGAAGGACTTGAAGCCCGAGAGTCGGAGTTTATCGAACTGCACTATCTACCCCACGCTTGTTTGTTTTTTACTTTGAAAGCTTCGTGAACAGGGCGTCGAACTCCTCGAGGGAGCGCGCTCCCTTGAACTGCACGCCGTTGACGAAGATCGACGGCGTCGAATTGACGCCCAGCGTTTCGCCGCCGCGATAGTCGTTGATCACGCCGGTCGCGACCGACTCGTTGGCGAGGCAGGCCTTGACCTCGTTCTCGCCCATGCCGGCGATGCGCAGCGACTTCGAAAGCTCGGCGATCGGATCGGCGGCCGCCGCCCACGTGCCCTGGCCGCGGAACATCATGTCGAGCACGGCATAGTATCTGTCGTTGCCCGCGCATTCGGCGAGCTGGGCCGCCTTGGTCGCCACCTGGTCGAGCGGGAAGTCGCGATAGATCAGCTTCACCTTGCCGGTCTTGACCCACTTCTCCTCGAGCTGCGGCAGCACCATCGTGTTGAAGGCGGCGCAGTGCGGGCAGGTGAGCGAGGCGTACTCGATCATGGTGATCGGCGCGTTCTTGTCGCCCATGACATGGTCGGACGGCTGGATCCCGAGCAAGGTCTTGGTGTCGGCGGAAGTCGCGGCCACGGCAACCGGAGGGGCGCTGGGCGCAGTCGGACGGGTGCCGAAATAGACGCCAGCCGCAATCGCGACCACCGCCACGGCTCCGCCGGCGACAATCAATATGTTCCGCATACTCTACTTCCTCTCCACTACATCTTGGGAATTGTGCCTGTGGGGAGTCAAACAAGTTCGGAGCCATTTTCGATGACTCCGAACGATTTACCGTCCCACCTGGCGTAAAATCGCATTAATGCCGTCCACACCGTCCTGCGGCATGCCGTAGTACTGCTCGTTGATGAACAAAGTCGGGGTTTGCTTCACCTGGAGGGCCTGCCCGGACTGAACGTCGGCAATAACCTTGTTCAAAAGACGGTCGTCGGCGAAGCAGGCCGTGGACTTCTCGGCGCTCACCCCCTGCGCCACCATCACCTTGATCATCTCGGCATCGGGGTCGGCGGCGGTCAGCCAGTCGATCTGGGCCCGGAACAGCGCATCGACCATGTCGTAGAACCTGGCCGGCCCCGCACATTCGGCCAGCAGCGAGGCATGGGTGGCGATCCCGTCCGACGGAAAGTGCCGCATGATCAGCTTGGCCCTGCCGGTGTCGATCCATTCCTTGCGCATCGCGGGCAGCACCGCGGCGTTGAAGTTGGCGCAGTGCGGGCAGGTGAGCGAGAAGTAGTCGATGATGATGTTGGGCGCGTCCGGCTTTCCCATCACATGGTCGTCCGGAAGCACCGCCAGGTATTTCTCGGCGCCCCCTCCAACGCTCTGCGCGCGCGGCGCGCGAGCAAGGAACAGCGACGCGAGCACGCCCAGCACGACACCGCGCCGGCCGGTCGCGATGCGCGCGCCCAGCCGCGCCAGCGCCGCCCGCAGCTCGGGATCCTGGACCTCGGCCACCTTGCCATCCATGCGCTTCACGACCTCGGGCGCGGGCTTGGCGATCGGCTTCGGTCCGGGGGCCCGCGCGATCGCGCCCTGCATCAGGCGGATGTCGTCGATCTGGCGATGACCGAAGTAGGCGTTCACCCGCTCGACGATCTGGCCACTCATATGCTGAACCTCCAACGCCGCCGCGCCTGCCACCTTGAGCCGCAACATCTTGGCGCCTGCCTTGCCGCCGCGGCCCGCGATCAGCGCCTCGGGCTCGGTGCAGCGCGCCAGCTCGGGCCCCACGATCGCCTGCCAGTCGTTGCGCAGCTTCACGATCGACGCGAGACGTCCGCCGCCCATACCCTTGCCAATCGAACCCTTGCGCGCGAGCCCCGCCGTCAGCGCCTGGGTCAGTCCACCCACGGCGCGGAAGCCGCCCGCTCGCCCCTTTTCCTGCATCGACACCCTTTCAAACGCCGCCCCGTATGGTAGGGCAGCGCTCCTTACATGACCATTACTCACGCCACCCGCCTGCTCGCCTGGTACGACCGGCATCGCCGCGCCATGCCGTGGCGCGCGCCGGCGGGAGAGCGCACGGAGCCTTATCGCGTCTGGCTTTCCGAGATCATGCTGCAGCAGACCACGGTGGCCACGGTCGGCGACTACTTTCACCGCTTTGTGAAGCGCTGGCCCACCGTCGAGGCCCTGGCCGAAGCGCCGCTCGATGAAGTGCTCTCGGCCTGGGCAGGCCTTGGCTACTACGCCCGCGCCCGCAACCTGCACGCCTGTGCACGCACCGTGATCGAACGCCACGCGGGCGTCTTCCCGGAAGACGAAGCCGCCCTCCTCGCTCTGCCCGGCATCGGCCCCTACACGGCCTCGGCCATTCGCGCGATCGCCTTCGATCATCCCGCGTCGGCGGTCGACGGCAATGTCGAGCGCGTGATCGCGCGGTTGTTCGCGCTCACGACGCCGCTGCCCGACGTGAAGGCCGAAATCAATGTCCGCGCGGCCCAGCTGGTGCCGCACAAGCGCGCCGGCGACTACGCGCAGGCGATGATGGATTTGGGCGCCACCGTGTGCACGCCACGCAATCCGAGCTGCGTCATCTGTCCGCTGATGAAGGGCTGCAAGGGCCGCGAGCAGGGCATCGCCGAAGAGCTGCCGCGCCGCGCGCCCAAGGCCCTCAAGCCGACGCGCCGCGGCCTGGCCTTCGTGCTCTCGAACCGCGAGGGCGCGATCCTGCTGCGCAAGCGCCCGCCCAAGGGACTTTTAGGCGGCATGGACGAGGTGCCGTCGAGCGCCTGGCGCGAGGGCAAGCTGGTGGTGGCCGACGCGCTCGCGGAAGCGCCGGTGCCGGCCAACTGGAAAATCCTCGAGGGCGGCGTGCGCCACACCTTCACGCACTTCCATCTCGAACTCGTGGTGGCGCACGCGACTGCGGCGACCTCGCGCCTGGCCAAGCTCTCGCCCGGCACCGCCTGGGTCACGCTCGACAAACTCACCGAGCGCGCCCTGCCCACGGTCATGCGCAAGGTGATCGCCCACGCGGTGAAGGCAAAAAGTTGACGCGGTGTGCACCGAAATCCTGGGACACCTCCGATGCCGATGGCACAAGGGTTTCTGGCGATTTGTACCGGATTCCGCCACTCCCCTCGCGAAAGATTATTGCGCGCAAACCCTCATCCTGAGGAGGCCCGAAGGGCCGTCTCGAAGGATGGGCCGCAGGCGCGG
>CAIMEE010000467.1 GCA_903839865.1 Enhydrobacter aerosaccus | reverse complement strand
TAGCCTGATCCCAAGACCTCAACTGTCCACGGAAACGGGGTAGGTCCACCCTATGATCCCCCAAAATCACCCACTCGATTCCCGGAAGAGCCTGGATTATGTTTGTGGGGCGCGGCAACGCCCTGTTGTGCGATGCAGCGTAAAGAGAGCGAGTGACCGCCCAACATGAAGATCTCGGCCGCAACTCAAGCAGCCCTGCCGGGCCCCGGAATCCATTGGTTGAGCCGGATTCGCACCAAGCTCTTCGCCGCCATCATTCTGTCGACCGGCTGCACCATCGTCGCCTGCGGCGTGTCGGTATTTCTGTTCGATGGCTTCAGTTCGCTGTTCTCGCGCACCATCCGTCGGGACTTCGCGACCTTCGGCAGCATGGTGCGGTTGCAGGAGGAAGCCAAGCAGCTCCTCCAGGTGACCAACTCGCTCGTCACGGCCGATCGCCAGGCACAACTCGCACCGGTCCTTGATTCGATCGCGGAGGGGCGCGAGAAGGCGAATTACGCCGTCGTGGTCCTGCGTCGCGACTTCCAGATGGCCGGTCAGGTTGATGCCATCGCCGCCAAAGTCGACCGCGTCTTCGCGACTTACGCGGCGGTAGAAAAGATAACCTCCAGCCGGATCGCCGCCGTCGAGCGACGCGTTGCGGCGACCGCCGCAGTCCTGCCGGTGCTTGACCGCATCGAGAAGCTCACGGCCGACCGGTCTGACATACCCGGATTGGCCGAATTCAGTCATGCTGTGGCATTGGGGGCTGCGTTGCTCAGCGAAGCCCGCTTCGCGGCAACGACGGAACTCGACCAGACATTGCGTTCGCGGTTTGCCGCGGTGGCCACGGCAATGGATCAACAGGCGGCAGTACTTGCCAAGGTTCCGGAACTCGTGCCTGAGGCAAAGGCACTGGTGGCGCTGGGGAGCGGCCCGGACAATCTGTTCGAGTTGCGCGAGCGCGAACTCAAGGCGATTGCCCTCGAAGCCGAGGCGATGCGGCCGGTCAAGCAGGATGCCGCCGTTCTGGCTGCGGAGTTCGGGCGCGTCGTCGAGCAACGGCGGCACGAACTCGACGACAAGATGCGCAGCTCGGCGGCGCAGACCGAGAAGGCACGGATCTTTCTGCTGATTGTTGGCGCCGCTGCCGTGCTGCCGATCCTGTGTATCGCACTCCTTTACGTCGGCATGAATGTCGCGGGCCGTCTGCGTCGCTTGTCTTTCGCTATGACAACCCTCGCTGCGGGCGACACGCGTATCGAGGTGCCGCGCGCCGGTGCGCGCGACGAAATCGGAGAGATGGCGGAGGCGCTGCAGTTCTTCAAGCGTCAGACGATCGGCGCCCAGCAACTGGCCCGCGAGGTCAATGACAGCATCCGCCAGGTGGCTGTCGCCGCGGGTCAGGCAACCAGCGCGATCGGGCAGGTCTCCGGCGGTGCCAATACCCAGCTCGCGGCGCTGCGTCATGTCGCCAACGGGTTGCAGCAGAGCACGTCGGCGATCACCCTCGTCGCCACCAGCACGCAGTCGGCGCGCGAGCGTGCGCAGCAGATGGCCGGGCTGGTGGCCCAGGGTCGCACCGAGATGGCGGGCATGGTGAGCGCCGTCAACGCCATCGCCGATAGCAGCGGCCAAGTCGCCAAGTTCGTCGACGACATCGCCCGCATCGCCAGCCAAACCAATATGCTGTCGCTCAACGCCGAGATCGAAGCGGCGCGCGCCGGCGAGAACGGCAAGGGATTCACCGTCGTGGCAGAGGAAGTCGGCAAGCTGGCCGACAGTTCGGCCCAGCTCGCGACCGAGATTGCCGCGCAGATCCGCAACGCGATCCAGCAGGCCGAGCATGGTGTCGCGGCGGCGGCACGGTTGAACGAGAGCATCGAGATCATGGCGTCGAGCGTGGCCGAGTCCGATCGGCTCGCCCAGTCGATCGCCGCGGCGATGGAGCAGCAGCAGGCCAACGTCGGCGAGATCAACGGCAAGATGAGCGAGCTGACGGAGATCGGCCAGGCCAACGCCTCGGCGGCCTCGGAGATCTCCACGACAATGCAGGATCTGTCGCGGCTGGCCGAAGAGACGAAAGCGAAGGTCGCCCAATTCAAGACGGCCGAGGACGATGCCGGCGCAACGCGCGCCTCGACACGCTGAAGACGAGGGCGCTACGGCGCGCCAGGGGGAGGATAGTGACGTGAATACATTCTGGAGACTTGGCCCCAAGATCTACTCCGTGGTCATCCTGCTGTCGCTGTTCACTGCCGCTATCGGCGCGGTGGCGATCTCCAGCTTCCAGCAGTACAACGCCATGGTCCGCGATATCGACCGGGCGTCGAAGCGTGCGTGGCTGACCGAGCGCGTCAACTCGATGCTCTATCTCGTGGTCATGGATTCGCGCGGTGTCTACATGTCCCGCGATCTCAAGGAAGCCGAGAAGTATTCACCGGCGATCATCTCGAACCTGCGCGTGATCAGCGGCCTGGTGAACGAGTGGACCAGCCTGATCCGTCCGGAGGACAAGGAGAGGATGGACCGGGTCAATGCCCGCATCGAAGAGTTCATCCGCCTGCGTACCGAGCTTGTTCGCCTTGCGCGTGAAGTCAATCTCGTCGACGCACGCAACTGGGGCGACAACGATGCGAGCCGCGCCAACCGCATCGCCCTCAACACCGAAATGCTTGCGCTCGGTGCCTCGAACGACAAATACACGCATGACCTTACCGACGAGGTTGCTTCCTTCTACAAGAGCCGGCTCTACCTGATGATCGGGCTGGCAACTATCGGCATCCTTGCCAGCATCGTCCTGGCCATCGGAATCGTCGTGTTCACCATCACCCGGCCGATCATGCGATTGACGCAGGCGATGATTACGTTGGCAGCGGGCAGCACCGATATTGTCGCGACCGACACCAATCGCGGCGACGAAATCGGCGACATGGCCCGCGCCTTCCAGATATTCCTCAACCAGGCGGTCGCGGTGCGCGGGCTGACCACGGGCATCATGGAGAACATTCACCGTGTCGCCATGGCCGCCAGCCAGGCGAGTTCGGCAGTCAGCCAGGTGTCGGACGGCTCGAATATCCAGCTCGACGCGCTCAAGCAGTCGTCCGGCGCGCTCGAGCAGAGCGCGCAGGCGATCGCGGAGGTGGCGCGCAGTACCCAGCAGGCGAGCGAGCGGGCGCGCAGTGCCGCTTCGTTGGTCGGCAAGGAGATCGAGCAGATGACCGGCATGGTCGAGCTGGTCGGTGCAATCTCTGAGAACAGCACCCAGATCAATCGCATCGCCGATTCGATCTCGCGCATTGCCAGCCAGACCAACATGCTGTCGCTCAACGCGTCGATCGAGGCGGCACGTGCCGGCGAGCATGGTCGCGGCTTTGCCGTAGTCGCCGAAGAAGTCGGCAAGCTGGCCGGGAGTTCGCGCAGCCTCGCCCAGGACATTGCCGACCAGGTGGGACAGGCCACTCAACAGGCCGAGCGCGGCGTGGCGATGGCGCGCGAAGTCGCCGGCAAGATGCAGGAGATCGCCACCGGCGTGGCCGAGACTGACAAGCTGATCGGCGCGATCGCCACGGCGATGGAGCAGCAGCAGGCCACGGTCTCCGGCATCAACGAGAATGTCGGTGAGTTGACCCGGATCGGTCAGTCGAATGCGACGGCCGCGGAGGAGATCACCGCCACCATGCTCGACCTGTCGCGCCTGGCAGAGCGCACGCGCCTCGACGTCGACGAATTCGAGAAGTTGTCGCGTTGATCGTCTTGATCAGGGATCGCCATGGATGATCTTGAGCGGACCTTGAGCGAGCTGGCGATGGCGATGCAAGGCCACCGCCGGGCGTTCGCCAGCAAGGATGTGCCGGTCGCACCGAAGGCGAGACCGGAGCCGTCCGATTCACGCGCCGCTCTGCTGGGGCGGCTACTCGCCCATGTCGAGGCGCATGCCGGGCTCCGGATCGACGAGACAGTCGAGGGAAAGCTGCGGGCTGCCCTGTCGTCGGTCGGTATCGTCGAACTCAGCAACTGGATTACCGGGCTCGAAGAGCTGCCCCGCGATCATCCGCACTGGCTCACGCTTCTCGAAAGCCTCACCACCAACGAGACCTACCTGTTTCGGGACCTGCCACAGCTTGAATTGTTGCGGGCGAAGGGACTGATCCCCCTCATTTCCGCAGTGGCGGGACAGCCGCTCCCGTTGCTCAAGCTGTGGTCGGCCGGTTGCGCCTCGGGCGAGGAGGCCAACAGTCTGGCTATCCTCGCGCTCGAGGCGATGGTCGCCGCCGGAGTTGCGAAGGAGACACTGCACGATATCCGGCTCGATCCGCGATGGTCGCTCGATGTGCTGGGCACCGATATCTCGCCGATCATGATCGTGCAGTCGCGCAATCGGGTCTACGGCACAGGCTCGCTCTCGGCGTTCCGCGACACTCCCGCGGCTTTCCTGCGCTTTTTTCCACGCGCCGAGGGCGAGGCGGGCAACCGGAGCCGGATGGTTCGGCAAGATGTCCAGCGGCATGTACGTTTCGAGCAATCGAATCTGATGCAGCCGCGTCCGCAGCTCGCCAGCTTCCACGTCGTCGCTTGCCGCAACGTGCTCGTCTATCTGGCGCCCAAGCCGCGTAAAATCGCCCAGGCCCATGTCGAGGCCGCGGTGAGGCCCGGTGGTTTCCTGCTCCTTGGTCCGACCGATGCGCCTCCCGATCCCCGCTGCTTCGAAGCGATCTGGGGAGATCGCGCCGTCATCTACCGCAGGTTGGCGTGATATGACGGACTTTCTTTCCGACATGGCGTGGACGGGCTTCGAGCTGGCGGGCGAAGCGCTGGCCCTGCCGGCCGCTACCGTCGAGCAGGTGATGGCGGCCAGCCAGGTGACGGCCCTACCTTTCGCCCCTCTTGCAGTCGAAGGAGTGGCCAGTATCTCGGGTGATGTCGTGCCCGTGCTCGATCCCGTCGCGCTGCGCCAGTCCGAGCGGCCGGTGCGATCGCGCACCGGTGCGCAGTTCATGATCGTACGCTTTGCCGGTCAGCGCTTTGCCGTGCGTATCGAGCGCATGTTGTTTGTGGCCGCCACCCTGTCTCCGGAGAGCGACGGCACAACGCAATGGAATGGCACGTTCGTGACCTGCATCGATCCTGCGTCGCTGGGCCTTTCCGCGTTGGAGCCGAAGCTGCCACCGCGGGGCGTTCCGGGGGTGATCGCCAATAGCCGTGACGGACAGCCATCGAAAGACATGACGCAAGCGGAGGACGCAGTGCTCGCCGTCGAGGTGGCGGGGCAACTCTATGGCCTGCCGTCTCAGTCGGTGGTCGAGCTGCTCGAGAATGCCGAGCTGACGCCGCTGCCTCTTGTGCCTCCGGCATTGCGTGGCGTGATGGTTTTGCGCGGCCGGCCGCTTCTCGCGTTCTGCCTCGACCGGCTGCTCGGCGGGGCCGGCGCAGTGACGCCTGGTGGCCATGTCGTCCTGTCGGTCGGCCGTAACCGTATCGTCCTGGTGGTCGATGCGATCGTCGGGTTACGGCGCCAGGGCTCGCAGGCAGTCCGGCTCGATCCAGAGAAACTGATCGATGCCGAATGGCTGTCGTTGGCTGCACAGATGCCGGGCGATATCGAGCAGCGTGCGGCTAGGGACGTCAGTCGGCAGCGCTTTCTCTGCGTCACCCTTGGTGACCGTCCTTATGCATTGGCGTTGGCTGCAGTCGAGCGCGTTCTTCCAGCCCGCCAGTCGGTGATGCTGCCCTTCGGCGCGCCGGCCGGGGTCGATGGCGCGATCGAGTATGGCGGCCGGATCGTTCCGGTGACCGAAGGTTGGCGCTGGCTGTCGCTCGACGCCGCCGGGCCCGCCAGCGCCTACGTGGTGCTGCAGTTGGACGGTGAGCAGCGGGTACTGGCGGTGAACGGCGTGCAACGTATCATCACGATAGCGCGCGACGACATCCTGCTCACAGCCAATGCCGATCCGCGTATCGCTGGCCTCGGCACCGCCAACGGTCGCACGCTCGAGATCCTGTCCACCGCCGCGCTGCTCGCCCGGCGGGAGGCGGCATGAACGCTCGCCGCGTCCTGGTGGTCGACGATTCGACCTTCATGCGGATCGCCCTGCGCCGAATCATCGAGAGCGAAGGAGCAATGACGGTGGTCGGCGAGGCCCGCAACGGCCGCGAGGCGGTTACGCTGGCGCGCGACCTCAAACCCGACATCATCACCATGGATGTCGAGATGCCCGAGCTCGACGGCCTCGAGGCGATGAAGCAGATCATCGCCGCGAACCGGCCGGCGCCGATCATGATCATGGTCAGCGGCCATACCCAAAGTGGCACGGAGGCAACGATCAAGGCTTTGAGCCTCGGCGCGGTCGACTTCGTCTCGAAGTCTTCCTCCTTTGCCGCCGAAGATCTCGGCCATGTCGACAGTGAGCTCAAGGAGAAGCTGCGTTACTGGGCGAATCAGCCGGCACCGCTGCCGCCACGCGTGCGCGTCCAGCCGGCCACGGCTTTGCAGTCCACCGATACGAAGCCGCTTCTGCAGCCGCGCACACCGCGCGGTCAGGTCGATCTCGTCGTCGTGGCCGTCTCCACGGGCGGCCCCCAGATGCTGGGAAGCTTTCTCGCCAACGCAGCCCCACTCGGCGCGCCGATGGTGATTGCGCAGCACATGCCGCCCAAGTTCACCACCAGCCTGGCCAGTTTTCTGGCCAACGAAACGCGCCTCAATGTTCGCGAAGGAACGCATCGCATGGCCCTCCCGCCGGGCTCGGTGACCATCATCCCGGGCGGCGGTGACGGCATCGTGGCGCGCTCAGCCGCAGGCTTCGAGCTGAGGCTGACCACGCACGACGCGTTGGTCCATCCTTGCGGAGATCTGTTGTTCGAGACGGCGGCCATGGTTGCGCGCCATCCGGTGGGAGTAATCTTGACTGGCATGGGCAGCGACGGGACCAAGGGCGCACTCCAGCTGCTTCGCCGGCGTTCGCCGGTGCTGGTGCAGGCTCCCAAGACCTGCGTCGTGTCGGGAATGCCGACGGCTGCCATCGAGGCTGGCGTCGCGAGCGAGGCACTGCCGCCCGATGGCATCGGACAAAGGCTCGTGCTTTGGACCGGCGCTGGCTATACCCCAAAGACAGAATTGGCGGAGACCTTATGACTAAGAATATTCTCGTTGTTGACGACTCCTTCATCATGCGCACGATCATCAAGGACATCGTCGAGAGCGATCTCGAGTTCAAGGTCGTGGGCTTCGCCGAGAACGGCAAGGTTGGCCTGCAGAAGACGCGTGAGCTCAAGCCCGACGCCCTGATCCTCGACCTCGAGATGCCGGAAATGTCCGGCATCGACATGCTGAAGCGCCTGGCGCTGCTGTCGAAGGCCAAGGTGATCGTTGTTTCGTCGGTCGGCCAGGCAGGGTCGCCGCAAGCGGTGCAGGCGCGCCAGCTCGGCGCGGTCGACATCATCGCCAAGCCATCGGGCGCCATGAGCCTCGACCTCCAGGCCAAGAAGGGTCACGAGATCGTCCAGGCACTGCGGCGCGCCCTGGGCATGGAACCCGCGCCATCATGAGCGACTTAGTCGAGACACTCTGGCAGGAATTCGGCGCAGAGAGCGACGAGCATCTCGCCGTGCTCGAGCCGTTGCTGGTTCGCCTCGGCACCGCGGAAGGAGAGACCGGCGACGTTGCGCGCGTGTTCCGCGGTTTCCATTCGCTGAAGGGACTGTCCCGGGCGATGTCGCTGCACGGCATGGAGGCCGTGGCGCATCGCACCGAGAACCTGCTCGGGCTGATGCGCGATGGCGGCGTGCCGATGACCGAGCCGATGCTCGATGGTTTGCTCGAAGCCGTCGACTGCCTCAAAGGCCTGCGCGACACCGCGATCCGCGGTCGCGCCGACAGCGAACCGCCGCCCGCGCTGCTGCAGCGTCTCGATGCGCTGTTCGAAGCAGCTGGCGGTAGCGAGGCGGTTGCGGAGCCAACGCCTGCGGCGACCGAGGCCGCGCCGTCCGCCGGCCTGGGCGACGACGAGATGTTGGGCCTCTTCGCCGAATTGATGCAGGCCCGCTTGCCGGAACTGGCCCGCGCGTTCGAGGCCGACGAAGCTGGTCGCACGGATCTGGTCGACACGCTCGATTCGATGCAGCACGCAGCGGAGGTGATGGACTTCGATCAGGTCGCCGAAACAGTCGGTGGCTTGAAGGAGTATCTCGCCGCGCAGGGTCTGCCGTTGGGCGAGGATGCACGACGTGAGGCGATCGAACGGATCGCGCAAGTGGCCTTGCAGGCAAGGCTGCTGAACGAGGTCGTCGGCGGCGATGCCGGCGCGACTGGTCTTACCGAGGCGCTCGGCGGTGTACTGGTCGAGGATCGTGCTCGAACGCTCGTTGCGTTGGCGCAGGCGCTGAGCGCGCTTGAACGCGCGGCCGGCACCGGCGAGGCGCCGGTGTTGCGCAAAGCGGCCGCTGACGTCGCGCGCCTCGGCCATGCCGCCGGTTCGATCCTGCAATGTCTGGCCGTCGAGCAGGCGGCGGAGTTGTTGCTGCTGATCGAGGATGTTGCCAGTCGCGTTGCCAATGGCGAGACGGTTCCCAGCGAGTTGCTCGCCTCGACCATGCAGTTCGCCGTGGAGACGATCGCTGCGGAAGCGGACCAGGGCCGCGATCTCGACGGCCGGCAGGCGACCGACCTTACCCAGCGCATTCGCGACGCCCTGTCCGCCGATCCGGCGACCGGCGCGACGCCGCAGGTCGACGAGCTGTTGGCGGGCTTGAAAGGCCGGCCGGAAGTGCTGGGCAGCCTGTCGAGCGACAATGTCGGCGACCTTGCCGCGGGCGTCGCGGCGGGAGCCAATGTCTATGAACTGATGTTGTTCCTTGAGGAGCAGCCGGCGATCGGCGAGGCGATCGTCGCGTGGCTGACCGCCGAGACGAAGATCATCAGCAATCGCACGGTGCTGACCAATGGCGAGAGCTGGTTCGACTTCCTGATCCTGTCACCGCAGGCGCCGGAGGAGGTGCGTGCCTCGCTCCTGGCACTCGATCCGGACCGGCGGTGCGTCAAGTCGCTGCGTCAGGTCGGCGGCGAGGCGCTGCTCGACAACGATAAAGAGGCGGGCGCCGCGGTTCCGAACTCGCCGGATGCTGCATCCCGTGGAGTGCAGGACAGCGGCGACAGCCGCAGATCGACGGTGCTGCGTGTGCGTAGCGACGTCATCGACCGCTTCATGACGCGTATTGGCGAGATCCGCATCGTCGCCGCCGAACTTGCCGAGGCCGCCGCGTCGCCGGACGGCGATCCACGTCGCCGCGGTCGTCGTGGCGCGGCCGATCTTGCGCGCGCCGTCGAGACCGAACTGCGGCGCCTGCAGGGGGCCGCGCTCGAATTGCGGGTCGTGCCGATCGATACGATCCTGACGCGCTTCCCGCGGGTCGTGCGCGCCCTTGCCCAGGAGCAGGGCAAGAATGTGCGGCTGGTGCTCGAAGGCCGCGACGTGCGGGTCGACAAGAGCATGATAGAGCTGCTGGTCGATCCGCTGATGCACATGGTCCGGAACGCCATCGATCACGGCATCGAAGTGCCCGACGACCGGACCCGCGCCGGCAAACCGGCCCAGGCCACGGTCACGCTGGCCGCGATGCAGCGCGGTAGCGAGATCCTGGTGCGTGTGTCCGACGACGGTCGTGGATTGAACGCTACGGCGATCCTCGACAAGGCGGTCGCGCGAGGTCTCACCACCGCCGCCGACGCACCGCGCCTCAACCCGCACGAGATCTACCGCTTCATCTTCGCCGCGGGCTTCTCGACCGCTGCGAAGCTCACCGAGACGTCCGGCCGAGGTGTCGGCATGGATGTGGTGCTGACCACCGTGCAGCAGCTCGGCGGCGACATCGACGTGGAAACGCAAGCAGGCGCCGGCACCACCTTCACCCTGCGTTTGCCCCTGTCGGCGGCGATGCAGGCGTCGCTGCTGGTCCGGGTCAACGGCCAGACCTTCGGGCTGGCCGAACGCTATGTCTCCTCGGTGCTCGAGGTGCCGACCGATGAGATGGTGGAGTCGGGCGGCCAGATGACGATCCGCCACCAGGGCATCGCTCTGCCGATCTACAAGCTTGCCGACCTGTTGTGGCATGGCGCGGCGGAGCGACGGGCTGGCGGAGATTTTCACAACATTGTCGTGATCTCCAACGGCCGAGAGATGATCGGCCTGGAGGTCGACCGTATCCGCCGCCGGCTCGAGCTGTTCTTGAAGGATCTGCATCCTCTGCTCGCCGCCTGCCCGACGGTGAGCGGCGCCGCGGTTCTGGGCGACGGGCGCATCGTGTTGATGCTCGACGCCGACGAGCTGATTCAGATGGTGCGCAACGGCGCCTGGCGGGGCGCTCCGCAGCGCGCGGAGAAGGTGAGTTGACGACGCATCTCCGGGTCGGCGCCTGCGGCCAGGAGCTGCTGCTGCCGAGCCCGTCGGTACAGCGGGTCAGCGACGGCGGCCTGGTATCGGACGGACGTCCGACGCTCGATCTTTCCCGTCTGCTGGGCGGCGGGCCAGGCGAGGTCATCATCCTCTATGGCGAGGGCGAGGCGGGCATCCTGCTCGCGGTCGACGAGGTCAGGGGTCTGGTGGCCGTGCGCGAGGAGATGCTGGCGCGCCTGCCGCCGTTGTCGCCGCGCTTCGGCCAGCTTTTCGATTCCATCGCGATCGAGCCGATCGACGGACGATATCCGCTGTGCCTGCGCAAGAGACTCGATCCGATGGCGCTGGAACCGGAGCGCACCTGACGATGGACGGCGAAGTGCAGATCCCGGGCTACACTGCGCTTGCCGAGCGACTGCTCGCCCACTGCCTTGTCCAAGCCAATCTTTCAGATGCCTCGAAAGCGCCAGACGCTTTCGCCGGCGCGTTTCGCCGCCTGGCCAGTGTGTTTGCGCTCGACCATGCCGCTGCTGCCGGCGAGCCGCCGCGGGCCATCATGTCGACGCTTGCGGCAGGCCTGGTCGAGGCGACGGCGGGCTCGTCCTGCCGGCTGCTGCTCAAATCGGCCTCCGACTCGCTCAGTCTGCTCGAGGAGATCGGACTGGCATCGACGGCAATGCCAGTCGCGGTGCCATTGACCCGCTTCGACGGAGAGACGGTCGGTGTGCTCGAGCTGCTATGTTCGCGCGCTCTTGGCGCCGCCGATCTCGAGCTGGCCGCCGAGGTGGGCAGCCATATCGCCGAGCTCGCCGTGACTGCGGGCCTGCTGCCGTGGCTGTCGTCGGGCGTGCGCCTGGAGGATCGGCCGTCACTCGACGAGGATACGCAGGCGGGGGCCAAGATGCTGGCCCGCATCCTGGCGACGGCGCTGGAGATCGTGGGGGCAGACCGCGGCTGGATGCTGCTCCACGATTCGTCGACGGACGAGCTCTTCACCAGCCAGGCGGAAGGGCTGGGCGGACGCGAGCTTCGGGTCGGCGCGCAGGACGGCATCGCCGGCGCGACCTTCCGCACCGGCGAGCAGATCAACATCGCCCAGGCCTACCAGGATCCGCGATTCAATCCCGCGATCGATTTCCAGCTCGGCTATCGCACGCGCAACATCCTTTGTACGCCGATCTTCGCCAGCGATGGCCGAAAGCTTGGCGTGCTGCAGGTGGTCAACAAGGGCCACGGCACCTTCGACTCCGCCGACGAAGCGCACCTGCGGGCGCTTGCCGCGCAAATGGGCGTGACGCTCGACTACACCGGCCTGTTCGAGCAGGTGCTGCGCATGAAGTCGCACAACGAGAGCATGCTGCGCAGCCTGACCAATGGCGTGCTGACGCTCGACATGCGCGGCGAGGTCACGTTCGTGAACCAGGCGGCACTCGACATCCTGCGCCGCAGCGAGGACGAGCTGGTCGGCGTGCCGGTCATGAAGGTGTTCGGCGAGATGAATGCCTGGATCCTCGAGGCGATCGACGAGGTTGCCAACGGCCGGTCGGAGAAGAACCTTCCGAACAACGAGTTCTATATCGAGAGCCTCGGTGAATGGGTCTCGGCCAACACCACGCTGTTGCCGCTGCTCGATTCCAAGCGCAATCCGCTGGGCTTCATGCTGGTGATCGAGAGCCTCGAGCGCGAGCGTGAATGGCGCCGCACCATGTCGCGTTATCTTTCGAACGAGATCATCGACCAGCTGATGCAGGACTCGGACGGCATGCTGGGCGGCGTGGCGCAGCCCGCCACTACGCTGTTTTCCGACATCAGGGGCTTCACGACGTTGGCCGAGCAGCTCGGCGCTGCCGGCACGGTGTCGATGCTCAACGAATACTTCTCCTACATGGAAGATGTGGTGACGAACCGCTCCGGCGTCATCGACAAGTATGTCGGCGATGCCATCATGGCGGTGTTCGGCCTGCCGCACGCGGGCGAGAACGACGCACGCAACGCGGTCGCGGCGGCCGGCGAGATGTTGCAGGTGCTGGAACTGCTCAACCGCCGTCGTGCCGAGGCGACGGGCGCCGCGCCGATCCGGATCGGCGTCGGGCTGGCCACCGGCATGGTTATCGCGGGCAACATCGGTTCACCCAAGCGCATGGATTTCACGGTGATCGGCGATGCGGTCAACCTCGCCTCGCGAATCGAGAGCATGACCAAGAATTACGGCGCGGAAATCCTGATCTGCGAACATACCCGCGCGCATCTCGCGGAAGACGCAAAACTGCGCCGGGTCGACGTCGTGCGGGTGCGAGGCCAGACGCGCCCGACCAGCGTATTCGAGGTGCACGACCATCGCCCCGATTGCTGGACGTCCCGGTTCGAGGAAGCGATCGCCGTCTACGAAGCGGGCCTCGATGCCTATATCACCGGCCAGTGGGCCGAGGCCCTGAAGCGCTTCCAGGCCTCTCTGGCGCTACGCGAGGACGACAAGGCGGCCAAGCTGATGATCGAGCGATGCCGGCACTTTCATCTCGACCCGCCGGCCAACTGGGATGGCGTGTCAGGCTGACGGTCTTTACTCGAGTTTGACGTTCGCCACGCGGATGACCTCGGTATAGCGCGCCGCGTCTTCCGCCAGCACGCGGGCAAACTCGGCCGATGAGGTGCCGACCACGATCAGCCCGATATCGGTCAGCCGCTGCACGATCTCCGGCCGGCGCACGGCGTTGCGATAAGCTTCTTCGAGCTTCGCCTTGATCGGTGCGGGTGTGTCGGAGCGGATCGAGATGCCGAAGTCGTTGCTGGCACGCACCTTGGGATAGCCTGCTTCCGCGAAGGTCGGGATGCCGGGGAACTCCGGCATCCGCTCGGTATGGCTGAGCGCCAGGCCGCGAACCTGGCCGGAGAACCGACTGTAGCCATAAGGACGACACAATGCTCAAACTGCTCGCATCTCTATTCCTCACCATCACACTTGGAATGGCACAAGGTGCCAATGCTGGCCCGTACGAAGATGGATGGGCTGCGTTGAGTCGTGGTGACTACGCAGCCGCGTTGAGTTTGTTCAGACCGTTGGCGGCTCAGGGGAATGCGTTCTGACGGTTATCGCGGCGGCGCTGGTCGCCATCGTTGTCCAGAACGGCGTCTCGACGGCGACGGCGCAGAGCGGGATGTCCTCGCCCGTGAGATAGCCGCGCTATGTGTGTCGTCCCCCAAGTATCAGCCCGGCGAGGCGTGATTTTCGGAATTATCGGTATTTCCAGCAGGGGGGCTGGGGAGGAGCCTCGGGTTGACCTCCCAGTTGTCTGAAGGCCGGCCGGGCCCGTTGACCGCACGCGGCACCTGACGAAGCCAGCCGCGCCTGACCAATTCCGTCAAGATCGGCTTGACCTCGTTGGCTGGCAGCGTCCGTCCCAGCGCCTTCTCGCGAACGTCGGAGCGGCCGACGTGGGTGATGCGATGCTCCCGGAGGTATTGCAGCACCCGACGCAGTTTCTGCTCGTGCCCCGACCTTTGTCCCGGCCTGAGGCAGGCCCGCGCATGGGGCAAGAAGTAATCATGCCAGAGCCTGAAGGCGCCGCTCAGAGCGGTGTTCGACACCGTGCTGGGCGGCGTCATTCCCGAAGGGCCGGTCGCCCATTCCAGCAACGTAAGGATGCCGGCCAACCGGATGACTGTCCCGTTTCCCTTGCCGACGAAGCCCGCGAGGTAATCGGTTTGCCGAGCCTGCAACGAGTGAAGCTGCGCGTGGAGAGGATCGTAGCTCCTATCCGCAGACATTATCGCTCAATGTCAGTTGGCTTGGCGTGCCGCACAAGTTCTCTTGGTCGCTTTCACACCTCAGTGGATCGTCCGGCAATGCCCGAGCAGACGCTCCGGCACAAGCCGACGCCGCCGGCCGTGTGCGCTGTAAGGGGCCCGCAGGAGAGGTGGTCGAGGTCACTGCCGCAATGTGTGCTGCTGGCGGCGGTTCTGTGATCCAAGACAGGAGCTGGAAATGCATTGGGCCGATAGGCTCATCGGCACACACCGCCATAACACCAACTCAATGTACGGCGCGCGGTGGCGCAGTGCAGTACGAATAGGCAGTTCGTGTTGTGCCACGGGAGGCTCTAACGCCTATTCTCAAACCTGACATCTGCAGTCGTGTCCATCAAGGTTAGCGGACACGGTCATCGTGCCCACGTACCCGCAATCTTCACGACTAGATCATCAGCGTACAGCCGGCCCACGCCGGAGGAATACCCGGCACGTAGGCCAGGATACGCGCCCAATCCATAAACGCCCCCTGCCCTACATCGACTCGGCGACGGCGTCGGCGGCCGTCCGAAAAATTGGACCGGACCACTTCCAGCACCGCTACGCTGAGCCCGCTTGGGCGCTGGGCTTACGGCCGTTCGAGTTTTTTTTTGACCGTACAAGGACGAAAGTTCAGCCGCGCAGCGTCGCGCGCACTCCTTCCCACAGGGCAAAGGTGTCGGCATTGCCGCGGTCGCGCGCATCGCTGCGTACCGCGGTGTTGACCATCACGAGCCGGCGTGCCGGGTCGACGAGAATATACTGGCCGCGCACACCGAACAGGCCGAAGGACGGATCGCGGCCGGGCAGAATCCAAGTCTGGTAGCCATAGCCGAAGGGCCGGCCGGTCTCTCCGGGCGTGAAGGCCGCCGCCGTCATGGCGGCGACCCACGATCTCGGG
>CAIMEE010000466.1 GCA_903839865.1 Enhydrobacter aerosaccus | reverse complement strand
GGCCAGTCGAGCGGGCGTCGCGAAGACCAGCGTTTCCTGACCGGCAGGGGCCGGTACACCGACGACACTGCGCCTGCCGCGGCGTTGCCCGTGCGGTTCCTGCGCTCCCAGCATGCCCAAGGCCTGAGCAAGAGCATCGACCGCGACGGCGCCCTGGCATCGCCGGGCGTGGCGGCGGTCTACACGGGAGAGGACATCGCGGCGGACGGCCTCGGTCACATGCCGACGATCACCGAGATGCGCGATCCCGATGGGAATCGCCATCGCGAACCGCTGCGCCTGCCGATGGCGATCTCCAAGGCGCGCTATGTCGGCGAGATCGTGGCGATGATCGTGGCGGGAACACTCGACGAAGCGCGCGATGCAGCAGAGCTTCTCGCCATCGACTATGAGGAACTGCCGGCCGTGGTCACGGCCGCGCAGGCGCTGGCACCCGATGCGCCGCTGGTCCACGATGATGCGCCGGGCAACCTCCTTTGCAAATGGCTGCGCGGCGATGCGGCCGCGACCGACGCGGCATTCGCCAAGGCCGCGCACGTCACCACGCTCAAGATTCGTTCGCCGCGCCAGGTCACGCATTTCATCGAAACGCGCTGCGCCTGGTCGGCCTACGACGGGGCCGAAGACGTCGCCACCGTCACCCTCTCCTCGCAGGGCGTGCAACTCGTCCATCGCCTGATGTGCGATAGCGTGCTCAAGCTGGCGAAAGACAGGCTCCGGCTGGTGACCGAGGATGTGGGTGGCGGCTTCGGTCCAAAGCTCCCTCTCTCCGCCGAGTCGATCCTGATCGCCTGGGCGACCCGGAAATTGAAGCTCTCGATGCGTTGGACCTGCGAGCGGGGCGACCATTCCCTGTCCGACACCCATGCCCGCGACCTCGTGGCGACCGGCGAGCTCGCCCTCGATAAGGACGGCCGCTTCGTCGGCGTGCGCGTCCGGGCACAGTCGAACTTCGGGGCCTACGTCTCGATGGTGGCGCCCACCATTTCGACCGCCGGCCTCTCCAAGGTGATCTCGGGCCTCTACCGTATCCCCGCGATCAGCCTCGACTTCGACTGCGCCTTCACCAACACCGTACCGGTCGATGCGATTCGTGGCGCCGGCAAACCCGAAGCGCTGTTCCTGCTGGAACGCCTTGTCGACCTCGCCGCGCAGGAGACCGGTCGTTCACCGATCGAGCTGCGGCGGCTGAACATGCTGAAGCCGTCGGAGCTGCCGTATACCGTTCCGACCGGCTACACCTACGATTCGGGTGATTATCCGCGCCTGTTCGAGGCCGCCCTCAAGGCTGCCGACGCCACGGGTTTCGCCGCGCGCCGCGCCGACAGCGAAACACGCGGAAAAGTGCGCGGACTTGGCCTCTCCTGCCATCTGCACGGCACCGGCGGCGTCGCCGACGAGCATGTGATCGTGAATGTCGAGCCCGATCGGCTGATCGCGCGGCTCGGCACGCAGAGCCAGGGCCAGGGTCACGAGACGATCTTCGGCCAACTTCTGTCCTCGGTGC
>CAIMEE010000465.1 GCA_903839865.1 Enhydrobacter aerosaccus | reverse complement strand
GGCATCGGCGCGTCCCTGCGCCGCAAGGAAGACGATCGGCTGTTGCGTGGCGACGGCTGCTTTCTGGACGATGTGGCGGCGCCCAACGGCACGCTGACGCTGGCATTCGTGCGCAGCACGCACGCGCACGCAGTTATCAAGGCGATCGGTTCAGCGTCGGCCAGAGAAATTCCGGGCGTCGTTGACGTTCTAACCGGCGTCGACATGGCCAGGCTTCTCAAGCCGATCTATCCCGATCTGCCCCTGCCCGGTTATCAGGTGGTCGAACGGCAGCTGGTTTGCTGCGATCGCGTTCGCTATGTCGGCGACATTGTCGCTGTCGTCGTGGCCGATTCACCTTATAGCGCCGAAGACGCGCTGGACCTCATCGACGTCAGCTACGAGCCGTTGCCCGTCGTTGCGACCGCCCAGGCGGCGCTCGCCGCCGAGGCACAGCGCGTTCACGACGCCGCTCCCGACAACATCGCTTTTCGAAACAGTTTCAAGACGCCCGATTTCGACCGGGTGTTTGCTTCCGCCGATCACGTTCTGAAAGAATCATTCCGCAGCGACCGGGTCGCCATCGTTTCGATGGAGGCGCGTGGCTGTCTCGCAATCTACGACCACGCCGCCAAGCATTTGACGTTCTGGACCTCCACCCAAATTCCGCACATGGTCCGCACCGCGCTGGCCGAATGTCTGCAACTGCCGGCGGACAGCGTTCGTGTCATATGTCCCGACACTGGCGGCGGCTTCGGGATGAAGACCAATGTTTATCCAGAGGAGTTCATTGCGGCCGCGCTGGCGAAGAAATACCGCGGCTCCGTTAAGTGGGTTCAGGACCGCCAGGACGATTTTCAGACCAGTACACATGCCCGCGATTTCCACTATGACGTCGAGATGGCGGTATCGAGCGACGGAATCCTTCAGGCCGCGCGCATCAATGTGACGGTCAATATTGGCGCGTATCCCAGTTATCCGTTCGGCAGTAGTCTCGAGTCCGGTGGCGGTCCACGCACCTTTCCCGGGCCATACAAATTCCAGAACTACGCCTTCGACACCCGTTCGGTCTTCACGCACACCTCGCCAACCAGCGCGTTCCGTGGCGTCTCCGCGCCCATTTCCTTCTTCTGCATGGAAGGAATGCTGGATCGCATTGGACGCCTGCTGAATCTCGATCCGGCGGATGTCCGGCGGCGCAATCTCGTGCGGGCCGAGGACTTCCCTTATGTGAACGTCAATGGCATTCGCTACGATACCGGCACTTACGTCGAATGCATGGAGCGGGCGCTTGAAATGATCGACTATGACGGCCTGCGCCGGAAACAGTCGGCATCGCGACTACAGGACGGAAAGTATCGCGGCATCGGCATGGCCGTCATCACCGAACAAACCGGACAAGGCGGCGCCCGTTATCGGTCAAGGGGCCTGCTGCGAATCCCCGGCATAGATGGCGCCGAGGTCAAGGTCGATCCCGATGGCAACGCCACTGTCGCGGTCAGCCATACCACACAAGGCCAAGGGCATCTCACTACTTTCGCACAGCTTGCCGCGAGCCATCTCGGCCTTGAAGTCGCCAAAGTAACGGTGATCGAAGGTGACACGCTGCGTACGCCTTTCGGGTCTGGAACGTTTGCCAGCCGTGCCGCGGTAACTGGCGGCGGATCAGTAATCCGCGCGGCCACGAACGTGGCTGACAAAATCAAGCGGATCGCGGCCCACCAGCTGGAGGCCGAACCCTCCGAAATCATCCTGCATCATGGATTTGCCGAGATCCTCAGGCCAGGCATGCAGGAAGGCAGCAGCAACCGCCGCATCAGCATCGCCGAAATCGCCCAGATCGCCTATTCGATGTCGACAAAGGTATTGCCGCAGAACGAAACCCACGGGTTGGTCGCGATCGAGTTTTACGACCCACCTGTCCCCTCGGTGTCGAACGCGG
>CAIMEE010000464.1 GCA_903839865.1 Enhydrobacter aerosaccus | reverse complement strand
GTCGAGCATCTACTGGGGCGCGCTGTTCGGCGGCTCGGTGACCTCGATCCTGTTCAACATCCCGGGCGAGCCCTCGTCTGTTGCCACGACTTTCGACGGCTACCCGATGGCGCGCGACGGGCGTGCGACGGAAGCGCTGGCGACGGCGTTCGGCTCGGCGGCGTTCGGCGCGCTGGTGGGCGTCGTGCTGATCACCTGTCTGGCCTCCTGGATCGCCGAAGCCGCGCTGAAGTTCGGGCCGGCGGAATATTTCGCCGTCTACTTCCTGGCCTTCTCGAGCTTCATCGGGGTGGGCGGCGCGCCGCCGATGAAGACCGTCGTGTCGCTGGCGATCGGCTTTGCCATCGCGGCGATCGGCATGGACACCGTCTCCGGCAGCGTCCGCCTCACCATGGGCGTCGACGAGCTGGTGAAGGGCATCAACTTCGTGGTCGCCGTCATGGGCCTGTTCGGCATCGGCGAGTTGCTGATCGCGGTCGAGGAGGAGCTGCACGCCAAGCCGGTCTCCTCCACGATCGACTGGCGCACGCTCTTCAAGACAATCGCGGGTTTGCCCAAGCATTGGGTGGCGTTGCTGCGCAGTGCCGCGATCGGCTGCTGGATGGGCATCACGCCGGGCGGACCGACGGCGGCCTCCTTCATGAGCTACGGCATCGCCAAGCGCGTGTCGCCGCGCCGCGCCAACTTCGGCAAGGGCGAAGCCGAGGGCATCGTCTCGCCCGAGACGGCCGACCATGCCGCCGGCACCAGTGCGCTGCTGCCGATGCTGTCGCTCGGCATCCCGGGCTCGGCGACGGCCGCGGTGATGATGGGCGGGCTGATGATCTGGGGCCTCAATCCCGGCCCGGCGCTGTTCGTCGAACAGAAGGATTTCGTCTGGGGCCTGATCGCCTCGATGTATCTCGGCAACATCGTGGCGGTTATCCTGGTGCTGCTGACGGTGCCGATCTTTGCCGCCCTGATGCGCCTGCCGTTCTTCATCCTGGCGCCGCTGATCTTCATCGTCTGCGTCGTCGGTGCTTACTCGGTGTCGAATTCCTATCTCGACGTCATGCTGATGATGGGCTTCGGCGTGCTGGGCTACCTGTTCAAGAAGCTCGACTATCCGCTGGCGCCGCTCGTGCTGGCAATCGTGATCGGCGACAAGGCCGAGGACGCCTTTCGTCAGTCCATGCTGATGTCGCAGGGCTCGCTCGGCATCTTCGTGAACAACGGACTGGTCACGACACTGGTGGTGGCGGGATTTGCGCTGCTCCTGCTGCCGCCCCTCTGGCGAATGATTGGTCTCTGGCGCAACACCCGCCGCTAGAGTCTTTTCGGCGACGACTGAATCAAGTCTGACCTCCCCATTCTTATGGGGAGGTAAGCGCTTCGGCTCTCGTCGGAAAAGCGCTAGGCCTTGAGCCGCGCGACCTCGGCTTCCAGTTCGGCGATCCGCTTGTCGCGCTGCTCGAGCGCCGCGTGCACGTCCGCCGCCGCGAGCAGCTGCGGGATATGCTGCGGGCAATTCGCATTCCACGCCGTCACAGTGAACAGGATCGTCTGCTCGGGCCTGGCCGCGTAGTCCTTCGGCATCAGGCTCGCGGTGACCTCGGCGTCCTCCACAACCTTCGCGGTGCCCCAGATCTTCACGCGATGGCGGTTTGCGTAGTCCATCAGGAAGAGGTGCGCCTTGGCATTGTCTGCCAGGTTTCCCTGCGTGATGAACTGCCGGTTGCCCGAATAGTCGGCGAAGGCGATCGTGTTGTCGTTGATCACGTGCAGGAAACCGGCGGGGCCGCCGCGATGCTGGATGTAGGGCTGGCCGTCGGCATTGGCCGTCGCCAGGAACACGCTCGTCTGCGCGCCGATGAACTGCTCCAGCTCCGGCGTGATGCGGGTGTTGAAGCCGCCCTTGGCTTCCATGCGGGCATAGGCGTCGCGCGAGCCCTTGCGGCTCTGCACGGCCTTGACCGACGGGGTGAAGGCGACATCGCTCGAAGGGGTGGTGAAGCTCGTCATTGTATCCATGGAAAGTCTCCTAAAGTCCCAGGTCGCCGAGACCGGGGTGATCGTCAGGCCGGCGGCCGAGCGGCCAATGGTACTTGCGCTCGCGCTCGGCGATCGGCAGGTCGTTGATGCTGGCGATTCGGCGGCGCATCAGGCCGTCGCCGTCGAATTCCCAATTCTCGTTGCCGTAGCTGCGGAACCAGTTGCCGCTGTCGTTGCGCCATTCGTAAGCGAAGCGCACGGCGATCCGGTTATCGTGGAAAGCCCACAGCTCCTTGATCAGCCGGTAGTCGAGCTCGCGCTGCCACTTGCGCGTGAGAAACACCTCGATGGCGAGGCGGCCCTGCAGGAACTCGGCGCGGTTCCGCCACACGCTGTCTTGCGTGTAGGCGAGTGCCACCTTGGCGGCATCGCGCCCGTTCCAGCCGTCTTCGGCGAGACGCACTTTCTGGGGGGCCGTCTCGGCGGTGAAGGGCGGGAGAGGCGGACGGGTCATGGCGGGGTCCTCGAGGAGCAGGGGACCGGCGACGCGATGCAGCGTCGCCGGCAGAGGTTGGTTGCCTGTCGTTACGCCGCCTTGCGGGCGGTCACGACGGG
>CAIMEE010000463.1 GCA_903839865.1 Enhydrobacter aerosaccus | reverse complement strand
TCATGCCGACCTGCACCGCGACCACGGCGACCAGCGCGACGATGGGCACGATCACGGTCGGCAGGCCGAGCCGTTCCGCGCGGCTGGCGGCGCTGCCCGTCAGCACGCTGCCCGCGATCATCGCCAGCGTGTAGAGGAACAGCACCCCGGCCCGAGTCGCCCCGTCCATACCGGCGACGTCGCGCAGCCACGGTCCGGCCCACAGGCCGAGGTAGGCGAAGTTGAAGGTCGAGATGGTCGCGACCGCCGGGCCGAAGCGCCAGAAGGTCGGCGTGACCAGGATGCGCGCGCTCGAGGCGAGGTAGCCCCCGAGCGTCGGCGCCGGTCCCGGCGCGCGCGGCTTGTCGGGCACCGACAGGAAGATCCAGAGCGCGACCGCGAGCGTGACGACGCACAGGACCCAGAAGACGCCGCGCCAGCCGAGCGTCGGTAGTAGGGCCTGCACCGGCACGGTCGTGACCGTGCTGCCGACCGCGGCGATCGCCGTCGAGATGCCGATCACCTGAGCGACGCGGCGGCGCTCGAACCAGTCGGCATTGCCCTTGAGCACCGCCATCAGCCCGGCCGAGATGCCGACACCCAACAGGACGCGCCCCAGCGCCAGCCACGCGTATCCCGGCGACAGCGCGCAGATGGCGAATCCCAGCGCCGCCAGCGCCATCAGCACAACCTGGACGCGCCGCGCGCCGAAGGCGTCGAGCGCGACGCCCAGCGGAAGCTGCGTCATGGCATAGGCGGCGAACATGCAGGCGGCCAGCGTCCCCAGCTCGACCGCCGACAGGCCAAGCTCCACGGCCAGCACCGGCCCAACGATCGCCATCACCGTGCGCGCGGCCTGGTTCACGAAGTGCGCCGCGGCCAGCGGGAACGTCACTCTCAACAACATTGGGAAACAGTATGACAGGCATTGAAGTCGCGCGTCAGAACTCCATCAGATTATCGCGGAAGTGCTTGTGCGCATACGCCTTGCGCGTGAGGCCGCGGCGCTGGAGTTCGGGGACGAGGCCGTCGCAGACTTCCATGATGTAGCGGCGGTCGAAGTAGCCGTTGAACAGCAGGAAGCCGTCGCCGCCCACCTCCTCCATGATGTCCTGCATCATGCCGGCGACATGGTCGGGCGTGCCGGTAAAGTCGACGCCCGACTTGCTGGTCATCGCCTCGGCGATCGATCGCGGGGTCTTGCCGATCCACTTTTCGAGCGTGGACTGGTGCCCGTTGGTCGTGGCCGTGGCCGGGATCGGCTGGTCGAGGTCGAACTTTGAAAAGTCGATGCCGGTGATGCGCGACATGCCGGAGAGCTGCGCGTCCATGCTCTGCTGCGCCTGGACGCGGTCGAGGCGGCGGCGCTCGCGGGCCGCCTCCATCGTGGTGTCAACGAAGGGGTTGGCGAGGAACAGCACCTTGATCCTGTCTGGATCGCGCCCAAGGGCAACGGCGCGTTTGCGCACGTCGTCGCGATAGGCCTTCATCGCGGCCACGCTGCCGCCGTCCTGGGTGATGATCGTGTCGGCCCAGCGCGAGGCGAACTGCTGGCCGCGCGGCGAGCCGCCGGCCTGCACGATCGGGATTCTTCCTTGCGGCCCGCGCGGCGCATTGATCG
>CAIMEE010000462.1 GCA_903839865.1 Enhydrobacter aerosaccus | reverse complement strand
GAACACGATGGAGCACGGCTGCTGGCCGCCCGACATGTAGAGCGTCTTGGCCGCCGAATTGATGATGTGGTCGATGGCCTGCATGGAGAAGTTCATGGTCATGAACTCGACGATGGGCCTAAGGCCGGCATAGCCGGCGCCGCAGGCCAGACCGGCGAAGCCCATCTCGGTGATGGGGGTGTCGATCACCCGCTCGGCCCCGAATTCGTCCAGCAGCCCCTGGCTGACCTTGTAGGCGCCCTGGTACTGGGCCACTTCCTCGCCCATCAGGAAGACGCTGCCGTCCTTGCGCATCTCCTCGGACATTGCGTCGCGCAAGGCTTCGCGCACCGTCATCTTGACCATCTTGCCCGAGTATTCCCGCTCCGGTGCCGATGCGTGCACGGCGGGCGCCGGTGGCGCGGCGGCGGCAGGCTTCTTCTCTGCGGCGGGCGCCGCTTCGGCCTTAGGCGCAGCAGCTGCAGCGGCGGGCGCATCGGAGACGCTCTCGCCGTCGGCCGCGAGCACGCAGATCGGCGTGTTGACGGCGACACCTTCGGTGCCCTCCTCGACCAGGATCTTGGCGACCTTGCCTTCGTCGACGGCCTCGACTTCCATCGTGGCCTTGTCGGTCTCGATCTCGCAGATCACCTGGCCAGACTTCACGTCGTCACCGAGCTTCACGTGCCACTTGGCAAGCTTGCCCTCGGTCATCGTGGGCGACAGCGCGGGCATCAGAACATTCGTGGACATAACGGTTACGCTCCCACCAGCACGTCGGTCCACAATTCGGACGGATCGGGCTCGGGACTGTGTTGCGCGAATTCGGCGGCATCGCCCACGATCTTGCGGATCTCCGCGTCGATCGCCTTGAGCTGGGCGTCGTCGAGAATCTTCTGTTCGATCAGGCGCGCCTTCAGATGGTCGATCGGATCGCGCTCGTTGCGATACTTGTCGACCTCTTCCTTGCTGCGGTACTTCGCCGGATCGCTCATCGAATGGCCGCGATAACGATAGGTCTGCATCTCGAGGATGTACGGCCCGTTGCCGCCCTTGGCATGCTCGACCGCGCGCTCGCCGGCCGCGCGCACCGCCAGCACGTCCATGCCGTCGACCGCTTCGCCCGGAATGCCGAAGGCTTCGCCGTGCTTGTAGAGTTCGGTCACCGCCGTCGAGCGCTCGACCGAGGTGCCCATGCCGTAGCGGTTGTTCTCGATGATGTAGATGACCGGCAGCTTCCAGAGGGCCGCCATGTTCATGGCTTCGTAGACCTGGCCCTGGTTGGCCGAGCCGTCGCCGAAGTAGGTCAGCGAGACGTTCTTGTTGCCGTGATATTTATGCGCGAAGGCCAGCCCCGTGCCGATCGGCACCTGGGCGCCGACGATGCCATGGCCGCCGTAGAAGTTCTTCTCGCGGCTGAACATGTGCATCGAGCCGCCCTTGCCGTGGGAATAGCCGCCGCTGCGGCCCGTCAGTTCGGCCATCACGCCCTTGGGGTCCATGCCGGCCGCGATCATGTGGCCGTGATCGCGATACGAGGTGATGATCGCGTCCTTGCCGTCGATCGTCGACTGCATGCCGACCACGACCGCTTCCTGGCCGATGTAGAGATGGCAGAAGCCGCCGATCAGGCCCATGCCATAGAGCTGGCCGGCGCGCTCCTCGAAGCGGCGGATCAGCAACATGGTTCGGTAGTAGGACTTGAGTTCGTCGGGGCTGACACTGTTGTCGCCGGCTTTCGCCGGTTTGGTCTTGGCGGCAGAAGGTGCCGCCTTCGGCTTGGTGGCCGGTTTCGCCATGGACATTTCCCCTCGGTAAGCCCCGACGCGGCTTATAGCATCGCCCATACCGATGTGGTTGATCTAGCTGCAAAATATTGGTTTTAGCGCGTGTGCGCCGCAGCAATCGGCCCATTGCTTGCGTTTGGAAATACGGCGCGGAAAGTTTCTTTCAGATGACCGCTGCGCGGTCCTTCTTCAACGCGTCGGTGTGAAGATGATCACGTCGTCCTTGCGGGCGTAATTGAGCAAAGCACGGGCACGCTCGTCGAGCATGTCGGGGTCGAGGCTCTGGTTGCGAAGAGCCGAAACACGGCGCTCCCAGATCTTCTTTGTGGTCTCTGCTTCGGCAAGATTCTGGTTCGCGGTCTGCACTTCCCGCTCGAGCCGCGCCATGGCCAGCAAGCCGCGATCGCCATTCACCAGGTGATAGCCGAAGTAGCCAAACAAGGTGGCGAAGATCACGGGAGCCAGAATCTGGCGGGGACGCAACAACATATGCCGATTTCCTCATGGCATATGCCAACATATGGTGCTGAAAATCAAGGGTTTTCCGCCAACCCCAGCCGGACGCGGCGATTGTGGCGGCCCTTGTTCTCGATCTTCAGGATGCGCAGCGGCGGCGAATCGCCGGTCGCGGTGAGATGCGTGCCGCCGCAGGCCTGACGATCGAGCCCCACGATTTCGACGATCCGCACCTTGCCATCCGGCGTGGGCGGCGGCGCCACGGAACGGCTGCGGATCAGCCCGTGCTCGGCCTGCGCCACCGACATGCCGATGTAGGCAAAGGTCACCGGGATGTTCTGTTTGATCGCGTCGTTGATCGGTCCTTCGAGCGCACGCAGGCGATCGTTGTCGGCGCCGGGCACGTCGAAATCCATGCGCGCGGTACCATCGGCCGCCATCTGCACGCCGGTCACCAGCGCCCCGTCGAAGCTCTGGAAGACATAGGCGTTCAGGATGTGGGTGCCGGTATGGAGCTGGCGCATTTTCTGCCGAAACGCGGGATCGACGGCCGCTTCAACGGAACCAGCGACCTCCGCCTGTGTGTCCAGGAAGTGCCAGATATTGCCACCGGAAACCTCGAAGCCCGTGACCTTGGCCTCGCCGCCGTTCCATTTCACGCTGCCGATATCCGCCAACTGCCCGCCGCCCCCCGGGTAGAACGGGGTTTGCGCGAGCATCACCTTGCCGGGCTGCGCGCCGGTCACTTCGGTGGCTAGGGTCAGGGTCTCGGGATTGTCGTGACAGAAAAGGTGCATGCCGCATCTTCGGTGCCCAGGCAGTGGCAGGTATTGGCGAAAATTGTATTTCCCCTCCACCGAAGACGGGGGAGGGAAATCAAGCAGCAGCGGCGCGCGCGAACTGAAGGGGCGTGATGCCGTAACAGCGCTTGAAGTGCTTGGAGAGCGCGCTCTGGTCGTAGAAGCCCACGTCCGTGGCGATGTCGGCCCGCGGCCGCGCCCGGCGCAGATGCAGGCAGGCCATGCCGAGCCGGACCTGCGTGAGATAGGCGTGCGGCGTGAGGCCGACCGCGCGCTTGAACAGGCCGATCAACTGGAAGGTCGTCAGTCCGACATCGGCGGCCAGCGTCTCGAGCCGCAGCTCCCGGGCATGCTCGGCCACCATGCGTTCCCTCACCCGCTCGAACAAGGCGCGGTCGCGCGGAGCGGCTTCGATACGTGCGCCGCTGCCGTGGCGTTGGAACAACCGTCCGAAGCTCGCCACCAGCAGCTCGCGCTCCTCGAAGGCATCGCGGCCGTCCTCGATCGCCAGATGCATCGCCAGGAAAGCGTCGATCAGGTCACGATCGGTGAAGACGTTGCGCGTGAAGTACGGGATCTCCTCGATGCCGAGGGCGCCGGCCACTTCGTCGAGCGCAGGCCGCGTCAGGTACATCGACCGGTACTTCCAGCGCTCGCTCCAGCCCATGCGCCCGCCATGGGGTTCTTCCGGGTTGAAGACGAAGAGCGTCGCAGGCGTCGCCTCCTCGATGCGGCCACGGCTCTTCACGATCGAACCGCCCTGCTCCGTCATGGCGACCACGAGCGCATCGTGGGTGTGCAGCGGATATTCGTGGGTCGTGAAGTCGGCGTTCAGCAGGCTGAGCCCGGTGAGATGCCGGTCCCACCAGTATTGCGTCAAGTTCCGGGGATCGCTCCGCGCCATGGCGCAATTTTTACCAATACCGGCCGGGGGCGCGCCACTAGCCTTTGGCCATGATCGCTCGTACCTGGCACGCGCAAGCTCAGCCCGAAAAAGCCGACGCCTATGCGGCGCACTTCACCGGAGCGGTTGTCCCCGCGCTCAAGGCGCTGGCAGGCCATCGCGGTGCGTTGCTGCTCCGCCGGGAGATCGAGGGCTGCGTCGAGTTCACCGCTCTAACCCTCTGGGAGTCGCGTTCGTCAATCGAGGCCTTCGCCGGGGAGGACATCAGTCGCGCTCACATCGAGCCCGAAGGACGCGCGGCGCTGTCCATGTACGACGACTTCGCGAGCCATTACGAGGTGGTGTTCACGTCCTTCGACGCAGCAAGTACGTATCCATGATCCAGCCGTTGGCGGCACGGGCCTTGGCGCGCTTGTCGACGATCTCATCCTTCACGTCGGCAAGTCTGCCGGACACGAGAATCTCTTCTTTCGTGCCGAGATAGGCGCCCCAGAAGATATCGTAGTCACCCGGCACATGGGCGAAGGCCTGCTCGCCATCGAGCAGGATCACGCTGTCCATGTCGTCCGGCAGGCCCAGCATTGCCTTGCGGCCGGTCGTGAGCAGCACCGGCTCGCCGATGCGGTTTAGCGCGATGCCGTGCCGCGCGGCGAGCGCCTGGACGGCGGTGATGCCCGGAATCACCTCGACCTCGACATCGAGCCGCTCCATCAGCAGCAACGTGCTGTCGTAGAGCATGGGATCGCCCCAGACGAGGAAGCCACCGACCTTGTCTCCGGTCAGGTGGCGCTCAAACAGGTTCCCGTAATTCGCCGTGAGCGCTGCATGCCATTCGTCGACGCTGCCGCGATAGTCGTCGCCCGCGGCGCGACGGCGGGGAATGTCGACGCCCACCGTCTCGTAGGCGCGCTTGTCGATGAACCGCGCAAGGATCTCCTCGCGCAAGTGGCGCAACGCGGATTTCTCCTCGCCCTTGTCCGGGATGAAGAAGACATCGACCCTGTTGAGGGCATCGATCGCCTGAACCGTCAGATAATCCGGGTTCCCCGCGCCGATGCCGATCACCAGGATCCGGCGCATCAGGCCCCGCGCAGGATCGACTTGCCGGCGTAGCGCGCCTGCGTGCCGAGCTGTTCCTCGATGCGCAGGAGCTGGTTGTACTTGGCGAGGCGATCCGAGCGCGACAGCGAGCCGGTCTTGATCTGGCCGCAGTTGGTCGCGACCGCGAGATCGGCGATCGTCGAATCCTCGGTCTCGCCCGAACGATGCGACATCACGGCGCCGTAGCTCGCGTTGCGTGCCATGGCGACGGCTTCCATCGTCTCGGTGAGCGAGCCGATCTGGTTGACCTTCACCAGGATCGCGTTGGCGAGCCCATCCTTGATGCCCTGCCCCAGGCGCTTGGGGTTGGTGACGAAGAGATCGTCACCCACGAGCTGGATCTTCTTGCCGAGCCTGTCGGTGATTGCCTTCCAGCCGGCCATGTCGTCCTCGGCCATGCCGTCCTCGATCGACACGATCGGGTAGCGCTTCACGAGATCGGCGTAGTAGTCGACCATGCCGCCCGCATCGAGTGACTTCTTCTCGCCCTCGAGCTCGTACTTGCCCTTCTTGAAGAATTCCGTCGATGCCGGATCGAGCGCCAGCATCACGTCCTCGCCCGGCTTATAGCCCGCCTTCTCGATCGACTTCATGATGAAGGCGAGCGCCTCGTCGGCCGTCGCGAGGTTTGGCGCGAAGCCGCCCTCGTCGCCGACGTTGGTGTTGTGCCCCGCGTCCTTGAGCTGGGTGCGCAGCGCATGGAACACCTCGGAGCCCATGCGCAGCGCCTCGGAGAAGCGGCTCGCGCCCACCGGCATGATCATGAATTCCTGTATGTCGATCGGATTGTCGGCATGCGCGCCGCCATTGATGATGTTCATCATCGGCACGGGCAGCAGCGAGGCCTGGCTGCCGCCGACATACTTGTAGAGCGGCAGGTCGCTTTCCATCGCCGCGGCCTTCGCGACCGCGAGCGAAACGCCCAGGATCGCGTTGGCGCCGATACGGCCCTTGTTCGGGGTGCCGTCGAGATCGATCATCGCCTTGTCGATCTTGATCTGGTCGCGCGCGTCGAGGCCGGACAGCAGGTCCATCACCTCCGAGTTCACGGCGTTCACGGCTTTCAGCACGCCCTTGCCGCCGTAGCGCTTCTTGTCGCCGTCGCGCAGTTCGACCGCTTCGTGGGCGCCGGTTGACGCGCCGGACGGGACGGCAGCACGGCCACGCGCGCCGCTCTCCAGCTCGACGTCGACCTCGACCGTCGGATTGCCCCGGCTATCCAGGATTTCGCGGGCGTGAATCTCGACGATGGCGCTCATTGGGAAAAACTCCGGTTAGATCCGGGTTTCTCTAGCGGCGAGGCCCCTTGCGGGCAAGTGACAAGGTCCAGCGCCAGTCGCGGGAGCGATCGGCGGCCTAGCGCCAGTCGCTTTTTAGGCCCTGGTCGCTCTTCCACTTTTCGACGGCGCCGATGTCGTCGCAGCCAAAGGCCTGGGTGTTCTTGCGCGGCGTGCCTTCGACCCAGGCGAACAGCAGGCACTGCCTGTAGCTCTTGTCGCCCTGCTTCACGTCGAATTTGACTTCGGCATTCGTGGCCGCGCCGGCTTTGCCCTGGCCGTAGTCGTCGACCGCAGGCGTGATATCGCCGATCGTGCGCCCCGCGCTCTTGTTCTCTGCGTACCACTTGGCGAAGTCGGTGAATTCTTCTCCGGCCGCCCCCTTCCCGTCCGCGGCGACATAGGCCTTCACGTCTTTCGCCAGCGACTGCATCGCCGCCTCGGCTTTCGGCTCGGCGGCCTTGCGGGCGGCGGCGCGCTTGGCCTGGAGCGCCTTCAGCAGATCCGCGTTGGAGGGCGGCGGCGGCGGCGCCGCCGTCTGTGTCGAGGGATCGAGGCGCCGGATGGGGGCCTTCGCGGCTTCGTTGTTCAGGGTCACGGCTTCGGTGGGCGTGAGCTTGCCCACCTGGGTGTAGCCATGGCTCTTCTGCCATTCGGCAATCGCCTTGGTGGAGGCTTCGGATTTCAGGTCGCCATCGATCGGCCCGTTGTATTTGTCGAGCGTGCGCAGCGATTCCTGCAGCTTGCGCCTGTCAGGTTCGGGGCTCTGCAGCACCGTGGTGTAGTCAGGCGGCGCCGCGGGGCGCGACGCGGTCACGGGAGGCGCTGAGGCAGGCGGCGCGGCCTGGCCACCACCGCCGGACGTGCAGCCCGCCGGATTCTGGAAGCAGCGTTCGACCTGATCCGCGCTCTGCCCGAGGGCCGACAGCGGGATCACCGCCAGGATCGCCACGACCAGCGGCCAGCGCATCATGTCAGATGCCGCCGTAGGTGTTGGCCGCGAGCTGCGCCGGGAGGCCGATCACGAGCACGACGGGCTGGCCGTTCGGCGTCGAGCCGCGCGCGATGATGTGGTCGTTGGGGGCACCGAGCTTGCTCTCGTAGGTGCCCTTGCCGGCGAACTTGCCGTCGAAGCAGGAGAGCGAGAAGCGACCGCTGTTGGCGGTGTCGTTGGTGAAGGTGCCTTCGCAGACCGGCTCGGCGCGCACGTTTTCCACGGAAAACGTAACCGAGCGATCCCGGCCGATCAGCGCGCCGTAACGCGTGACGCCGTTCAGCCGGGCCACGTTGCCCTTCGGATCGCGATAGAAGATCGACGAGGGTCCGTATGCCTGCTCGGGCATGGTCTCCTTGGGCACCACATAGGTCTCGTCGCTGATCACGACCTTGCAGGCGCAGTTGGTTGGGTAGTTCTCGCCGAGCGGTCCCAGTGCGGCGAGATGGCGATTACAGTTCGACACGGCAGTGTCCTGCACTTCGCGCTCGCTCATCGATCCCTTGGTATAGGCGTCGGAATACACGAAGGCGCACTGCTTGGGCATCGGCACGGCGACGGATTTGTGGCTGGCGGCCATGGTCTCGGTATCGACCCAGTAGCGCTGCGCCATCTCCGGGAAGCGCAGGAAGATCGCATCGCGCCGGTTGGCCTTGCCGTATGGCGACTGCGCGGCACTTTGTGCCAGAGCTTCCCCGGAGAGGGCGCCGGCAGCAAGCGTGGTCAGGACGAGGACGGCAGCGAGGATGGGACGGAACATGGCACCGAATTCAGCCGAGGAAGGTGACGGAATTACGACCCTACCGGGCGGAGCATCCCCGGCCTAGACAAGTCTGCTCTGGTTCTTGGCCGCGCCGATGAACGAACTGAACAGCGGATGGGGCGCAAAAGGCCGGGATTTCAGCTCGGGATGGTACTGCACGCCGATGAACCAGGGGTGATGCGGGATCTCGACGATCTCGGGCAGGATCCCGTCGGGCGACATGCCGGAGAACCGCAGGCCCACCTGCTCCAGCCGGTCCTTGTAGTTGACGTTGACCTCGTAGCGATGCCGGTGGCGCTCGCTGATCACGTCCTGGCCGTAGATCTCGTGGACCTTGGTGCCGCGGCGCAGGTGCGCATCGTAGGCGCCCAGCCGCATCGTGCCGCCCAGGTCGCCGTCGGCGGCGCGCGTCTCGATCTGGTTGCCCCTGATCCATTCGGTCATCAGGCCGACCACGGCATTGTCGGTCGGGCCGAACTCGCTCGACGAGGCATCCTCGATGCCGAGCAGATTGCGCGCGGCCTCGATGACCGCCATCTGCATGCCGAAGCAGATGCCGAAGAACGGCACCTTGCGTTCGCGGGCGAACTTCACCGCGTGGATCTTGCCCTCGGTGCCACGCTCGCCGAAGCCGCCCGGTACCAGGATGCCGTTCACGTGCTCGAGGTGGCTGACGGCGTCGTCGCGCTCGAAGATCTCGGAGTCCATCCACTCGAGGCCAACCTTCACGTTCGAGCCGAAGCCGCCGTGGGTCAGCGCCTCGGACAGCGACTTGTAGGCGTCGAGCAGCACGGTGTACTTGCCCACGACCGCGATCGTGACTTTGCCCTCGGGCTCGCGTACCGAACGCACCACGCCGCGCCAGCGGTCGAGGTTCGGCTCCTTCTCGCCGTCGAGATGGAAATACTTGCAGAC
Source organism: Enhydrobacter aerosaccus (assembly GCA_903839865.1). GTDB lineage: Bacteria > Pseudomonadota > Alphaproteobacteria > Reyranellales > Reyranellaceae > Reyranella > Reyranella aerosaccus_A. Next base: position 410 of record CAIMEE010000462.1, on the reverse strand, counting down.
CTCGGCGTCGAAGCCTTGATCGTGATAGGCGATCGGCACCTGGTAGATCGTGTCGACGTCCCTCGCCTCGATCACGCGCTCGGGCTTCACGTTGCAGAACAGCGCGATCTTGCGGCGTTCGTTGGCCGGAATCTCCTTGTCGCCCGAGCGGCAGACCAGCAGGTCGGGCTGGATACCGACGCTCAGCAGCTCATTCACGGACTGCTGCGTGGGCTTGGTCATGAGTTCGCCCGCCGTCGGCACCCACGGCAGAAGGGTGAGATGCACGAACATCGTGTTCTCGCGGCCGACTTCGTTGGCGATCTGTCGAATGGCTTCGAGGAACGGCGTGCTCTCGATGTCGCCCACGGTGCCGCCGACCTCGACCAGGCCGAATTCCTCGTTCTCGGTGCCGGCCAGGACGAAGTCCT
>CAIMEE010000461.1 GCA_903839865.1 Enhydrobacter aerosaccus | reverse complement strand
TCCAGTCGGGTGTACGCCTCTTCTGTAGCGCCGATGCTTGATGTCTACGTGCCGAGGACAAGAGCGACGAGTTCTGCGCCATACCGGCGGAAGACCGTTCCGATCGAATCGAGCATCCCGTCAGCCTGCAGCCCGAGCCACGCCAGACGGTTGTTGCGGCACTCCCATTCTGCGAAACGATCCGGAAAATCGATCGTCTCGACTCCGTCGACGCGACCGATCCAGGTATTCAGAGGCTGACTGGTGAAGTCATTGAGTCGCAGTCCTGACTGGTCTTCGATCAAGGCGCGCGCAAACGCGGCATTGCCATGTCCGGCCGCGGTGGTTGAAGTGAACGCGGTAACCCGAAGCGGAGTCACGTCGGTCTTTGGGCGGCGACATGCGCCGAGAGGCTGGCGAGGGTAGCGAAGATCTTGAGATTGTCCTGGTCGTCCGATCGAAGGTGTACCCCGTACCGTTTGGCGATCTCGATGGACATCTCCAGGGCGTCGATCGAATCGAGGCCGAGACCTGTACCGAACATGGGTCCATCGGGGTCTATGGAAGCGGCATCCAGGTCCTCCAGATTGAGGGCGGTGACAATCAGCGCGGCCATCTCAGATTCGAAGGGGGTTTGTGGTCGGCTCATGGGGTAAGGCTCTGGAAACTCTCGGAACGGTTACGGTATAGTCGCGTACGGCGGGACTTTAGACAAGGATGGATCATGGTCGGCTACAGCGCCGGTGCGGAGTTCCCGCAATCGTCTGTCGATGCCGAGTCCCGGGCGGATGTGCTGGTCATCGGTGGCGGTCCGGCTGGGGCGACGACGGCGATCACCTTGGCCCGCCGGGGCCATCGAACGATTCTGGTCGAGAAGGATCGTCACCCGCGCTTCCACATCGGCGAGTCACTCCTTCCGATGAGCATGCCGATCCTTGACGAGCTGGGTGTGCTGGCTGAGGTCGAGGCGAAGGGTATTATCAAGCGCGGCGCGGATTTTCCGAGCGGCTCGTCTCCCGGCTATCAGGTGTTCCGCTTCAACCGTTCGCTGAACCCTACGTGGCCACACGCTGTACAGATTCGCCGGCAGGACCTCGACACGCTACTTATTGACCGCGCCCGGGCAGTGGGAGTTCAGGTGCTTGAGGCTACACGCATCGAGGGCGTCGACTTAGGCGCTGATTGGATTCGTGCCAGTGCGCGGGGTGCCGACGGGGAACCGCTTTCTATCGCCGCGCGCTACGTCGTCGATGCCACGGGCCGGGACACTTTTCTCGGCAATCAGCTGCGGCTAAAGCGTCGCCACCGCCGTCACCAGAGTGCGGCGCTCTACGCCCACTTTATCGGCGTGCGTCGTCGTGAAGGCGAAGACGCGGGAAATATAAGCATCTATCGTGTTGAGGACGGCTGGATTTGGGTGATTCCGCTTCCCGATAACATCACGAGCATCGGCCTCGTCTGCGGGCCGGACACCTTGCGTGGTCGGGCCGGGGACAGTGCGACGTTTCTGTGGCGGACGCTGCGCTCGGTGCCGGCGCTGGCCTCGCGACTGGAGGAAGCCGAGCTGGCTGGCCATCTTGAGGCTACCGGTAACTACTCCTACGAGTGTTCCAAGATCGCCGGGCCTCGCTGGATCATGGTCGGTGATGCCGGACTCTTCGTCGATCCGATCTTCTCAAGTGGCGTACATTTTGCCCTCGAAACGGCGCGTCGCGCCGCGGACGTCGTCGATACAGTGCTGATGGATCCTGCGCAGGAGACCGCGTTGCATCGCGAGTACGCGCACTCGCATCGTCAGGCTGTGAAGCGCATCAGTTGGTTTATCGTTCGTTTCAACACGCCCGTGATGCGCCGCCTTTTCGCGAATCCCCGCAACGACTGGCGCCTCGAGGAGGCCATCATATCGATGCTGGCCGGGGACTTTTATCGCGACGGTGGCATTGCGTGGCGGCTCCGCCTTTTCAAGGTTATCTACGCCCTGCATTGTCTGGCTGACATCCCCGGAGCGCTGCGCGGTCTGTTGCAGCTGCGCAAGCGGCGCCGAGAGGCATTCGACAGCGAACCGGCATTGCCCGGAAGCGTATGAGCGCCGCTCGGCCATTCACGGCAGCCCCGAAACTCGCGTATTTCTCATCGCCGGATCACCTGCCGGCGGACGTTCTTGGCGCGCTGATCTACGGTCGGGAAGCGCGCGTGGAATGCGTCAGGAATGCTGATCCACGCCTCGTTGGCATCCCGCTTGAGGCGCTACGCGGCGCGCCGCGCGCCGAGGCCTTGCTGACGCGTGGACCGGTGACGGCCGGCGGGCTTGACGGGGTGCGTTTCGCGATGAGCGAAGAACACCTGTTCGGCGTGAT
>CAIMEE010000460.1 GCA_903839865.1 Enhydrobacter aerosaccus | reverse complement strand
GCGGCGAGCGGGCGGCTGCCATGTATTCGCTCATCGTCACCGCCAAGCTCAACGACGTCGATCCCCGAGCCTGGCTCGCCGACGTCCTCGCCCGCATCGCCGACCACCCGACGGCACGACTGCTCGAACTCCTCCCCTGGAACAGCAAGGCGCGGGCAGGCAGTCTGACTGCCTGACCGGGAGCCGCCAGATGCCTGTTTCCGACTGCGTCAACGAGATCTGCACCCTGCGCATCGAATTGCGCGACACCAAGCCGCTGATCTGGCGCCAGCTCGAGGTGCCGACCGCGATCACCCTGAAGGCCCTCCACGAAATCATCCAGGCGGCCATGGGATGGCTCGAATACCACCTCTGGGAGTTCACCGTCGGCCAACAGAAATTCGGCCTGCCGATGGACGAGGACTGGGGCACAGAGCCGCGGATCGACGCCGCCAGGGTCCGGCTGCGCGAGGTGCTGACGCCACGCAAGACCACCATCGAATACCTCTACGACTTCGGCGACGACTGGGAGCACCGCCTGATCTTCACCAACATCCGCCTGGGCGCACAAGGGGTAACCATCCGCTGAGGACCGCGGCGATCTGACTTCAGGCAGCGGCGGCCTCCGATTGGGCTGACTTTTTCCAGTTCCATGGGAGCAATTCGTGCAGTCGCGTCGCCGGGTGGTCGCTGATGCGGGCCAGCACATCGGCGAGCCAGGCTCTGGGATCGACGTCGTTGAGCTTGGCGGTGGCGATGAGCGCATACATCGCGGCCGCGCGCTCGCCACCGCGGTCGGAGCCGGCGAACAGCCAGGCTTTGCGTCCGATGGCGATACCACGGAGCGCGCGCTCGGCGGCGTTGTTGGTCAGGCAGATCCGACCATCGTCGAGGAAGCGGGTGAATGCCTCCCAGCGCTTCAACATGTAGTCCATCGCCCTGGCGACGTCGGCATGGCGCGAGAGCTTGCCGCGCTCGGCACGCATCCATGCTTCGAGGGCCGTCACCAGCGGGGCGACGCGAAGCTGCCTGATCTCACGCCGCTGCTCGGCGGCGAGGCCGTTGATGTCGTGCTCGATGGCGAAGATCGCATCGATCCGGCGCACCGCCTCGACAGCCAGCGGCGCGCGACCCAATTCGGCGAGGACGAACAGCTTGCGCCTCCCATGGGCCCAGCACGCCGCCTCACGAACCGGGCCGGGCTTGCGGCCATGTGCATAAAGATCGTTGAACCCGGCGTAGGCATCGGCCTGCAGGATCCCCGCATAGTCAGCGAGATGCCGACAGGGATGCTCACCGCCACGGTCCCGCGAGTAGAAGAAGATCGCCGCCGGCTGGGCCGCGCCACCGAACGGCCGATCGTCGCGAACGTATGCCCATAATCGGCCGGTGACGGTCTTCGTCCGCGCCAGCACCGGCACGGTGGTGTCGTCACCATGGATGCGTTCGGCGGCGAGCACATGGGCGCGGATCAGCGCCACCAGCGGGGCGAGGGTGGAGGTGCAGGCGCCGACCCAGTCGGCCAGGGTGGAGACGCTGAGATCGATCCCTTCGCGGCCGAAGCTCTCGCTCTGCCGGTTCAGCGGCAGGTGCTGGCCGAACTTCGCTTCCAGGATGGTGGCAAGCAGGTTCGCTCCGGCGCGGCCACGGGCGATCGGGTGGAACGGAGCCGGCGGCTGCGTGATCGCCTCGCAGGCGCGGCAGGAGAATTTCTCCCGCACCGTCTGGATCACCTTGTAGCTGCGCGGCACGACCTCCAGCGTCTCGGTGATACTCTCGCCGAGTTTGGCAAGCCGGCCGCCACAGCAGGGGCACACCGTCGGTGCTACGAGCACGACCCGTTCGCGCGGCAGATGCGCTGGCAGCGGCGCGCGGACTGGTTTTATCCGAGTGAACGGGCGCACCGAGGTGGTGTCGGTATCGTCGAGCCCGGCGGCCTCGGTATCCTCGCTGGCGGCGGCCTCGAGTTCCTCGAGTTGCATCTCCAACTGGTCGAGCAGCTTGCGGCCACGCTCGGCGGAGGCGCCGAAGCGATCGCGCTTCATCTGCGCGATCAGCAGCTTGAGATGCGCCACCATCGCCTCCGCGCCCGAGGCCCGAGCTTGATATTCGAGCCGTGCCGCGCGCTCGGCGGTGAGTTCCGCACGCAGCGCGTCGATCTCGGCGGGCAGGCTGTCGGGGGCGGTGCTCACGGGGCGTATCGAATCACGATGATCCGTAGCCATGCACTCACTATTTGCCGATCTTGCCGCTCAATTTGACGTCATCCCGCGAGCTCCGGCCGCCAGGTCCGCCGCGGGTGCCGCCAGTCGATCCCCTCCAGCATGTAGCCGAGCTGCGCCGCCGTGATGGCGATCACACCGTCCGCCGGCGTCGGCCAGATGAACCGCCCCCGCTCCAGCCGCTTGGCATAGAGGTCCGAGGGACCGTGGCCGAAGGCCGCGTAAGCCCGAGGACGGCCGAGCCCGTCGTGCCAGAGGATCTTCACCAGGTCGCCGCGTTTGCCACGGAACACATAGAGATCCCCGGCATGCGGATCGCGCTGCAGCGCCTGCTGCACCTGCAACGCCAGCCCGTTCATGCCGCGCCGCATGTCGGTGGTCCCGGACGCGAGCCACACACGCATGCCGGATGGCGGCATGATCATCCTCGTAGAACCGACATCACGCGCCGTAGCGCCGCGGCATTCACACCCTCGTCCACCCGCACGCGCACGCCGCCGCTCAGCTCGATCTCGATCAATCCGGTACGTCGTTGCGGCGGCCTCTCCGAACCCGGAGCAATCGCCGGTGAAGGCTCAGCGGCGGCTGCCACAACTCGAACCGGGAACAGGCGCCCAGTGGGGTCGTCGCCATCCGCCGGACCAGCCATCCGACGCCATCGATACACCAAGCTTGCGCAGATCCCATGGCGCAACGCGACATCCTGGACACGAGCGCCAGCCGTCATCGCCTCCGCAGCAACCATCCGACGAAACGCCGCGTCGTGCGCACGGCGCCGATCGCCGACAATCTCGATCCGAGCAAACGCCTCGACACCTGTGGCTGCCACAGTGGCAGCTTCATCCCTGATTATCTTCATCCACACCAGATGAGCGGCCCCGCATCATCCAGGCAAGGCGGTCCTCGGCGTGGGGATACGGTGTAGCTCGGTAGCCCAAGGCCTAAAACCGATTGGGAACTGGCTTTGAAATCGATCGTACCCGCCATGTTCATCCCCCATCGGCGCCGTCTCGATTGGTCGTTGCATGCCGCAACGCGCTGGGTCAATCGTGAGCATTATAACTTTATATCTTTTTATACCGGCGATTCCGGTCGTCACCGCCAGTCGTTCAGCGACGGCCCGAGCGCTGTCTCCAGCGGTCCAAGCCACGGTGCGAAATGCCGCCAATGGTTCAGCCCATCGCGCTGGATTGGCCGGCGTACCTGTTCGGAACTATGGGTAAACACCGTCCGCGTCCCCTCCCAGAAGCGCAGGCAGCCGGGT
>CAIMEE010000459.1 GCA_903839865.1 Enhydrobacter aerosaccus | reverse complement strand
CCGGACCGCGAGCCTCTGGCTCGCTCATGAATCCGAGCGAGCCGGAGGCTCGCGGTCCGGAAGAATTACTCCAATACGACGCGCGGAAAATAGAACGACACCACCCAGTTCGGCCGGTCGACGATCGAACTGATGCGCAGGTCGGCGCAGACGCTGCAGAGCATGTAGGCGTCGATCGCCGAATAGCCGAAGCGCTTGCACAGCAGCTCGACCATCTCGGCCACGGCGATGCGCGCGCCGGTCATGAGGTCGGGCCCGATGCCGGTCGTGACCTCGTAGCCCTTCTTGTCGAAATGGTCGGTGACGGAACCGGGCGTCACGTAACGCGGCATCTTGAGGTTCGCGCCCTTCACCAGCTCGAACTGGAGGACGACATCCATCGGGCTTTCGATCGCCGAGCCGCAGACCTCGCCGTCGCCTTGCGCGGCATGCGTGTCGCCGACGGAGAACAGCGCACCCGCGACCTCGACCGGCAGATAGAGTTCGCTGCCGGCGGTGAGATCGCGAATATCCATGTTGCCGCCGACATTGCGTGGCGGGACGATGCTGTGCAGGCCCGCTTCTGCCGGGGCGACACCCATCGTTCCCGCGAACGGCCGCAGCGGAACGCGTCCGCCCGGACCGTACATGGCGGGCGTGAGGAGCCCGGTGTCGTATTTCCAGATGTGGAGCTTGGCTTCGGGAAACTGATCGGCCAGCAGGCCGAAGCCCGGGATGTTGCCAGTCCAGCCCCAGCCCGAGGGCGCGAACGACAGGACTTTTATCTTCAGCGCATCGCCCGGCTGCGCACCGTCGATGAAGACGGGCCCCGTCACCGGATTGATCAACGAGAAGTCGAGCGTCGCTATGTCGGCCGTCGTCGAGGCGGGCGTGAGCTGTCCCGAGGATGGATCCTTGGTTTCGAAGTGGATGGTCTCGCCCGGCGCGACAGTCAGCGGCGGCGGGAAGGCATTGTTCCAGCCGTAGTGACCGTGCTCGCGATGGATCGTGTGCTTGGCGTGACTGTGCGGCACCTAGGCGGCCTTGGCGAGATTGCGGCGGCTCTTCATCAGCGGCTGGATGCGCTGGCCGAATTGTTCGACGCCGATGACGAAGTCGTCGAAGGTCAGCATCACGCCCGACAGCCCGCCGATGGTGGACATCTCATCGAGCAGCCGCGCGACGGTAGCGTAGGAGCCGATCAGCTTGCAGCCGTGGTTGGGCAAGGCCTCGCGATCGCGGATGCGGCCGGCGGTAGAATTGGCCGCCGCATTCTTGTCGGCCCCGGCCTGCGACCGCGTCCAGGCCAGCGCCTCGTGATCGACCCCTGCCTTGTAATGTTCCCACTTGGCCATCGCCGCCTCGTCGGTCTCGTCGGCGATCACCATGGTAAGCGCGAGCGCCTTGGTGCTGGAACCGGCCGCGTTGTTGGCGGCCGTGAGGCGCGTCACCGCGTCGGCGCAATCGCGCGGATCGTTGATACCGCCCGCGCCGCCGCAAAAATTGTAGGCGCAGAAGCGCGACGCGAAATCAATCCCGGCATCGCTCGTGCCCGCGCAGATCAGCGGGATTTTGCGCGACGGCAGCGGGCCCAGACGGCAATCGTTCATTGTGTAGAACTTGCCCTTCAGGTCGGACTTCCCTGCGAGCCAGAGCTCGTCCATGACCGTGGCATATTCGGACAGCATCTCGTAGCGCGACTTAAAATGTTCGTCGCCCGGCCAGAGGCCCATCTGGTCGTATTCCGCCTTTTGCCAGCCGGTGACCAGGTTTACGCCGAAGCGGCCATGCGAGATCGAGTCGATGGTCATGGCCATGCGCGCGGTCAGCGGCGGCGGCATGGTGAGGACCGCGACCGTCGCATAGAGCTGAATGCGCGAAGTGATCGACGCCAGGCCCGCCATCAGCGTGAAAGATTCGAGATTGTCGTCCCAGTGGCGCGACTTGCCGCCGAAGCCCCGCAGCTTGATCATCGAAAGCGCGAAGTCGAAGCCGTACTTCTCGGCGCGGAGCACGATCTCCTTGTTGAGATCGAAACTCGGCGTGTACTGCGGCGATGTCGACGAGATCAGCCAGCCGTTGTTGCCGATCGGAATGAACACACCGATTTCCATGCGACGCACCCTTCGTGACTGGTGCCTGTCGCAGCAACACCCGTGCCAAGGCTACTGCGCGGCACCCGCCATGCGCCCGGCGTGATGCCGGTTGACGGGCTTGGGCAGCCCGAGGTTCTCGCGCAGCGTCGTGCCTTCGTACTCGGTGCGGAACAGGCCGCGGCGCTGCAGCTCCGGGATCACCATGTCGACGAAATCCAGGAGCGAGCCCGGCTGATAGGCCGGCATCACGTTGAAGCCGTCGCAGGCGCCGTCCCGGAACCAGTGCTCCATCTCGTCGGCGACCTGCGACGGCGTGCCGATCGAGAGCGCGTGACCGCGCGGGCCGGCGTTGGCGAGGCACAGCTCCCAGAAGGTGAGCTTGTCGCGCCTGGCCTGCTCGAGCAGCAGGCGCTGGCGGCTGAGCGGGCCATTGGTGTCGGGCATCTCCGGCACCGGCCCGTCGAGCGGCAGCTTGTCGAGATGGTGGACGCCGATCGTGTGTTCGAGGATCGAGATGCCGACCGGCTTCTGGATCAGCGACTGGAGATAATCGTATTTCTCCTGCGCCTCCGACTGCGTGGCGGCCACCACCGGATAGAAGCCCGGCATCACCTTGACCTCGGCCTGCGTGCGGCCGAAGCGCGGCACGCGCGCCATCACGTCGGTGTAGAACTCCTTGGCCTGCTCGAAGGTCGTGGCCGCCGTGAAGACGATCTCGGCCAGGCGCGCGGCGACGTCGCGGCCCGTTCCCGAAGCGCCCGCCTGGACCAGCACGGGCCTTCCCTGCGGCGAGCAGGCGACGTTCAGCGGCCCGCGGACCTGGAAGTGCTTTCCCTTGTGGTTCAGCACATGCATCTTGTTGGTGTCGTAGAAGACGCCGGACTCCTTGTCGCGAATGAAGGCATCCTCGTCCCAGCTGTCCCACAGGCCCAGCACCACCTCGGCGAACTCGATCGCGCGCTCGTAGCGGTCGGCGTGCGACATGTGTTCGGTGCGGCTGTAGTTCAGTGCATCCTGCTCGTTGTTCGACGTCACGAGGTTCCAGGCCGAACGGCCGCCGCTGATCTGGTCGAGCGACGCGAACTGGCGTGCAAGCGTATAGGGCTCATTGAAGGTCGTGGTCGAGGTCGCGACGAAGCCGAGATGCTTGGTGAGCGGCGCCAATGCCGACAGGATCGTCATCGGCTCGAACTTCACCACCTTGCCCATGCGGCCGCGCACATCGGCGCTGCCCTGCAGATTTACAGCGGCGGTGTCGGCCAGGAACAGGAAGTCGAACTTACCGCGCTCGGCAAGCTGCGCCGTGTCCACCATGTCGGAGAAGCTCGTGCCGGCATGGTAGTGCGCGTCGGGATGGCGCCACGCGGCGACATGCTGGCCGCTCTCGTGCACGAAAGCGCCGAGATGCATCATCCGTTGTCCGGTCTGTGAAGCCACGCCTGCCCTCCCGTCCTCGTTCAGTGCCTGCCGAGCCTGGTGACGTCGCCCAGCAGGTCTTCGCCCTCGGGCACCATCCCCCGCTCGATCCACGCCACGAGATCGTCGAACAACTTCTCGCGCGCGGACAGGTCGAAGTCGCAATGCCCGGCCATGCGCTGGGTGCGCTGCACCAGCAGCCGGGACGTTCCCGCCGCTAGCGTGCGGCGGCGGTAATCCTGCTCCAGCCGCAGCGGCACGTCGAGGTCGGCGGTGCCATGCAGGGTCATCAGCGGCACGCGGATGCGGCCGGTGAAGGGCGCGAAGGCGGGGTTCGCGGGCGACCGCGCGCCCTCCTCGGGCACCACCCGGCGAATGTCGCGGTTCAGGGTGGCGGCATCGACGCCGAGGCCCGGATCGATGTCGTAGACGATCTGGCGCGTGTCAGCGTGGCGGGAGAACTCGCGCGCATAGGCGGGGCCCGGCCGCCGCGCACGCAGTTGTTCGAGATAATGCTGCGCCATGGCTTCTTGCAACAACGGCACGTCGCCGCCCGCCAGGTGCTTCACCACGCTGGCGAAGCGACGGCCGCGCTCGGTGTAGCTGCCGGGCCTGCCGATGGCGTCGACGAAGGGACCTTTCACGAGCTTCTCGAACTCTTCCGGCCCGGCGTCGAGCAGCGGCACGCCGGAGAAATATTCTGCCGCGGCGGTGTAGGCATAGTACCAGTCGATCAGGCCCACGCCGTCGACCACGCCGCACTCGGTCATGCCGCCCTGGAAAAGGTCCGGATGCTGCTCGAGGCCCGCGACGGCCACGTGTCCGCCCATCGATCCTCCATAGAGGATGACCCAGCGCGGCTGGCCGTATGTCTTGATGAAATGCTCGCGCACCGCGATCGTGTCTTCGAGGAACCAGTCCGGCCGATAGCCGGCGGAGCGGAAGCCCGCAGCCGCCCAGGCGTAGTTGCCGCGCTTGAAGTGAGCCGTGAGGAACGACTCGCCCAGCGAGCCGCGGCCTTCACGCTCGCCTTCATAGCCATGGGCGAACAGGATCAGGCCGCCGTTCCAGTTGTCGGGCTTGCCGATCAGGTAGCCGGTCTCGCCCAGCGTGCCTTCGATGAGCCCGGTCATGTCCGCGCGCGCCGTCCCCGCCATCAGAAGAACGAGAACGGCGAAGAGCGCGCGCAACATCATCCGCCCTGTGCGGCGAGATCGATGGCGCGGCGATACATGGTCATCGCCGCCTCGGGCGTGTTGTAGCCCGCGTGAGACGTCAAAGTGACATTGTCGAGCTTCAGCAGCGGCTCGTCCGCCGTCGTTGGCTCCGCGCTGAAGACGTCAGTCGCATAGTGACCGACATGACCCGCGCGCAGCAGCTCGATCAGCGCCGGCTCGTCCATGACCCCGGCGCGGGCGGTGTTGACGATGATGACGCCGGGCTTGGTCAACTTGAGCCGTTCGTGGCCGAGGAAGCCGCGCGTCGCGTCGTTCAACGCCAGGTGCAGGCTCACGATGTCTGACCTGGCCAGCAGCTCGTTGAGAGGCACCGTTCCCGCCTTGGGCGAGCGGTTGTAGGCCAGGACATTCAGCCCGATGCCGCCCGCGATGCGTGCCATCTCGCGGCCGATGCCGCCCAGGCCCACGATGCCCAGGGTCTTGCCTCGCAGTTCCATGCCCTGCATCGGCCGCCAGCCGCCGCTGCGCACCAGGGCGTGCATGGTGGCGATGTGGCGGGCGGCGGCAAAGACCAGGCCCATGGCGTGCTCGGCCACGGTGGTGTCGCCATAGCCGCTGATGGTCGAGACCTTGATGCCGAGGCGATTGGCGGCCGCGATATCGACGAAGCTCGCCGCGCCCGTGCCGAGGAAGACGATGTGCCTGAGGTCGCGGCACTTCTCCAGCGTCGGCGCGCTGAAGTAGGTCGCGTCGTTGATCACCGTGTCGTAGCCCGCGATCTTGGCCGGCACGTCGGCTTCGACGACCGGGCCCATGTTGACGACGATCGGAATGTCCTTCGCGCCATGGACCTGTTTCCAGACGCGGTCGATGTCGGGGGTCGAATCGATGAAGAGGGTCTTAGGCATGGTTCAGCGCGCGCCAGACCTTCTCGGGCGTCACCGGCATGTTGATGTGTGTGACGCCGGCCTGGGACATCGCGTTGACGATGGCATTCATCACCGACGGCAGCGCGCCCGCGCAGCCCGCCTCGCCGCAGCCCTTCACGCCGAGGCGATTGGTCTTGCATGGCACCGAATGATTCACGATCGAGAAGTCGGGCGCATCCGACGCACGTGGCATGGCGTAGTCCATGAACGAACCGGTGATGGGCTGGCCCTGCCCGTCATAGAGCGCGTTCTCCATCAGGATCTGGCCGATGCCCTGGATCACGCCGCCATGTGCCTGGCCCGCGACCAGCATCGGATTGATGACCGTGCCGAAGTCGTTGACCATGAAGTAGCGCACGACCTCGATGATGCCGGTCTCGGGATCGATCTCGACCTCCGCGATATGGCAGCCGTTGGGAAAGGAGAACGGCGGATTGTCCGAGATGTGGCTGACGTCGAGCGACTGCGGCAGCTCGGGCGGCAGCTTGAGGCCGCCGCGCAGCCTGTCCGCCAGCTCGAGCACGCCGATGCTGCGATCGGTGCCGGCGATCGTGAAGCGGCCGTTCGCGAACTCGATGTCGACGGCCGCGGCTTCCAGCACATGCGCCGCGATCTGCTTGCCCTGCTCGATCAGAATGTCGCCGGCCTCGAGGAACGCCTGGCTGCCGACCAGGGCGGACTTCGACCCACCGGTACCGCCGCCCACCTTCAGCTGATCGGAGTCGCCCTGCAGCAGCCGGAACCGGCTCACGGGGATACCGAGCTGCTCGCCCAGCACCTGCGCGAACGGCGTCGCATGGCCCTGCCCGTAGTCGAGTGTGCCCGAGAGCATGGTGATCGTGCCGTCGTCCTCGAAACGGATGCCGCCGTATTCCTTGCTGGGCGGGCCGGTGACCTCGAGATACTGGCCGATGCCGCGGCCGCGTAATTTGCCCAGCTTCGCGCTCTCGGCCTTGCGCTTCTCGAAGCCGTTCCAGTCGGAGACCTGCAGCGCCTTGTCGAGAATGGCGGTGAACTCGCCCGAATCGTAGTTCATGCCCGACGGCGCCTTGTACGGCATCTGCTCGGGCGCGATGTGATTGCGGCGACGCAGCTCGGCACCATCGATGCCCATCTCGCGCGCGGCGGTGTCGATCAGCCGCTCCATGAAGTAGTTGCCCTCCGGCCTGCCGGCGCCGCGATAGGCCGCGAGCGGCGTGGTGTTGGTGAATGCAACCAGCGAATTCACTTCCATCAACGGCGTGCGATAGACGTCGATCAGGTTCTTCACCGCGTTGCCGGTCGCCGGCATTGGCGGGAAGATATACGCACCGGCGTTGGCCGTGCCGCTGAGGCGCACGGCGAGAAAACGGCCGTCCTTGTCGAGCGCCAGCTCGGCCAGGCGCTGATGGTCGCGGCCGTGATTGTCGCTCAGGAAACTCTCGGAGCGCTCGTCGGTCCATTTCACCGGCCGCCCAAGCTTTTTCGCCGCGAGCAGCAGCGGACCATATTCTGGATAGAACTGACTCTTCATGCCGAACGAGCCGCCGACATTGCCGGTCAGGATCCGCACCTTGTCGGTCGTGGTGTTCAGCACATCCTTGGCGAGACTGCCGCGCAGGCCCATCACGCCCTGGCACCCGACCCGCAGCACCCAGCGCCCGTTCTCGACCGAGCCGATCGCCGACCGCGGCTCCATCGCATTGACCACGATGCGGTTGGAGATGATCTCGAGACGCGTCACGTGCGCGGCTTCGGCGAACGCCTTCTTCACCGCTTCGGCGTTGCCATAGTGGAAATCGAGCACGAGATTGCCGGGCGCCTCGTCATGGATCTGCGCGGCACCCGCCGCCAGCGCCTGCGCCGGCGTCGTGACTGCGGGAAGCTCCTCGATCTCGGGCTCGACGATTTCGGCCGCATCCTTGGCCTGCACCGCGGTCTCGGCGATCACGCAGGCGATCACCTCGCCGACATAGCGCACCTTGTCCCTGGCCAGCGAATGGCGAGGCGGCGTCTTCATCGGCGAGCCGTCGCGCTGCGGGAAATTCACGGGGCACTTCATCGGGCCGAAACCCGCGGCCTCCATGTCGGCATGGGTCAGGATCGCGAGCACCCCGGGCAGCTTCGCCGCCTCCGTGCTGTCGATTCCCTTCAGGATACCGTGCGCGATCTTGCTGCGGACCATGACGGCGTAGGCCTGGCCCGGCAGGTTCTGGTCATCCGTGTAACTGCCTTTGCCGCGCAGGAGGGTGGGATCCTCCATGCGCGAGACCGGCTGGCCGACACCGAACTTCATCAGGGAGGGATCGGAGGCGAAGGTATCCATCGAATGACCTCATACGCTTTGCCGGCGGCGCGGGGCGCGCACCGCCGGCATACTGTTACGCACGCTTTGTGCCGGAGCCTATTTCAGCGGCGAATAGTTCGTCGGCAGCAGCAGGGTCGAGTGCATCTCCTGCAGCTTGGCCGGGCCCTTGGCGAGATAGGCCTGCCACGCCGGGTCCTTCATCGCGTCCGAGCGCGCCTTGAAGCGCTCCTCGAGGTTCTTGTAGCGCCAGAGATGAATCCACTCGTTGGGCTGCGGAATCTCGCCGGTCCAGGCGCCCCAGATCGGCGAGTACTTCTCACGCGCCGCCTGCACTTCCTTGAAGTCCTTGCCGTACTGCACCGCGCCGCCCAGGGCGCAGCGATAGATGCGCAGCTCGTAGACGTTGCCCTTGGTGCCGTCGTCCGGCTTGATGTCGACCACGGCATTCATCAGGCGCAGGTCCTGGCGCACCACGCAGGTCTTCACGATCGGGATGTATTTCTCGGTCCAGTCCTTGTTCTTCTGCAATTCGGTGCGCAGCCGCGTGCGCTCCTCGTAGCTGTCGTACTTCCAGAGATGCCAGATCTGGTTCAGCGCGCCGAACTCGGACGTCCAGTAGCCGTGGTTGACACCGTAGTTATTGCCGCGCGCCGGGCGGCCGATCGTCTCGGCGGCCTTGAGATATTCCGGCATCTTGCCTGGAGCCAGCGTGTACGTGCGAAATTCGTAGACCATGTCGTTTCCCCTCTTAAGGATGCGGATTGCGGGGCGGGTGCGCCCTGACCGCTTCCTCGTTGATATCGGCGCCCCAGCCTGGCCGGGTGGGCACGATCAATTCGCCATTCTCTATGACCGGAGGATGAGTCACCAGATCGTCTTTCCAGGGCACGTCGTCGATATCGATTTCCATGATGCGGAAGTTGGGCATGGCGGCGCACAGGTTGGCGCTCATCAGGGTCGACATGTGGCCATAGAAATTGTGCGGCGCGCAGTTGATCTCATAGGCCTCCGCCATGGCCGCGATCTTGAGCGACTCCGCCAAGCCATTCCACGGCACGTCGATGATCGACACGTCCATCGAGCGGTTCTCGAAGAAGGGCCGGAACTGGCGGCGGCCGAACAGCGACTCGCAGGAGGCGATCGGCATCGACGCGCGGTCTCGGATCAGGCGCAGCCCCTCGGGATCGTAGGAGTCGATCTCGAGCCAGAAGAGATTGTAGGGCTCGCACGCGCGCGCGACCTTGATATAGCCCTCGGTCTTGAAGTTGAAGTTGGTGTCGAGAAGGATGCCCATGTCGTGCCCCGCGCCCTGGCGGAAGGCTGCGAGCCCTTCTGAAATTGCCGCCAGCGTCGCGGGATCGGCATTGAGCTCGGGGCCACCGGGTGTGCGGCCGAAACCCGGCTGATGCATGTTCGCCGGATTGAGATCGAAGCGGAAGATGTTGGTCTTGAGCGCCTTGAAGCCGCGCTCCTTCACGTGCTTGCCGAGCTTCACGAGATCGTCGAGCGAGCGCACCGGCTCCACGCCCATCATCTCGGCATTGCGGAAGCGGTAGCTGCCGCAGTGCGACCAGTAGAGCGGCAGGCGATCGCGCACCGGCCCACCGAACAGCGCATAGACCGGAACGCCGAGCGCCTTGGCCTTCACGTCGAGCAAGGCGTTCTCGATCGCAGCCATCGCCTGCTGGTTCATGCCGCCCGGCGCCTGGCGCGTGATCGCGTATTGCGTGGTCATGATGCGCTCGATCGGGCGCGGATCCTGGCCGATCAGCCCCTGCGCCATGCGCCGGATCACGGCGGTCAGGCCCGCGCTGCCGTAGCCTTCGTTGTATTCCGACCAGCCCACCAGCCCGTCGTCGGTGGTGACCTTCAGGAACGAGAAGTCGCGCCAGCCGGCGTCACAGTGCAAATCTTCGATCTTTGCGATCTTCATGGTTTTTCCTCCCGCTAGGGTCGCATAGACTATTCCGATGCCTCTGCGCGGCAAGGGAATGCTGATCACGTTGACCGAGGTGAAATCGCGCGACGAAAGCGATTTCAACGAGTGGTACAACCGTGAGCACATAGACGAGCGGGTCAACCTGCCGGGCTTCCACCGCGCCCGCCGCTACGTCGCCGTCAAGGGCACCTCCCGGAAAATACCCAAGTACTTCGCGACCTACGAATGCGACCAGGTGAGCGATCTCGCAACGCCGGGATACCTCGCACTGCTCGCCAACCAGACCAAGTGGTCGCAGGCGGTGATGGCGCGTTTCACCCGCTTCCAGCGCCTCACTCTGCGCATTCGGGTCGACCTCACGCATGGCGTGGGCGGCGCGATCACCGCCGTGCGCTTCGTGCCCGATCCGCACAAGCGCAACTCGCTCATCGCGTGGCTGCAGGACACGGCGCTGCCCAAGGCGATTGCGCGCGAGGGCATGCTGGGCGCGTGCGCGGCCGAGAACGATCTCGATGTCGCCAATGCGCCGGTGCAGCAGAAGAGCATGGACCATCCCAAGGCGATCGATGCCGAATGGATCGTGCTGCTGGAAGGCGCCGATCCCGCCTCGACGGCGGCCGCCGCGCGCAAGACGTTCAAGCGCACAGTGCTGAAGCGCTTCGGCGTCGACAAGGCGCCGGGCATAGCGACATATCGCCTGCTCTTCGGCAACGAACGGTGAGTTTGTGACGTAAGTTTGACCGTGCCGTGAGGCGACGATCCGGTAGATTGCGACCGTGACAACCAAGCAGACCGTCTCCCTCCTCCGTCTCGTCACTCTGATCCTTCTCTGCCTGCCGGTGCTCAATCTTGCCTGGCGCTGGTACGACGACGATCTGGGCGCGCGGCCGGTCACCCAGGCCACGCACATCACCGGCGACTGGGCGGTGGTGTTCCTGCTCGCGTCGCTGGCGCTCACGCCGGCGCGCAGCCTGTTCGACTGGATGCCTCTGGTCCAGATCCGCCGCAGGATCGGCGTCGCGGCCGGCCTATACGCCGGGCTGCATTTCTTCATCTACGTCGCCGACCAGAAGTGGGACCTGATCGTGGTCGCGCTCGAAATCGCCAAGCGCTTCTATCTGACCATCGGATTCGTGGCCCTGATGGCCCTGGTGGCGCTCTCCGTCACCTCGACCGACGGCTGGCAGAAGCGGCTGAAGCGCAACTGGAAGCGGCTGCACTGGCTGGTCTATCCGGCGGCGGTGCTGGCGATCCTGCACTTCTTCATACAATCCAAGGCCAATGTCGGCGAGGCGACGGTGGCGGCCGGCCTGTTCGCCTGGCTGATGATCTGGCGCTTCCTGCCGACCAAGCTCCGCACCAAGCACCTGGGCCTCGTGCTGCTCGCTGTCGGGGCGACCCTGGCGGCTTTCGCCTTCGAACTCTCCTGGTACGGGCTGGTGAATCACGTCGATCCGATGCGCGTCCTGAAGGCCGACTTCGATCCCGACCTCGCGCCACGCGCCACGCTCAAGGTCCTGCTGTCGGGCCTGCTGGTCGTCGTGCTGGTCGCGGCCCGGCGGGGCGCGAAACTCCTCTGGACGAAGCGCTATATCCAAAGGACTATACCGTCTTCCTGACTGCAGAAGACGGGAGTTGGCCATGAACAGACGTGAGTGGATGGGCCTGGCGGTGGCCTCCGCCGTCGTGCCCCTGTCAGAAGCCCGCGCCCAGGCGGGCGGGCTGATCCTCTTCGCCGCCGCCAGCCTCAAGAACGCCCTCGACGAGATCGCAGTAGACTGGAGCAAGTCCGCGTCCAGGCCGATGCCCCGGATCTCCTATGCGGCGAGCTCCGCGCTCGCCAAGCAGATGGAACAGGGCGCGCCCGCCGACATGTTCATTTCGGCCGACACGGACTGGATGGATTACGTCGAGAAACAAGACCTGATCGCGAAGGACACGCGCTTCAACCTGCTGGGCAACAGGATCGTCCTGATCGCGCCCAGGGAGTCGACGGCCCCCGTCGACGTGAAGCAGGGCGTCGACATCGCCAAGGCGCTGGCCGGTGGCAAGCTCGCGATGGCCAACGTCGACTCGGTGCCCGCCGGCAAGTACGGCAAGGTGGCGCTTGAGAAGCTCGGCGCCTGGAACGGCGTGAAGGATTCGATTGCCCAGTCCGACAACGTGCGCGCGGCGCTGCTGCTCGTCGCCCGCGGCGAGGCTCCGCTCGGCATCGTCTACGCGACCGATGCCGCGGCCGAGCCCAAGGTGAAGATCGTGGGCACCTTTCCCGAGGACAGCCATCCGCCGATCATCTATCCGGCGGCGCTGGCCAAGGACACCAAGGCGGCCGACGCCAGGCCGTTCCTCGATCACCTGAAGAGCGTCACGGCGCGGCCGGCCTTCGAGAAGCAGGGGTTCACGGTGCTGGTGAAGTCCAACTCAGCGACATGACGCCCGAAGAATGGACGGCGGTACGGCTCAGTCTCCTGGTGGCCGTCACGGCGACGGCGGCCAGCCTGCCGTTCGGCATCGCAATCGCGTGGCTGCTGGCGCGCGGCCGCTTCTGGGGCAAGAGTCTGCTCGATACGATCGTCCACCTGCCGCTGATCGTTCCGCCAGTGGTGACGGGATACCTGCTGCTGATCTCGTTCGGCCGGCGCGGTCCAATCGGCATGTTCCTCGAGCAGGCGTTCGGGATCGTGCTGTCGTTCCGGTGGACGGGTGCGGCACTCGCCTGCGCGGTCATGGGCTTTCCGTTGATGGTGCGCGCGATACGACTCTCCATCGAGGCGGTCGACACCAAACTCGAGAGCGCGGCGGGAACGCTCGGCGCCAATCCGCTCTGGGTGTTCGCCACCATTACCCTGCCGCTCTGCCTGCCCGGCGTGATCGCGG
>CAIMEE010000458.1 GCA_903839865.1 Enhydrobacter aerosaccus | reverse complement strand
CCGCTCTTGGCGGTGCGGTCGCAGGCCATCTTGAGATTGGAGACGAAGGTCCTGTGCATCGCCTTCACATCGGTGCCAGGTGCGATCATGCCGGACATGATGTGCAGTGTCCTGCATTCCAGCACCTTCGCGTAGTCGAGCGCCTTGTCGAGGGCGGCCGCGAACTCGGCCTCGCGTCCCGGAAGTGCCGCCAACCCACGCTCGTTCTTGCTCCAGTCGCCCGGCGGCAGGTTGAACAGCGCCTGGGTGAGCTTGTGCTTCTTCAGCTCTGCCGCGATGTCGGCGGCCGGCGCCTCGTAGGGGAACAGGATCTCGACCGCCTTGAAGCCGTGCGCGGTCGCCGCACCAAAACGCTGCAGGAATGGCACTTCCTGGTAGATCCATGAGAGGTTGGCGGCGAGTTTCGGCATTCTTCTTGTTCTTTCGGATTAGGACGGAAAGGCTTCTTCGACCTCACGCACCTGAGGATCGCTGAGCGTGCGCACCTTGAGCCCTTGCAGCAGCAGGTGAAGCTTGGCGGTCTCTTCCAGTTCCTCGATCGAAGCAGACGCCGCCGAGAGTGAAGTACCGGCAACGACGGGCCCATGGTTCGCGAGCAGCACGGCACGATGACCTTTGGCGTAATCGCGGATCGCGTCGGCCAACTTCGGATCGCCCGGCTTGAAGTACGGCACCAGCGGCAGCTTGCCGACCCGCATCACGAAGTAGGGCGTGATCGGCGGCAGCGTCGTCTCCTTGTTGTGATGGCACGACGGATCGAGGCAGGAAATCGCCACAGCATGCGTGCAATGGAGATGCACGATCGCGCCGTCCTTGGGCCGCACGTCGTAGACCGAGCGGTGCAGCAGCGCTTCCTTGGTGGGTGGATCGCCGCCGACATGCTTGCCGTTCAGGTCGAGCTTGGAGAGCTGGCCGGGCACGAGCTCGCCCAGCGAGGAATTGGTCGGCGTCATCAGCCAGCCGTCGGCCACGCGCACGCTGATGTTGCCCGACGTACCGGGGCAGAGGCCGCGCGCGGCGAGCTTGGCGCCCAGCGCGCAGACGGCGTCGCGTGCCTTGGTTTCTTCGGTGCTCATATCTGGTGGAATGCCTTGGTGAAGAAATCTGGGGCGCCGAAGTTGCCGGACTTCAGCGCGAGCATCAGCGGCTTCGACGAGATCGACGCGGTCCACGGCACGCCGGGATCGATCTCGGGCCCGATGCGAAGGGCAGTGACGTCGAGCGCGCTCACGACCGCACCGGAAGTTTCGCCGCCCGCGACGACCAGCCGACCGACGCCCGCCGACACGAGGCCCTTGGCCAGCGAGGCCATCGTCTTCTCGATTGCGTGGCTCGATTTCTCGACGCCGTATTTTGCCTGCAGCGCCTTCACAGCTTCGGGCGTGTCGCTCGCCGACAGCAGGATCGGGCCGTTGCCGAGCTTGTCCTTGGCCCAGCCGAGCGCGGTGCCGGCGACGTCCTCGCCACGGCAGATCGCGTCGGTGTCGAGCGTGAAGTGTGCGCCCTTGAAAGCGGCGATTTGGCCCAGGGTCGCGGCGGAGCAGGAGCCCGCGAGCACCGCGGATGCGCCACCGATCTTTGGCAAGGCATCGGCGCCCGACCTGTGTTGCAGCAATCCGCGCCGGCGGTAGTCGGCGGGCAGGCCGAGCGCCACGCCCGAACCGCCGGTGACCAGTTTGTCGTCTCCCACAGCTTCGCCGATAATGCCGAGATCGGTGTCGGCCACGGCATCGACCACGACGTGGCGCACGCCATCCTTGGCCAGCGCATCGAGCGCGTCGCGCAAGGTGGCTGAGCCCGCCTGCACCTGCTTCAGCGCTACAAGGCCGACCTTGTACTTGGTCTGCCGGGCCAGCACGCGCACCAGGCTCGAATCCGTCATCGGATTGAGCGGATGATGGCGCATGTGCGTGTCGGAGAGCAGCAGGTTGCCGACGAACAGGTGTCCGAAGAAGATCGTGCGGCCGTTCTCGGGGAAGGCCGGGCAATAGATAGCCTGCTTCGCGCCCAGCGCCTCGAGCAACGCGTCGCCCACCGGACCGATGTTGCCAGCATCCGTAGAGTCGAAGGTCGAGCAATACTTGAAGAAGAACCGCGTACAGCCCGCGTCCTGCAGCGTCCGCAGCGCGTCGAGCGACTGCTTCACGGCATCCTTGGCCGCGATCGATCGGCTCTTGAGCGCGACGACAACTGCATCTACGTCGTCGGGAATGGTTCCTTTCGCCGGCACGCCGATCGTCTGGATCGTGCGCATGCCGCCCTTGACCAGCATGCCCGCGATATCGGTGGCGCCGGTGAAGTCGTCCGCAATGACACCTAAAATGGCCATGGCTGACGTTACGCGCTCAACGTCGCGGGCATCCAGAACTTTCGGCGCCGCGCCCGCCGCTTCTCGATGTTTTCGCCGTCATAGACTTGCAACGGCGGGGCAGGGTCGAACGTATCGCGAATATCGAGCATGTTGACGTTTACGATGCCGATCGAGCGGCCCTCGTCCTCCATGATCGCACCGACATAGGTGCCGCACCTGGCGCACAGCAGATAGTCGGTGATGCCGAGCCCGAAGCGATAGCGCGATACGGCGCCGCTAGCGGTGTGGAACGCCACGGAGCCGCCCGGATCGCCCATCGTGCGCGCGCCATGACGGCGGCAGAAAGAGCAGGCGCAGCGGCCGATCCGCATCTCGGCAGGTTGCTTCGCCGAGGTGAGCTCGATCTTCACTGCGCCGCAGTGGCAGGAACCGGGATAGACCGTCATGGCGCGATCAACGTGGCGCGGAAGTCGTTGACGTTGGTGCGCGTGGGCCCGGTGATGAGGCTGTCGCCCAGCAACTGGAAGAAGCCGTGGCCGTCATTGTCATCGAGCATCGCCTGCGGGTCGTGACCCTTGGCTTTGGCGCGGGCGAGCGTGTCCGGCGTGAAGATCGCGCCCGCGATGTCTTCCGCACCGTCGACGCCGTCGGTGTCGGCGGAGAGTCCCCACACGGCGGGCGACCCGTTGGCGGCGATCGCCTCGGCCATCAGATATTCGACGTTGCGGCCGCCGCGTCCCTTGCCGCGCACGGTGACCGTGGTTTCGCCGCCCGACAGCACGACCGTCGGCTTGCCGTTCCTCGCTGCGATGTCGAGCGCCTGGCGCGCATGCGTCGCGCCCAGGTCGCGGGCTTCACCTTCGAGATTGTCGCCCAGCATGAGCACATCCAGGCCGCGCGCCGTGGCGAGCGCTGCCGCGGCTTCCAACGAACGTTTGGGCGTCGCGACCATGACTGTCTCGACATGGGCGAGACGAGGATCGCCAGGTTTCGGCGTTTCCTCGATCTTGCCGGCGGCGCCCGCCTTCAGGTGCGCGAGCACGGCGGCGGGCGGCGCGATCTTGAACTTGTCGAGCACCGCCAGCGCGTCGGCGAACGTCGTGCGGTCGAACACGGTCGGCCCCGAGCCGATGACGCCGGGATCGTCGTTGGGCACGTCGGAGATCAGCCACGACAGAACGCGCGCGGGATGCGCCGCCATCGCGAGCCGACCGCCCTTGATGGCGGAGAGATGCTTGCGCACCGTGTTCATCTCGCCGATATGCGCTCCGGATTTCAGCAGCGCGCGATTGACCTCCTGTTTGTCGGCCAGGGTGAGGCCGGGCGCGGGGAGCGCGAGCAGCGCCGACGCACCGCCCGAGATCAGGCACAGGACGAGATCGTTGGCCGAGAGGCCCTTCACCATGCCGAGCATGCGGCCGGCGGCCGCTCGACCCTTTTCGTCGGGCACGGGATGCGCCGCCTCGACGATCTCGATGCGCTTGCAGGTCTCGCCGTAGCCGTAGCGCGTGACCACCAGCCCTTCGAGCGGGTGATGCCAGCGATCTTCGAGCGCGCGCGCCATGGCCGCACTGGCCTTCCCGGCGCCGATCACGACGGTGCGGCCCTTCGGCGGCTTCAGCGCATCAATATAGGGGGCAAGGCAGGTCGCTGGGCGCGCGGCGGCGAGGGCGGCGTCGAACAGGTCGCGCAGCAAGGCGCGGGCATCGGCATCTTTCATTTGCCGCATCTTCCCACTATAGGGGCGCGATGCAACCACTGCTCGGCCCTGACGATCCGCCGGCGTTCTCCGTGCATAACGCGACGGGCAACGCACCGTTGCTTCTGCTCTGCGACCACGCCAGCAAGGCTGTGCCGAAATCGCTGAACATGCTCGGTATCACCGATGCCGAACTCTCGCAGCATGTCGGATGGGACATCGGCGGACTCGACTCTGCGATCGAACTGTCGAAGCAGCTTGACGCGCCGCTGGTCGCCTCCGGCTATTCGCGACTCGTCATCGACTGCAATCGCTGGCCGAACGGCGAGGGCTCGACTCCGGAGATCAGCGACACGATCCACGTCCCCGGCAACAAGGGTATCACGAAGGAACAGGCCGACGCCCGCGCCGAGGCCTGCTTCTGGCCCTATCACCGAGAGGTCGGCCGGCAGCTCGATCGCATGACCGCGGGCGGCCGAAAAGTTTGTGTGCTGGTCATGCATTCCTTCACGCCTGAGATGAAGGGCTTCAAGCGGCCTTGGCATGTCGGCGTGCTGTGGAACGACGATCCGCGCCTGCCCGAACCGCTGCTCGCCGAGCTGCGCAAGGATACGTCGCTCGTGGTCGGCGACAACGAGCCATATTCGGCCCGCGACGCCTACGAATACACGCTCAATGCCCATCCACGGGCGCGCAAGCTGCCTTATTGCTCGCTGGAAGTGCGCCAGGACCTGATGGGCACTCCCGACGATGCCCGCAAATGGGGCCGCCGGCTGGCGCCCGCAATCGGTGCGGCCGTTGCGGCAGCACTGGGCTGAGCCTATATCCGATCCAAGGAGATTTCGCCCATGGACGACAAGACCAAGACCGAACTCGAAGCCGCCGCCTTCCGCCGGCTGGTGTCGCACCTGCAGGAGCGCACCGACGTCCAGAACATCGACCTGATGAACCTGGCCGGCTTCTGCCGCAACTGCCTGTCGCGCTGGTATCGCGAGGAAGCGGGCAAGCAGGGCATCGAAATTGCGGATCCCAAGGCGCGCGAGATCGTCTACGGCATGCCGTACGACGAATGGAAGGCCAAGCACCAGAAAGAAGCCTCCGGCGATCAAAAGAAGGCCTTCGACAAGGGCCAGCATAAACACATCTAAGCGTTCCACGTTATCCCCGTCATTCCACGGCTTGTCGTCATTGAGCCGACACGGGCTCCGCCCGTATGGTCCGGCCAACGTGATCAAGGAGTGTTGGACATGCCGGATGGAAGCGCCGTCTCCAAGAAGGTCAAAGCTGGGCCGATTTCGGCCGACCGCCTGAAGAGCTTCGTCGAGCGGATCGAGAAGCTCGAGGAAGAGCGCCAAGCCCTGGGCGGCGATCTGCGCGACATCTACAGCGAGGCCAAGGGCGTCGGCTATGACGTCAAGACCATGCGCAAGATCGTGTCGCTGCGGAAGATGGACGCCGCCGACCGTGACGAGCAGGAGACGCTGCTGGACGTCTACAAGCACGCGCTGGGCATGGTCTAGGCGACACGCTACGTTTCCTTCGAACGGAGGAAACAAAAAATGCTCAAGACGATAACGGCGATGCTCGCTGCTCTTGCGGCGGGCATCGGCGGCGCTTCGGCGCAGACCTTTCCCGCGCAGCCAATCCATCTCGTCGTGCCGTTTCCTCCCGGCGGCGGCACCGACGCTCTCGCGCGCGCGATTCAGGAGCCGTTCCAGAAGGCGCTGGGCCAGACGGTCATTATCGACAATCGCGGCGGTGGCGGCGGCAGCATCGGCCACGAGATCACGGCGAAGGCCCAACCCGACGGCTACACGATCCTGATGAGCAGCAACAACCAGATGCTGCTGCCGTATCTCATCGCCCATCTCAGCTTCGATCCCGCGAGCTTCGTGCCGATCGGCTTCGTCGCCAAGCAGGAGTCGGTCTTCGTCGGCGCGGCCGATGCGCCGTGGAAGGATCTCGCCGAGATCACCGAGGCGGCGCGCAAGAAGCCGGGCGACGTGCAGTACGGCACTGCGGGCGTGAGCACGCCGATGCATCTGTCGACCGAGCGCTACGCCATCCTCAACAAGATCAAACTCACGCACGTGCCGTTCCGGGGCACCGGGCCTCTGGTGACCGATCTTCTGGGCGGCCATGTGAAACTCGGCATGTCGAGTGTCACGTCCGTCGCGCAGTATCTCGCCAACGGCAAGCTCAAGGCCTACGGCATGGCGGCGCCCGAGCGCGCGCAGTCGGCGCCCGACGTGAAGACCTTCAAGGAGCTGGGGTTCGGCGACGTCGACGGCACGATCGTCTACACTCTGATCGCGACGCCCGGCACGCCGCAGCCGATCATCGCCAAGCTCAACGCCGCATTGAACGCTGCCGTCGCGACGCCACATATGCGCGAAGACCTGCGCACCCGCGGCTTCGTCGCCATGGGCGGCACGCCGCAGGAATTGGCCAAGTGGGCGGGCGAGCAGGCGCCGGTCTGGGGGCCAGTGCTGCAGGCGGCGGGCATCAAGCCGGAGTAGCGCCGTTTCCTCGATGGTTACTGCTGGGTAACCGATAAAATAGCGAGAATATAGCGAGAGAGGGGTGAACAGGATCGACACGACGCGATTCTATCGCCGGTCGCTGCCAACCCCTATTACGGTCGTTACTGAAGCCGAAACGTTGGCCGGCTTGAAACGGAAGCGTCGTGGCGGCCGATCAGGATTGCGAGCGTTCTCATCAGTACCAGATGTTCATCGGCAGGCCATGGCGATCGCGTGCCGACGCCGGACCCAGTCTTATCGCGGTGCCGGCGGCGATCAAGGTCGCCGTGCGGCAGACCGCAATTGCATCGAGGATATCATCGCGTGCAGCACCCGGCAGGCGGTCGACCTTCGTCTTGAAGCCGTGCTTCGCGAGCAACCTGCGGCGCTCGGCATAGCCTTCCGGTTGGCGCTTCTTGCTCAGCACGGGCTTGCCCCCGTTCATGCGCGCAAAGGCGAGTTCGGGATGAGCTTCGTGGACGATGCGCCGCAGTTTGCGCTCGCGGCGCAACAGCTCGTCGATCTCGCGCAGCTTCGGGAAGAGATGAAACGTCTGCTGCGTGAGGCCCGCGCCCAGCTTCTTGCTCGTCGCATTGGCGTGCGCGTATGTCGTGCACGCGAGGGCCGGGCGGCAGGGAGTGGGGAATACTGAACTCGCTTTGCCGGGCAGCAGCTTGCGCGCCTCGCCCTCGCAGGCGCGGCCGGGACGCGGTGAATCGGTAAGACCGATCGGCATGTCGACGGCCAAAATGGAAAGACCCTCGCAAGCGTCCGCGAGGGTCTTCACGACCCTGATGTCGAGAGTGCCGTCAGCATCGCGCCGGCAGACAACCCAGCCGGTGCGGCAGCCGTCGGCGCCCGCGACGATCATGCGGTAACTACCAGGTGGCCATTTCGGTCTTGAGGTTGGCGTCGAGCACCGCCAGGAACTCCTCGGTCGTGAGGTAGTCCTGCTGCGAGCCGATCAGGATCGCAAGATCCTTGGTCATCTTGCCGCTTTCGACGGCGGCGACGCAGACCTTCTCGAGCGCGGTCGCAAACTTCACCACGTCGGGTGTGCTGTCGAAGCTGCCGCGATACTTCAGCGCCTGCGTCCAGGCGAAGATGGAGGCGATCGGGTTGGTCGAGGTCGGCTTGCCCATCTGGTGCTCGCGATAGTGGCGCGTCACCGTGCCGTGGGCGGCCTCGGCTTCCACCGTCTTGCCGTCCGGCGTCATCAACACCGAGGTCATGAGGCCGAGCGAGCCGAAGCCCTGGGCCACCGTGTCGGATTGCACGTCGCCGTCGTAGTTCTTGCAGGCCCAGACGAACTCGCCGTGCCACTTCAGCGCCGAGGCGACCATGTCGTCGATCAGACGGTGCTGGTAGGTGATGTTCTTCGCTTTGAATTTGTCGGCGAATTCCTCGTCGAACACCTTCTGGAAGAGGTCCATGAAGCGGCCGTCGTAGCGCTTCAGGATGGTGTTCTTGGTCGAGAGATACACCGGCCAGCCGCGGTTCAGGCCGTAGTTGAACGAGCTGCGTGCGAAGCCGATGATCGACTCGTCGATGTTGTACATCGCCATCGCGACGCCGCTGCCGGGGAAGTCGTAGACGGTTTGCTCGATCACCTTGCCGTCGTCGCCCTCGAACTTGATCGTGAGCTTGCCCTTGCCCGGCACCAGGAAATCGGTGGCGCGATACTGGTCGCCGAAGGCGTGGCGGCCGATCACGATCGGATGCGTCCAGCCGGGCACGAGGCGCGGCACGTTCCTGCAGACAATCGGCTCGCGGAAGATGGTGCCGCCGATGATGTTGCGGATCGTGCCGTTGGGCGACCGCCACATCTCCTTGAGCTTGAACTCCTTCACGCGGCCTTCGTCCGGCGTGATCGTGGCGCACTTAACGGCAACGCCGAACTGCTGCGTGGCCCTGGCCGAATCGATCGTCACCTGATCGTTCGTCTGGTCGCGATATTCGATGCCGAGATCGTAATACTTCAGGTCGATGTCGAGGTACGGGAGGATCAGCCGGTCCTTGATGAACTTCCAGATGATGCGCGTCATCTCGTCGCCGTCCATCTCGACGACCGGGTTCTTCACCTTGATCTTGGGCATGTGCTTCCTTTAGAGGCGGTCGAGCGTCTTTTCGGCGACCGGGCTGCGCGGCATTTTCTCGATCGCGGGCAGAACGTCCTTGAAATCCTTCACGAAGACCACGTGGTCGAAGTTGATCGGATCGGCAAAACCGCCGGTCACGATCGATTTCAGGAGCGCCTCGAGCGGCTGCCAGTAGCCGCCCTGGTCGATGATCACGATCGGCTTGGCGTGCAGGCCAAGTGTGCGCCAGGACAGGATTTCGAAGAATTCCTCCAGGGTGCCGATTCCGCCGGGCAGGATGATGAAGGCGTCGGAGCGCTCGAACATCTGCAGCTTGCGCTCGTGCATGGTCTCGACGACCACGGTTTCGGTGAGATTCGGGTGGCCCGCCTCGCGCTTCAGCAGGAAGCTCGGGATGATGCCCACGACCTTGCCGCCGCCCTTGAGGGCAGCGTTCGCCGTCAAACCCATCAGGCCGACGCCACCTCCGCCGTAGACCAGCGTTATCCCATTGCGGGCGATCAGGTCGCCCAGGCCCGTGGCGGTATCGCGGTAGGCGGTATCGGCTCCGAAGCGGGAGCCGCAGTAGACACAGAGGGAAGACGGAAGGGGCACGATCGTTTCTTTGCTGGCGGTTCTTTATTTACAGGGATCCGGCGGCTTTCAGCCCCGGGCAGGCATGGTATCATTTGGTGTAGCAAGTGCGCGATACCAATAGCTTAGTCGCCGCACCGTTGGGAGTTCGATGTCTCGCACAATTGTCTGGCTGGTGGTGGCAGGAGCGGCGGTGATCGCTGCTGCGCTGGGCGTTGGGTGGTACACGAAGATGAACGAGCGCGCAGCGATCGCGCGCGCCACCACGCCCGCACCGAGTACCGTGACGTCCTCATCGGCGTCGCGCCCGGAGGCCGTCAAGCCGCCGGAATCGCCGTCCGCGGCCGTGATGGCGCCAAGTTTCGACGTCGCCCGCATCGGCCGCGACGGTCGTGCCGTGGTTGCCGGGCGCGCCACACCGGGCGCCAAGATCGTCTTGCTGGATGGCGGCAAGGAGATCGCCCGTGGCGAGGCCGACTCGCGCGGCGACTGGGTTTTGCTGATCCAGGATCCGCCGCTGGCGCCCGGGCAGCATGAGCTGCGCGTCGTCCAGCATGTCGAGGGCCGAGCGCCGGTGACCTCGGAGCAGTCGGTGGTCGTCGTCGTGCCCGAGAAATCCAATACCGCCGACGAGACGCTGGTCATGATTGTCCCGCCGGGTGGGTCGCCCACGCTGGTGCAATCGCCGTCGGCCGCGGGCGTGCCGAAATCGAACGACCTCCAGCTCTCGACCCTGGATTATGACGATCGCGGCAAGGTCACGCTGAGCGGGCAGGCGCTCGCGGGCGCGACGGTGCGGGCCTATTTCGACGACAAGGCCGCGGCGGACGCCGTGTCGGGCAGCGACAGCCGCTGGCGCATGGCGCCGGCCGATCCGATCGAAGTAGGCAAGCACGTGCTGCGGCTCGATCGCCTCGGCAAGGACGGCAAGCCCGTCGCCCGTCTCGAACTGGCCTTCGAGCGGCTGCTCACGACGCCGGGCGCCGCCGCCGGTGGAGGAGGCGACACCCGCAAGCTCAGCATCGTCAAAGGCGACAATCTCTGGAACATCGCCCGCGCGCATTATGGCGAGGGTTTGCAGTACACGATCATCTTCAACGCGAACAAAAATCAGATTCGCGACCCCGATCTGATATACCCCGGCCAGAATTTCAGCCTACCAAAGGTAAACTGACGTGCTGGCCAATTTCTTCATTCCGATCCTCGAGGACGGATGGCGCTTCATCGCCATCTTCGCGGGCCTCGCCTTTGTGGGCGCGCTGACGGGGCAGGCGTGGCTGTTCTGGCCGCTGATGCTGGTGCTGGCCTGGTCGATCTACTTCTTCCGCGATCCGCCGCGCGGCGTGCCGCAGGACGACAGCGTTCTGATCGCGCCGGCAGATGGGCTGGTGCAGATGATCGTCGACGCCGTGCCGCCGGCCGAGCTCGGTCTCGGCGACCAGCCGATGACGCGCGTGTCGATCTTCCTGAGCGTCTTCGACGTGCACATCAACCGCGCGCCGTGTGCCGGCACGGTCGAGGTCGTGGCCTATCGGCCGGGCAAATTCCTCAATGCCGCAGCCGACAAGGCGAGCGACGAGAACGAGCGGAGCGCCATCGCCTTGCGCCGTGCCGACGGCACGCTGATCGGCTGCGTGCAGATCGCCGGCTGGGTGGCGCGCCGTATCATCACCTATATCAAGCCAGGACAGCAGGTCGCGGCGGGCGAGCGCTTTGGCCACATTCGCTTCGGCAGCCGCACCGACCTATATTTGCCCCAGGGCGCGCGTTTGCTGGTGGCGCCCGGCCAGCGCATGATCGGCGGCGAGACCGTCATGGCCGAGCTCCATCCGACCGTTTCGACGCCGCGGACTGCTGTAGAGTTTTAGGAGGCCCTAATGGAGAGGGAGTTCCGAGGTCGACGAGGGCTGCGAGGCTTCTCGGTCAACCGGCTGATCCCCAATGTTCTGACCCTGGCCGCTCTGTGCTCGGGGCTGACGGCAATCCGCTTTGCCCTCGAGCAACATTACCAGCTGTCGGTAATTGCCATCATCGTGGCCGCCATCTTCGATTCACTGGATGGCCGCGTCGCACGACGCCTCGGCGTCACCAGCCGATTTGGCGCCGAACTCGATTCACTCTCGGATTTCCTGTGCTTTGGCGTCACGCCGGCCCTGGTTCTCTACATGGCCACCCTGCACGATGGCGGTGCGTTGGGCTGGGTCGCGACCCTGATGTTTCCGATCTGCTCGGCGCTGCGACTGGCGCGTTTCAATACCGCCCTGCTGGCCGACACACCGCCTCCAGCCTGGACCGGGTCCTATTTCACCGGCGTTCCCGCGCCTGCCGGGGCGCTTCTGGCGCTGATTCCATTGGTGGTGAGCTTCGAGGCTGAAGCCGCCTGGCCACGCCATCCGATCGTGGCTGGGCTTTTCCTGGTCGTGGTCGGCGGCCTGATGGTGAGCCGCTTGCCGACCTTCTCCTTCAAGAAGGGCCGGATTCCGCGCCAATGGGTGTTACCGGGCCTGCTGGGCGTCGCGTTGGTCATGGGCGTTCTGGCCAGCTCGCCCTGGATCGGGCTGTCGCTGTTGGGGCTGATCTATGTTTGCCTGATCCCATTCAGCTGGATGGCGTATCGGCGGCAGGTAGCCCGGGACGTGCAGGGCGCCGATGTCGTGACATTGCGACCGATCGGTACTGCGTCCATGGATGAGTAAGAAAATCTTCTAAAATCATATAGTTGGAAAACTTTCTTCACAATTTGGTCTAATTGTTATTGACCTCAAGAATCGTCATAGAGTACGATTCTTTCACTGAATTCAGTGACTTGGGGAGTGACCCTTACATGTTTTCCATCTTCCGCCGCCTCGCTAGGGACCAGCGCGGCGCCACGGCGATCGAATACACCTTGATCGCCTCGCTGATCGCCGTCGCCGCGATCGCGTCAATGCGCTCGGTCGGCAACAAGGTCGGCAATGTCCTGAACAATGTCTCGCAGGCGATGACCTGACGGTATCCGGAATTCGAGGGGGTCTTCGACGGGCGATCCAGCAATGGGTCGCCCGTTCTTTTTGACCGCTATTAGCAGTGTATCATGTCGGAATTTCCTTTCATTTTGAATGCGTTACGGCCTTGACTTGATCCATCACTGAAAGTATCATTTGTAACGTTCTTATAGTCTGTCTTTTGTCCTTTTTAGCTTTGTGCATTCGTTTGCAAGTTACTTCTTAAGTTATTCACGTAACTGCCTGATAGGGGACAATCAGGTGGCGTTTCGAGGGGACAGACACATGAACCGGGCGGGTGCGGTGGCCATTGCGGCCGTCGCTGCCCGACTCGATCGACGTGTTTAGCGCGGCGCCCGTCGGCGCCGTGAGTTGATGGGGGAGAATGCCGCTGTTCGCGCTTCTTCAAGCTGGCTGCCTGATGGCCTTCGCCCTGCTGCTGCTCGCGGCGGGCTGGCAGGATCTGCGCACGATGCGCATCGCCAACCAACTGTCGGTGGCGATCGTCGGCACCTTCCTGGTTTGGGCCTTGGCGGGCCTGGCCTCGGGCACGCTCGTCGTGGGCGATCTCGCGCTTGCCGTGACCTGCTCGATCGGCGTGTTCTTCCTGGGCGCGCTTGCCTTTGCCGCGGGCGCCTTTGGCGGCGGCGATGTGAAGCTGCTCGCGGCAGCGACGCTGTTTGCCGGCTCGGCCTTCCTGCTCGATTTCCTGACGGTGGTGGCCGTGGCCGGTGGCGCGATGGGTATCGCGATCCTGGCGGGGGCTCCGATCGGACCTGCGGCCGCTGCCGGTAACGGCTCGACGGTCCGCGCCCGGCTGCGCAGCGGGCTTCCCTATGGCCCGGCGATCGCCGTGGGCGGCCTGTGGGTCGCAGCCCAGCTGGCCGGCGCATAAGGGGCGATACCATGAACAGCAAACGCGTCGTCTTCCTGCTACTGGCCGTCATCGTGGCCGGGCTGACCGCCTTCATGGCCCGCGCCTGGCTGCAGAGCGAGCGCGCCGCCGTCATGGCGCAGGCAGGACTTCGTCACGATGCCGCCCCGGTGGCTGCGCCGACGTTGCAGGTTCTGGTCGCGCGCAATCCCGTTCACACCGGCCAGATCGTGAAGCCGGACGATCTGCGCTGGCAGTCGTGGCCGGAAGGCAGCCTTGCCCCGACCTACGTCGTGGAAGGCAAGCGTCCGCTCTCGGATTTCGTGGGGGCGGTCGCCCGCGTGCCGATCGATGCGGGCGAACCGGTCAGCGAAGGCAAGCTCGTGCTCTCGGGCACGCGTGGCTTCATGGCGGCAGTACTGCAGCCCGGTGCCCGCGCGGTCAGCGTGCCGGTCACGGCCACGTCGGCGGTGTCGGGCTTCATCTACGCCGGCGACCGGGTCGATGTAT
Source organism: Enhydrobacter aerosaccus (assembly GCA_903839865.1). Taxonomy (GTDB): domain Bacteria; phylum Pseudomonadota; class Alphaproteobacteria; order Reyranellales; family Reyranellaceae; genus Reyranella; species Reyranella aerosaccus_A. Next base: position 554 of record CAIMEE010000458.1, on the reverse strand, counting down.
TGCTGACGCACGTGCTCAACACCCAGGACGGCCAGCACAATGCGACCGAGACCGTGCTGCGCAACGCGCGCGTGATCGCGATGGATCAGAAGCTCGACTTCTCGCCCGGCGACAAACCTGACGTCGCCAAGACCGCGACGCTCGAGCTGACTCCGAAGCAGAGCGAGATCGTCACTCTCGCGGTCAAGATGGGTGACCTCTCGCTGGTGCTGCGCAGCCTGCAGGGTGCCGAAGACGGTGGCCGCGACCAGGCGGCGGCCGACGAGAACGCACCGGCCATGCCGGGCGACAGCTACACCCAGGATGCCCAGGTGAGTCGCCTGATCCGGCAGATCCCGGCGGTGAGCGCGCAGAAAGACAAACCGGTTGGACACAGCGTGTACGTCCTGCGCGGTGCCGCGCGCGCCAAAATCGACGCCGAAGGCGGCGAGCTTGGCGCCGATGGCGCATCGCTTGATACGAAACCCGGCGACGACAAGCAGCCGACTCGCCGCCAGGTGCCTTTCACCCGAACAGTGCCGAGTAATCAGCAATGAGTGCCCTGTACATCCTTG
>CAIMEE010000457.1 GCA_903839865.1 Enhydrobacter aerosaccus | reverse complement strand
GGCGAGTTCGATCTGGTCGAGCGCCTGCGCCACTTCGCCGACCTCCTCGACCAGCACGCGCAGCTTGCGGTCGTCGCCGACGATCGGCGATTCACAGGCGAAGCTGATCTTGCCGTCGCGCATCAGCGCCCGCTGGCGCAACCGTTCCCTGGAGATGCGCTCAAACACGGCCATCAACGCCGGTGAATTTTGGATTCTGGTTTTCATCATTCGTCCTCCTGCTCGGTCAGAAACGCGGCGCTCTGCTCGAACAATTCGCACCACGACGTGTCCTTGTTCCGCGCGCTCTCGTGCAAATAAAGCATGGTGGCCAGCCGCATCTCGACCCGGCGGAAACTGCCCGTCAGCGCCAGCTTCTCGCACAGGTTTGTCAGGCGCGGCAGTTCGCCGTTGAGCTCCGGCAGGCGGGCCTTGATCTGGTGTTGCACGAGCGGCCGGACGTCGTTGCGCTCCTTGTCCACGATCACCTCGATGGGAAACGTGAAGGCCAGGCGCGAACCCCATTGCTCGTCGCGCTCCAGATTCTCCTCGAGCTGGGACGTGCCCAGCCAGAGCTGCGGCGCCGCCGTGGCATTCCAGAGTTCGACCAGCAGATCAATCGCCGGGGCCGTCAGCTTGTGCGCCTGGTCCACCACGATCAGGATTTCCGTCCCGCGCAGCCGGTTGACCAGCTCGGAATACATGAGTCGCCGGCGATTGGCCGTGCGCTTGCGCGGGCCGCGAACGCCCGCCAGCTTGAACAGGCGCGCCCGCACCGCCTCGCGCGTCCCCTCCTCGCGGCTCGCGAGAATCAGCATCGTGCTTTCGTCCGCCTCGCAGAGCAGCGCGGCCCCGCGCGTCTTGCCGATGCCGGCCCGGCCGATGCCCTTTCCCATGATGTGACAGCGCCGGACCATGCGCGCCGCCTTGGCGATCTTCTCCGCCACCGGCGTCGCAATGGTCGGGATGCCCGCCAGCGTTTCGAGATCGAGCCGTTCCAGCCAGCCGGAAAGTTTGCGTTCGTATTTCTCCGTATCGCCGCAATAGAGATTCCCCTTCGCGCTGAGGTATTGGGAAAGGATCGAGGCGCTGACGCCGCTGGCGCGGCTCATCGTCGAAATCGTCCGGCCGCCGTCGAGCAACGCGAGACAGCGCAGGCGCAGGGCTTCGTCGTGCGGGAAAATTACGGCCGGCGCCAGGGACGGCGGGGCCGCGTCAATGATGGTTTCGTGCATAAACCGGTTTTAGTTTTTTTTTCAGTCCACCGAAAGAAAGGCGTCCATCGCCGCGCGCCGCGAGCTTGATTTCGCGGATTGATCCGCGCCGAGCACCTCGGCGTTGTGCGCATGGCGTTCGAGATCGGCGCGGGTCAGCGAACCCGCGAGCTGTCGCGCCTGCTGAATTTGCGGCGCGAGATATTGGCGCTTGGCCGTCCATTTCGCGTGCAGCGCGTGAATGTCTTCGCGTTCCGTGCGCCCGTAATTTTCTGCGCAGCCGGCGAAACTGCCGTTCGCTTCATAGAGGAACGCGAAGCGTGGATCCACCGGATTGACGCGCACGAGGTATTTTTCGCCCTCGCGCAGCGGTTCTTCGGTGCCCCGGCCGTCACGGCGCACGAGGCCGAACCGCAGCGGTTCGTCGGGATCAACCTCGCGGCATTGCACCTCGATTAAACCGCGTTTAACGGACGCTTCGTCGTCGGATTCGATCTCGGCGAGCATCACTGCGGCGATGCTCATCGGCAGTCGTTTGAAGGGCGCGTGGCGCTCGAAGACTTCGTGCGGCGACAGGGCGCGCTCGCGCTTGAGCGACGGATCGGCGGCGAGCACGGCGGCGATGGC
>CAIMEE010000456.1 GCA_903839865.1 Enhydrobacter aerosaccus | reverse complement strand
CCGACGCATGGCGATCAGGAAGGTACCGCCTACAACGGCCACTTCGCCTGCACCTGCTACCATCCACTGTTCGTGTTCAACCAGTTCGGCGATCTGGAGCGTTCTGCGCTGCGCCCGGGCAACGTCCATTCGGCGGACGGCTGGAAGGACGTGCTCGCACCGGCCGTGGCCCGCTATCGGGAGCGAGACCTTCGCCGCTACTTCCGCGCCGATGCCGCCTTTGCCAACCCCGAGGTCTACGAGTTCCTGGAGGCCGAAGGCTACAAGTACACGATCCGGCTGCCGGCGAGCCGCGACGGCCAATTCGATACCGTGACCGGCAACTGGTTCGACTTCTCCGCCGAGGGCGAGCAGCGAATCCGGCCGACATTCCCGTACACGGATGGGCTGGCCAATGCGGTCGAGGGTGGCTGGTCAACCGGCTCGACGATCCTCAAGCGCAGCCTGCGCCCGCGCGTCTCCGAGACGCGCATGCCCTGGGAAATGGCCGAGTGCTATCTGAAGGCACTGAGCGACGAGCGCACCCAGGCGGCCTATGTCGACCACGACATCGTGCGCATGCGCCAGGACAGCCCCGGACGGCTCACCCACCTGCACGATCATTTCGAACCGCTGAAGGCTTGCCGCTTCTGGATGGAAATGAAGGCGGCGGTGCCGCTGAACGAGGACCGTCGCTCGGCCTTCGATCGCATGATCTTCCGCTTCCTGTTCACGCTCTATCACGAAGGCCGCCACGAGAACCTCCACGAGGTCTTCGCTTCGCTCGATCGCGACCGGCTTGGACACTACGCCTGGTCGGGCCAGTTCTCGCCACCCTGGGTTCGCCGCGACCTTCGGCGTGCGGCCCGGTCTGGCGCTGCAACGCGCGCTGCACGCGCTGACGGCAAAGCTCAGGCCCTGACGAGCGCAGATTTCGCAGGCGGCCTGGCCGTGAGCCAGGCGAGTCCCAGAAAGAGGACGATCAGGACTGCCGACAGCGGCAGATGATGCTGATTGAACCGCATGCCGATGTTGGGCGCGAGCCAGAGAGCTGCATAGAAGAACGGCTCGCCGGGGAGGAAGCCACTCCGCGCGCGCTGCCGGAACAGCGCCACCGCCGCCGGCATGACGAGCAGCATGTCGTAGTTGATGAGAGAGGGGGAGATCAGAAGCGATGCGGCGGCGATGACGGCGATCTGCACGTCGTTCCAGGGAGCGCGGCGGCAGGCATGTACGACGGCGGCGACAGCGGCGACGGCCACGATCCCATGAAGGATTTGTGCTGGCACCGTCGGCAGCCCCGCAATGCGGGCGCCGGCAAGGACCGTCGTCATGTAGTCGCCGACGACGCCGAACATCGTCTCGGTGAAGTGCGGGCTCGAGGCAAATCGCGCCAGCTCGAAGAAGGCGCGCCACACATCGACGCCGAAGATCAGGAAACTGAAGAGCGCAAGCAGTGCGGCCGTCGCCAGGGTCGAGGCGAGTGCCCGCCACTGCCGCGCCACCAGCAGAGCAACCGGCACCATCGCCCACAATTGCGGCTTGTACGACAGCGCGCCGAGGGCGACGCCGGCCCCGATCGGATGGCGCTCCACCAGCCGCAAGCCGCCATAGAACAGGCCCACGCTCAAAAAGCTGTTCTGCCCCGACACCATCGTCCAGAACGCGCCGGGCGACGTCATCACCGCGAGCCAGCCCCATTTGTCGCGCAACCCCGCCAGCGCCGTCGCCAGTGCCGCCGTCCCGCCCATGAACAGCCCGTAGGCCACACCGACGGGAACCAGCGCCAGCGGCAGGGTCAGCAGCACCCATTGCGGCGGATAGAGATAGGGGCGGAAGCCGACATAGCTCGGAAAGCGATCGGCGTAGATCGCGTTCTCGAATCGATGGAAGGCGTCGAAATCGTAGATCGTCACCAGATGGCCTTCGAGGAAGGCACGCGAGGCGGCATTGAAGACGAGAAAGTCGGGAAAGAGCACCCATTTCGGCGGCCCGAGGTCGGGACCGCCCGCCAGCATCGACGTGATGGCGGCAACGTCATAGAGCCCCACGATCGCACAGAACGCCGCCGCCAGCTTGAGCAGCGTGGCCAGGGGAAGCCTGGCGGGATCGAAGGGAATGTTTTTCCAGTTCAAAGGATTCTCACGAGGACGGCTCACAAGCTGGCAACCTCAGGTTCTCACGCCGGTAACGATCATGATAGAGGCTAACGACGCTTTGTGAGGGACTTGGTTCGAAGCTGATGTTGACTTTGAATTTGGGTATTTCAACCGTGACCCCCGCAATAACAACAGTGAAACCAGTCTTGCCGATCTCGACACTTACATCTTTTCCGTAGTGCAGTTGCCGATGATGGTTGGTACAAACGGTCATGATATTGGATGCCGCGAGGGATCCTACTTGCATACGCGAAACCGGCATCACGTGGTGGGCTTCCACATACGGAACGCCATTCCTTTTTTGAAATCCGACTGGGTTCATATCCAAAGAGGCGCATAGCTGGCACCGGCAGCCAGTCGCCTTTTTGACATTAGGCGACATCGCTGGTCGTTGGCGTCATGTCCGCTCTGCGCCCAACAGATGGGGTAATCGGCCGGCGCATTTGTGGATAGTTGGAGGTTTTGGGTGCTGCGCTTCAGGCTGATGGTGAAACGAGGTCCGTGGGTACGGCCTCAAGCATCAGAAGGAGAAGCGCAGCATGGATCATTTTGCCGGATTGGACGTGTCGGTCAAGGAGACCAGCGTCTGTGTTTTGGACGACACGGGCAGGATCGTTCGGGAAGTGAAGGTCGCGAGCGAGCCTGAGGCTCTGCTGCCGGTGCTGACGAACCCGCTCTACCGCTTCAAGCGGATAGGGCTTGAGGCGGGGCCGCTGTCGCAATGGCTCTTCAGCGCGCTTGCCGAGGCCGGCTTGCCGGCGATCTGTGTCGAGACGCGGCACATGCGGGCGGTGTTGCAGGCGCAGATCAACAAGACCGACCGCAACGATGCGCGAGGCATTGCGCAGATGATGCGGGTGGGACTTTATCGTCCGGTGCATGTGAAGACGTTGCGCAGCCAGAAACTGCGCATGCTGCTGACCCATCGCAAACTGCTGCAGTCGAAGGCCATCGCCATTGATAACGACCTGCGCGGGACGTTGCGCAACTTCGGCCTCAAGGTGGGCGTGGTGGGAGCAGCGAAGTTCGAGGCGCGCATCCGGGAGCTTGTCGAGAACCTGCCGGATCTTGCTGAGCTGGTCGAACCGCTGCTGATCGTCCGACGGACGCTGCGCGAGCAGATCGGCATTCTTCATGGTCGCCTGCTGGCGATCGTGCGCACGGACGATGTGTGCCGGCGCCTGATGACGGTGCCCGGTGTTGGTCCCGTGGTGGCGCTGACCTATCGCGCCACCGTCGACGTCCCCGCCCGCTTCCGGAACTCCAAGGCCGTCGGGGCGGTGTTTGGACTGACGCCTGCCAGGTATCAATCCGGCGAGATCGACCGATCCGGCACGATATCAAGATGCGGCGACGAGATGATGCGGGCGATGCTCTACGAAGCGGCCCATATCATGCTGGTGCGTGTAGCGAAGTGGTCCTGGCTCAAGGCCTGGGCCATGAAGATCGCCAGGCACCGCGGGATGAAGAGGGCGACCGTGGCACTGGCGCGACGGCT
>CAIMEE010000455.1 GCA_903839865.1 Enhydrobacter aerosaccus | reverse complement strand
TCGAAGGTATCGATGGTCGCGGAAGCCGGAAATTTGAGGACTTCCCGCGTCGTGCCGCCACCGTTCTTCCAGGGCATCGACGGCAAAGACTCGGCAGGGATGAGCTTCCAGACCATGCGGGCCGAAGCTTAACGGTTCAGGTCATAGAGAGCGATCACGCGTCTACTGTCCTCGGGGACTGACGATCGCCACAGATCGTTGTCGACGGGCTTGCCGCGCTCGCGCACCCATTTGATGAAATCGTTCGCACGTTGTCGGCCGCCGGGCACCAGCACGTAGCGCAGCTCGCCGCGCGCGACCATGCCCTCCAGCGCCGCGAGCGAGAAGATCGGATCGAGGCCGAGGTAGCCGCCGAAGGCGAGGACCGTCTGTCCGGTGCGTACGATCAGGGGCGCCGCGAGCCGGGTCGTCGGCGTTGCAACCAGGAAGCGGGCGTTGCCGCGATTGGCCGTGAGGAATTGCGCAAGCGTGGGATCGTCGGTCGGGGTTGCGTAATTGCGGGACAGGATGGGGCCGCGGCCATCGTTGAGGCCGAGCCATCGCGCCAGGCTGGCCGAGGGCAGGACGTGATTGCCGGGCATGAAGATCGCGCTGAGCGCCCAGGCCATCGGCAGGACCAGCAAGGCGATGCCGCCGATCGCCGCCGGTGGCCGCTTGTCCCGCCACAGCGTGCCGGCCGCCGCGAGCAATGCCACGAGGGGAAAGCCGATCCAGGTCGAGGTCCAGCCGAGCGACGCGCCTGCGATATAGACCTGCCAGGCGCCGGAGAGCGCGAGCCCGAGGGCAAGGGCGGCCGGTCCGCGCCGCCACAGCAGCACGCAGCCGATCCCGGCAAGGGCGGCGAGCGAAGGTGCTAGCGCCGACAAATAATAGGCGTGGAATATTCCGCCCGCCGCGCTGAACACGATCCCGTAGGTGAGCGCCCATACGCTCCAGAGCGCGAGCGATGGCAGCGTATGATCGAGCCGCCTCCGCGCGCCGAACGCCAGCACCAGCCCGAGCAGCGCGAGCGGCAGAGTCCAGCCGAACTGCCCGGCGAGCGTGGGCGTCGCCAGCCGCAGGGGGCCGACCGGCACTGAGTCGTACATTTCCCGCTGGGGCGTCGCGGTCTGCGCCGGCGCCGGCGTTGGAGCGGCCCGCTCGGGCCGATTGCGGACGAAGCGTTCGAGGCCGTTGTGCACCACGATCAGCTCGAGCATGGAGTTGCCCTTGCTACTGCCGGCAAAGGGCCGGTCCTTGGCCGGCGTGAGATCGAACATGGCCGCCCAAGACAGGCTGACGATCGCCAGCGTGACACCCGCGGCGATCATCCAGCCAAACCGGCGCGACAGCGGGAGAGTGCCGGAAAACCACCAGCCCGCGAGCAGGGCCGGGCCGCAGATCAGGGCGGCCAGCATCTTCACGTTGAAGGCGACGCCCATCACCGCCATAGCGATGACGAGCGCCAGCCCGCGGCCGCGCAACGCCGCCCACGCCGCCAGCAGCAGGAAGAAGACCAGCCAGCTGTCGGTGTTGTTACTGCGGTCAATCGCGACCGAGATCGGCGTGATGGCGAGCAGCAGAGCGGCGACGAGCGCCGCCGCCGCGCCGAACGGCCGGTGCACCAGCCGGTACAGGATCGCGACCGACGCCGTGCCCGCGAGGATTTGCGGAAGGTGGATCGACCAGCCGCTGAACCCCAGCACCCACGCGAATACCGTCTGGATCCAGAAGGCGACGGGCGGCTTGTCGAGCGAGAGCACGCCCGCCGGATCGAAGGCGTTGTAAAAGAACAGCCAGCCGCCCTGCATCATGCTGCGCACGCCGGCGGCGTAGTATTCCGTGCCGAAGCCCTGGGCATCGATGCGCCAGCACCGCAGCGTGAAGGCGAGTCCCAGCACGCCCAGCAGGCATGCCGTGTCGATCCGCTGTCTGGTCCAGAAGCCCGTCATTTCCCCTTCTGTATTACGCAGGGGAAGGAGCGATCATCCCGCTTTTTCAGCTGGGAATCGGCCCTTTGAACACGAAGAACGCGCCGCCGAAGATCAACGCGAAGCCCACCGCGTGGTTCAGTGTCAACCGCTCGCCGAGATAGAAGACCGAGAAGAAGGCGAACACGACCAGCGTGATCACCTCCTGCATGGTCTTGAGTTCGGCGGTGCTGTAGACGGCGTGCCCCCAGCGGTTGGCGGGCACGGCCAGGCAATATTCGAAGAAGGCGATGCCCCAACTCGCCAGGATCACCAGCCACAATGCACGGTCGGTGAACTTGAGGTGCCCATACCAGGCGAAGGTCATGAAGACGTTGGAGCAGACCAGCAGCAGGACGGGCGCGACGGCGGGGGGCAGCCAGGACATACACTTCTACTCTGGTTTGATGCCGAGCTTCTTGATCAGCGGCACCGCGGTCTTGTCTTCGTGGTCGAGCATGGCGGCCAGTTCTTCCGGCGTGCTGGGCCTGGCCGTGGCGGTGAGGTCGGCGAAGCGTTTGATCGTGGCGGGATCGGTCAGCACCGTCACCATCGCGTCATGCAGCTTCTTCAACACCTCCGGCGGCATCTTGGCGGGGCCAAACAGGCCCGTGTAGGTGGAGTAGGTGAAGTCCTTCAATTCCGGGATTCCGGACTCCTTAACGGTGGGCACGTCGGGCAGTTCCGGCATGCGCGCGTTGGAGGTCACGGCAATCGGTCGCAGCTTGCCGGCCCTGATGTTGCCGATGGCGCTGTTGAGCTGGTCGACCTGGGCCGGGACCTGGCCGCCGATCACGTCGATCGAGGCCTGGCCGCTGCCCTTGTAATGCACGACCGTGAACTTGGACTTGGTGGCATCGCTGATCAGTTCGACGACGATGTGGTTGGTCGTGCCGACCCCCGAATCGGCGATCGCGAGCTTGCCCGGCGTCTCGCGGCCCATCTTGATGAAATCGGCGAATGTCTTGATCGGCGAGGAGGGCGTGACGACGATCACCGCCGGCACCGACTGGATGTGGCTGATCGGCTGGAAGGCGGTCTTCCAGTCGTAGGGCGCGTTGCCGTAGATCGCGGGCACATCGACCATCGAATTGGCCGAGACCAGGAGGTTGTAACCGTCGGGCGCGGAGCGTGCGACCGCATCGGCGCCGATCATGCCGGAGGCGCCGGCCTTGTTCTCGACGAGCACGGTGATGTTCAGCACATCCTTCAGCTTGTCGGCGATGATGCGCGCGGTGACGTCGATGTTGCCGCCCGGCGCGTACGGCGCCTGGATCTTGATGGGCTTGTCGGGGAATTCGGCGGCGGCCGGCCTGATTCCGGCGAGCGTGGCAAGGGCGATTACCCAGGCAAAAACAGTGCGCATGATTCATTTCCTCCGTTGCCGCGACCTTAGCTCATGGACGGTCGAGAACACACAGAAGGTCGGCGCGCTGCTTTGCATCGCGGATGGGCGGGCTGCCCATCCAGGTGCCGGGATACAGGGCCTGCGGATCGCTGAGGAAAGTGTCGAGCCGCTCCCTGGTCCAGCGATCGCCGTTCGCCCGCGCGGCCTGAAGCTGGGGCGAATAGTCGAACGAGGGATCGCCCGCGACCGGCCGGCCGGCGATGCCCACGAGCTGAGGTCCGGGCTTCTGTCCCGCGTCGGTCGTCAGCGCGTGGCACGCCTGGCAGGACGCGAAAGCCTGGCGGTTGCAGTCGGCGGCCCCTGCGGGCGACGACGCGCAGGCGGCGAGCCACGCCGCCGCCAGAAAGCCATAGCGCACCCGCTCAGACCTGCGGCTTGTCGATGCAGAATATTCGTCCGGTGCCCGACTCCGCCCCCCAGACTTCGCCGGGCCGTCCGTGCAATTGACGGACGTTGGCGCCCGGCCTGTCGGACGGGAAGGAGAGGAAGGTCTCGCTCTTGGGATCGAAGCGCACGATCGCATTGGCGGCGAAGTCGGTGAGCCAGACCGCGTCGGTCTCATCGACATAGACGGCATAGGTGCGCGGCCGGTTGCCGGGCAGCTTCCGGCTCTTCCAACTGCCGTCGCGAGGATCGTGCATGCTGACGTTGCCGCTGTTCCATTCACTGATCCAGAGACGTCCCTGGCTGTCGGACCATACGCGCCGCGCGCCCTGCTGCGGCGTCGGCGGCTCGACGATGCGCGGCGTGCCGGTCGCGGTGTCGATCTGGGCGAGGTAGTTGCCGGCGAGCGACACGTACCAGACGGTGCCGCTGGGTGTGCAGGCGATGCCATAGGGTCCATAGCCGCGCGGCGCATCCCATGCTTCCATCTTCTCGGTCTGGGGCTCCAAGCGGCCGATCACGCCGCCCTGGCCCGTGAACCAGAGCGTACCTTCCTTGTCGAACACGGCGGTATTCAGATTGGCGTTGGCCTTGGGCACCATGAAGAGTTTCACCGCGGTCCGGCCGCGGCTGCCAACGGGCATGTAGCGGGCGATCGCATTCTGGCCGCCCTCGGTGACCCAGGCAGCACCGTCGGGTCCGACGATGACGCCATGCGGTGCGGCATCCGGCCCGAGATCGACGTCCGAAAATCCCCCGTCGCGCGCATCGAGCAGGATCAGCGCGCCGTTGCGCTGGCCGGTCGCCCAGACAAAGGAACCCGCGTCGCAGGCGACGTCGTGCAGGCCGGCCTTCATGCCGATGTCGAAGGTGCGGATGCGATAGCCGTTCACCTCGCGCGTCGCCATTTCGGTGCGGGCAGGGCGGACGATCAACGCCGGCGCGGCGAGCGCTCCGGCGGAGAGGGCAAGCAGATGGCGGCGGCGCATGGGAACCCCCGGGTGTGAAGGTTCCGATTTTGCGCCATCCGCTGCCCCGATCAAGGCGCCGCGATCAAATCGCCGGCGGCCGATGCTGTGCCCACGGCCGCGCGCGCTCGAGCAGGGCGCCGAGGCGCAGCACGTCGGTCTCGGCCTGGTACTTGCCGACGATCTGGACCGAGGTCGGCATCTTGTCGGTGCCGAAGCCCGAAGGCACAGCGAGTGCCGGATGGCCGGTCAGGTTGAAGGGGTACTGGTACGAGGTCCAGCCCTGGCGGGTGATGCCGCACTTCACGCCGTCGACGATTACTTCGTCGTTGGCAGCGTCGTGCGTGACGTCGAGCGCCGTGCGCGAGTTGGTCGGCGTCACGATGAAGTCGTAGCGCTCGAACAGCGTCTGGATCTTGCGGAAGAGCACGGTGCGCGCGAACTGGGCATTGCGGAAGTCGGCCAGGGTGAACTTGTCGCCGCGCTGCATGAAGGCCAGCGTCACCGGGTCCATCTGGTTCTGCCACTTCGCGAGATACTGCGCGCACGTCACTGCGAAGCCCGCTTGGTAGAGCACGCGGCCCTCGTATTCGATCCAGTCGATCTTCTCCGTGACTTCCTCGACGGTGGCGCCCATCGCCGTCCAGGCGTCGAGACAGGCGCGCGTATTGGTGCGCACGTCGGCGGCGATCCGGGGATTGGCGCAGAGCTCGATGTAGCCGATGCGCACGCTGGACAGATCCTCGCCCGAGAGCTTGGGCGAGAGCGGCCGCTGGCCCGCGCTGCTGAGCGCCCACGGATCCTTCTCGCTCGGTCCCGCGATCACGGAATGAAAAACTGCGGCGTCGGTGAACGTGCGGCTCAAGGGGCCGGCATAGATGTTGTTGCCGAAGGCATCGCGCGTGGTGTCGTAAGGCACGACGCCGAGCGTGGGCTTGAGGCC
>CAIMEE010000454.1 GCA_903839865.1 Enhydrobacter aerosaccus | reverse complement strand
GGCCGTCGCGCGCGCCCTCGACCACGAAGTCGGTGATCAGCGCGATCGCCTCGGGATGGTTGAGCTTCACGCCGCGCTCGAGGCGGCGGCGCGCCACATTGGCGGCCATGGCGACCAGCAGCTTGTCCTTTTCGCGCGGCGTCAGATTCATGTGTCCCCCTGCTCCCTCAACTATAAGAGGGGAGCATCAAATATGCCAAACGCGCGGCAGCCTCTGCCCGCGAAACGCCGTCAGAAAGCCGATCACCGCGGCCCGCACCTCGGTCGCCTCCCCCAGCAACCGCGCGACCATCACGCCGTTCACCAGGGTGACGCCCGCCCGCACCTTGTCTGCACCTTCGAGCAGCGTGCGCGCCTTCTCGAACGATGGCTGCGGCTCGTCCCAGACCCCGATCACCGTGGCGAGCGCATTGGCCGGGCCGAAGCCCGCCCCCAGCGGTGTCTCGCCCTCGACCCGCAACGTGTCCGTCCAGGCGAGCTTGCCGGCACGCCGCACCGACCAGGCATCGAGCAACAGCCCGCCCGTGAACCGCTCGCCCGAGGCGGCGCGGCCCAGCACCACCATCTCGCAGGCCAGTAGCGATCCGCCCGCGTCCACCTCCGCCACGGTCCGGCGCTTAAGCTGCGAGCCTTCGAAGACGATGGTCTCCTGCGGCAGCCAGTCGAGGACCGCGCCCTCGCCCACCGCCAGTTCCACGTCGATGGTGCAGGGAGCGCTCGTCAAGGCCGCGCGATAGATCTTCTCGGCGGCCTGGGTCGCCACCACGGCATGCCCGCCCGGTCCGACCTCGACCGCCATCTTGAGCACGTCGCCGCCCGCAATGCCGCCGGATGTCGTCACCAGCACCGCCTGCGGCGGTTCTCCCGGCTCGGGGTCAGGGAACAAAATACGGCAGGGATCGCGTTGATAGAGATCGGTGAGGCGGGTTTCCCCGTCCCGCACGGCAAAGGCCACGCGGCTTTCGCCGGTCGCGCGCTGCATGCGAGGAGGAGCGAGTGTGTTCATCGCCCCACCTTGATAGATTAAGGACTGAAATGAGCAAGGCCTTCACCAAGGAAAGCGACGGCGACGACGAGGACGACCTGCCCGAGGAGATGGGCGGGCTGCCGATCGGCGCCAAGAACTACATGACGCCCGAAGGCTTCGCGCGCCTGCGCGGCGAGCTGGACCAACTCATGCGCAAGGAACGGCCGGACGTCGTGAAGGTCGTGAGCTGGGCCGCCGGCAACGGCGACCGCTCGGAGAACGGCGACTATATCTACGGCAAGAAGCGGCTGCGCGAGATCGACCGCCGCGTCCGTTACCTCAGCAAGCGGCTGGCCAATGCCGAAGTGGTCGATCCGGCCCGGCGCGCCAAGACCGATCAGGTGTTCTTCGGCGCGACCGTCACCACGGCCAATGCCAGGGACGAGGAACGCACGCTCAAGATCGTCGGCGTCGACGAGGTCGACCTCGCCAAGGGCCATGTGAGCTGGATCTCGCCGATCGCAAAGGCCCTCCTCAAGGCCGAGGAAGGCGACGTGGTGAAACTCCGCACGCCCAACGGCGTCGAGGAGCTCGAGATCGTGAAGGTCGAGTACCTCTGAGGAGCGGCAACGCCACCAGCTAGCCCAGGATCCCCATCTCGGTCGTCGACTGCACCCAGGCGAAGCGGCCGTCGCGCAGGATCAGGATCTGGTTCTGCGGAACCCTGAGCATCGGTGTCTGCTCGGCCTCAAAGCCGGCGGCAAGCGCCAGCACCGTCCGGCAGATGCCGCCGTGGGAGACGATCACCGTGTCGCGGCGGATCGATCCAAGGCAATCGCGCACCCGCTCCGCAACCTGACGGTAACTCTCCCCGCCCGGCATGGCGAAGCCCCACGGATCGGCCTGCCGCAACGCGAAGTTGGCCGTATCGGTCTCGCGGATCTGGGGCCAGGTGAGTCCTTCCCACTTGCCGAAGTCAAGTTCCTTGAGGCGTTCGTCCCGGCGATAGGCCGCGGCGTCCAACCCGAGCGTCGTGCGCACGATCTCCGCCGTCTGGCGCGTGCGCAGGAGCGGTCCCGCGACGAAGTCGAGCTCTCCGGCATTCTTGTCCAGCCAACCCAGCAGTGTTCCCGCGGCAGCCGCCTGCTGCCGCCCCAGCTCGTTGAGCGGCAGGTCGGTGAGGCCGACCATGCGCTCCTGCGCATTCCAGTCGGTTTGCCCGTGCCGCACGTAGTAGACCGTGCAGCCTGGCGGGATCGGGTTCGTCAGCAGCATCGTGCGGTTTGTACCGCACGATCGCTTACACGCCTACCAGCCCGATATCCTGGAACCAGCTCTGGGCCTGGGTATACGACTTGATCTTGGCCGAGAGCGCACGCGGCGTGGTGTCGTGATAGACCCAGATCATCGCGGCATCGTCGACCGCGAGCGCGTGAGCCTTCGCCGCCAGCTCGTCCTGCTTGACCGGATCGAAGGTGTTCTTCAGTTCGAGCACGATCTTGTCGACCTCGGGGTTCTTGTAGCCGCTCCAGTTCACGCCGACCGGCGCCATCTGGTCGGACGCGAAGAAGCGGTTCACCGCATAGAACGGATCGGACGTCACGTGCGTGACGTTGATCGCCTGCACGTCCTTGTTCACGTCGGCCTTGGCGCCGCTGCGCCAACCGGTCATCAGCGCCTCGAGGTCGAGCGGCACGATGCCGAGATCGATGTAGATCTCCTTGAACATCTCCTGGATCGCCTCGTTCACCGTCTGGTTGGTGCCGCCGGCCTGGATGGAGACCTTGGTCTTCATCGTGTTGCTCTTGCTGTAGCCCGCCTCGGTCATCAGCTTGCGCGCCTCGTCGGGAGCGTACTTGAGCACGAAGGTGGGCTTGCCGAACCACGGGCTGCTGCGATCGACCTCGCCGAAGGCGGGCTTGACCAGCCCCTTGAGCAATCCAACGATCGCGTCGCGGTCGATCGCAAGGTTGGCCGCCTTGCGCACCTTGATGTCGGCCCAGGGCGAGCCCGGCAGCACCGACGGATGGTACTGGAATACGTGCGGCGTCACGTTGCCCACGATGCGCGCCCCGCTCTGCTTCAGCCGCTCGAGCACGTCGGGCTGCGGCGCATCGATCATGTCGACGCTGCCGGAAATCAGCGCCGCGCTGCGCGTCGAATCCTCCGGCGTGCAGACCAGGACCATACGGTCGACCTTGGGAATGCGCTTGGGATTCCAGTAGTTCTCGTTCTTCACCAGCTCTGCGCGCTCGCGCGGCACGAGGCGCGCCAGCTTGAACGGGCCGGTGCCCGATGGCTCCGAGGCGAACTTGTTCCAGTCCTTGCCGACCTTCTCCCACTGCGCCGGGCTCGACACGAGGAACCACAGGAACTGGTACGGGAAGAGCGAGTCGACCTCCTTGGTCTTGATCTCGATTTCCATCGGACCGGTCTTCTTGTAGCTGCCCATGCCCGCCATGCCGGGAATGCGCGGACGCACCTGCGCCGCCTGGCGGGTATCGAACTGCGGCGCGTCCTTGTTGAAGATCTTCTCGAAGTTCCAGATCACCGCGTCGGCGTCGAAGGCCGAGCCGTCATGGAATTTCACGCCCTCGCGCAGCTTGAAGGTCCACAGCGTCTTGTCGGTGTCGCTCACCTTCCACTCGGTCGCGAGACCCGGGATCATCTTGCCCGGCCGCTCGGTGACATCGAGCTCCCAGGCGATCAGCGGGTCGTAGAGGGTGAGGCCGGTGTACTGATAGGCGCCCGCGCCGCGATCGGGCTGGCCGGTCGTCAGCGGGATATCGGCCATGGAGATGCCGTAGCGCACCACCTTTTCCTGTGCGTAGGCCGCCTGAGGCAGCGTAAGGGCGGCGGTTCCGGCGAGCACCGAGCGGCGCGAAAGCTTCATGTACGTCTCCTGGCGGATTGTGAGAGTCGCACATCTCATGCGACTCTCGTGCCAGAAGGCGGCTCCTCACTTACGTTTGAGGTCAGCCAGCAAGCGATCGACGAATTGGGGCGAGTAGCCCAGCAATGTCGCTTCGTCGGACAGCTCCTTCTTGAGCTGACCGAGCGCCTCGAGGAACGAGCCCCCCTTGGCCAGCGCTTGCTCGACCAGGGCATGCGCCTTCTCCTTGCCGATCTTCTTGGCCAGCAGGAAGGTCGCGCGCTCGGCAAAGACGGCGGCTTCCGTCGCATCCATGTTGGCCTGGATCGCGTCCATATCGATCACGAGGCCCGGCGCCACTTCCGACATCGCCTCGACCGCCGACCCGAGCGTCTCGCACAGTGCCGCGAGAGTTGGCCATTCAGACTGCCAACCGCCCAGCGCGCGCTCATGCTCCTGCACCATGCCCGACACAATGATGGCCGCGAGGTGCGGCGCACGATTGGCGGCGGCGAGGATCAACGCCGCGCCCACGGGATTGCGCTTGTGCGGCATGGTCGAGGAGCCGCCGCGGCCGGGACCGGAAGGTTCCGACGCTTCACCAACCTCGACCTGCATCATCAGCGATATGTCGCGCGCGGCCTTGCCCAGCGCGCCACAGACCAGCGCGATGTCCTGTGCCAAGGCCGCCACGCGCACACGCTGCGTGAACCAGGGTCCCGGCGGCAGTGCGAGTTCGAGGCGCTTGGCCAGCACCTTCATCACCGGCTCGGCTTTCCTGCCAAGGGCCGAGAGCGAGCCCGACGCGCCGCCGAACTGCACGATCTGCGTCTCGGCAAAGCTCTCCGCCAGACGCCGCTTCGCGCGATCGATGTCCGATGCCCAGCCGGCAATCTTCTGCCCCAGCGCCAGCGGCGTCGCCGGCTGAAGAAGCGTGCGCCCCAGCATCGTGGTCGTGCGGTGCTTCTTCGCCAGCTTCGCCAGCGCGTCGACGATGAGTTGCAAGTCCTTCAGCAGCGGCGGCAGCGCCTCGCCCAGCTGCAGCACCATGGCGCAATCGAGCACGTCCTGGCTGGTGGCACCCCAATGCACATAGGCAGCTGCGTCGGCGCTGCGCTTCTTCACCTCGGCCGTGAGCACCTTGACCACCGGCACGGTGAGCGTCGCGGTGCGGCGTGCCGCCTCGGCGAGAGGCGCGGGATCGTAGAGCGTTGCGTCACAGGCCTTCTCGATCACGGCGGCATGCTTCTTCGGCACGAGACCGGCGCTCGCCGTCGCATGGGCGAGTGCGGCCTCGAAGCGCAGCATGTGGCGGAGCGTGGCGGTGTCCGAAAAGGCGTCGGCCGTCCTGGACGCCGCGCCCAGCGCATTCACCAGACGACCGGCCATGAGATCAAACGTCGAAGAAGACGGTTTCGCGCGCGCCGCCGATATGGATCGGCAGACGCCACGCACCCGAGGCATCGCGCTTGGCGATCAACGTCGGCCGACGCGCGGCATCGACCAGCTTCAGCACCGGATCTTCGGCCAGCGCGGGATCGCCATCGAAATACAGACGCGTCGCGAGGCGATTGAGCACCCCGCGCGCGAAGACGTTGATGTTGACGTGCGCCGCCTGCATGCCGCCCGCAGGCCACGGCACGCGGCCAGGCTTCACCGTCGCGAAATGCGCCTCCCCCTTGGTGTCGGTCGAGGCGCGGCCGAAGCCTTCGAAGCCCGCGTCGAGCGGCAGGTTCCGCCGGTCGTCGGGATGGTTGTAGCGGCCGTGGCTGTTGGCCTGCCAGATCTCGAGCAACCCGTCGGGGATCAGCACGCCCTCGGCGTCGAACAGCGAGAGCACGAGCTCGATGCGCTCGCCGGCGACGCCCGGCGGCGCGAGGTCGGCGCGATAGGTGTTGACCAGCGTACCCCAATAGAAGGGGCCGATCGTTTGCGAAGGCGTCAATGCGTGCGACATCGCCCTACTCCATCGGCGTGGCATTGCGGCCACGCAGCACGACGTCGAACCTGTAAGCGAGCGCCCACTCGGGCCGCGTCGTCTCGATATCGAAGCTGGCCTGCAGACGCGCGCGCGCACCTTCCGGCACGGAATTGTAGATCGGGTCGTAGGCCAGCAGCGGATCGCCCGGGAAATACATCTGCGTGATCAGGCGTGTGGCGAAGGCCGGCCCGAACAGCGAGAAGTGGATATGCGCCGGCCGCCACGCGTTGTGGTGGTTCTTCCACGGATAGGCGCCGGGCTTGATGGTGATGAACTCGTACCTGCCCTGGTCGTCGGCGCGAACGCGGCCACCGCCGGTGAAGTTGGGATCGAGCGGCGCATCGTGCTGGTCGCCGGGATGATGGTAGCGGCCGGCCGCATTGCACTGCCAGATCTCGACCATCGCCTTGGGAACGGGCTTGCCGTTCTCGTCGAGCACGCGGCCATGAACCACGATGCGCTCGCCCAGAGGCTCGCCGATGCGCTGCCGCGTGAGGTCGTTCTCCAGGGCGCCCAGCGGCTCGGCAGCGAGCGACGGGCCGGTGATCTCCGACAGGCTCTGCGGCAACAGGATCGCAGGCTTCTTCGGCGAGCGCGCGACCGTCGACTTGTAGGCCGGCGACAGATTGGCGGGATGCTGGCCCGGGGCGGGGCGCTGGTAGATGTCCTTTTCCATGCCCCCGACTCTACAACCCCGTTACGCCGCGCGCACCTCCAGCCCCTTGGGAGTCGCGCGATATCCCGTCAGGGTACGCTCCGCGAAACCGAGCCGCCAATTCAGCATCTTGGCGGCGTACTCGCCCATCCGCGTGGCGTAGGCGGGATCGCTCGCACGGTTCACGAACTGGCCCGGGTCGGCCTTGAGATCGAAAAACAGCGGCGGCAGGGCCGCGAAGTGCACGTACTTGAAGTTTTCGTCCTGCACGACCGCGAGGCCGCATTTGTCCATCGGCACGCCGAGCGACGATTCAGGCTTGCTGTAGTGGACATCGCGGAAGTCGTACTCGTAGTGCACTTCCGTACGCCAGTCGGCCGGTGCTTCGCCCTCGACGAACGGCAGCAGCGAGCGGCCGTCGACCTGGCGCGGGATCGGGAGGCCGAGCCACTCCAGGATGGTCGGCGTCGTGTCGACCGTCTCCGTGAATTTCTCGACGATCGTGCCGCGCGTGCCGTTCGCTTCCTGGCGCGGATCGCGGACGATCATCGGGATGCGATAGGACTCATCGAAGTAGCCGATCTTGCCCAGCAGGTGATGGTCGCCGGACTGCTCGCCATGATCGCAGGTGAAGACGATCAGCGTATCGTCCCATTGGCCGGTTTTCTCCAAGTAGTCGAAGACGCGGCCAAGATGATCGTCGATCTCGCTCATCAGACCGCAATAGGTGGCGCGCATTTGTGCCACCTCCGCTTCCGTCATCGCCGAACCCAGGGCATGACCGTCCTGGAAGAAGCTCGCCTGATTGATGTGGTTGACGTAGTAGGCGAGCAGCGCGTTCTGCCTGGCTTCTTCGGCGGGCGACGCCGCGCGCACCGGCTTCGGCATGTCCTCCGGCTTGTACATCGTGTTGTAGGGCTCCGACGCGATGAACGGCGGATGCGGCCGGTAGTAGCCCAGATGCAGGAACCATGGCCGGCCGGCGCGGCCCTGCAGGTAGGACAGGCCGCGCTCGGTGAACCACGCCGTGTCGGACAGCTCTTTCGGGATCACGGCCGGCTGCGCCGTCGCGCCGCCGATCGAGGCGCCCTGCGGCCGCCAGATGTCTTCACGGATGTCAGGCAGCTTGAATCCCTGGCTCGCCACCCAGCCGAAGTAGGCATCGCGATTCTCGAACGCGCCCACTGAATGGAAGCCGTCCATGATGTCGCCCAGCACGAAGAAGCGCGGATCGTTGGGCGCGGTCTTGCGCGGATCGGGCGTCGTGGTCGTGTAGCCGACCAGCGCCGGATCGTATCCGCCGCGGCGCAGCTCGTGCGCGAGGTTGGTGAAGCGCGAGTCGAGCGGGATCGTATTCTGCACGGCGCGATGATTCATCATGTACATGCCGGTCATCAGGCTGGCCCGCGCCGGGCCGCACGGCACGCACTGCGTGAAATGATTGCGGAAGGTGACGCCTTCGGCGCACAGCCGGTCGAGGTTGGGCAGCTTCAGATAGTCCGCACCGAGCTTGGGCAGCATCAGGCCCCGCCACTGGTCAACCACGATCAAAAGGACGTTCTTGGCAGCTGGCATGCATTCCCCCTACTGGCGCTCATCCCTTGGTCGGCCACGATAATACGCTAGAGTGTGACCAAAGAAGCGGAGGAGACTACAGATGGCAAAATTCAAAATTGTGACGACCGGGCCCGGCAAGACCGACCATTCGTTCGAAATGGAGACCCTGGCCAACATCGGCGCAGAAATCGTCGAGGTCACCGGCAGCGAGGACGATCTGATCAAGGCCGTGGCCGACGCCGATGCCATTTACGGCAAGGGCCGCCCCAGCATCTCCGCCAAGGTGATCCAGGCCGGGAAGAAACTGAAGGTCGTATCGCTGGGCAGCGTCGGCGTAGACTCGGTCGATGTCGCGGCGGCCACGGAACTCGGCATCCCGGTCACCAACGTACCCGACACCTTCATCGAGGAAGTGGCCGACCATGCCATGACCCTAATCCTGGCTTCATGGCGCCGGCTGGTCGAGCATGACCGCATGGTGCGCAAGGGCGAGTGGGCCAAGGCGCGGCCGCACCTCTATCAATTTCCCCGTCTCATGGGCATGACCCTGGGCTTCATCTCCTTCGGCCACGTCGCGCGTGCGGTCGCCCGGCGCGCGGCGCCGTTCGGCTTCCAGATGCTGGCCTACGATCCCTACATCGAGGAACTGGTGATGAGCGACTACGGCGTGCAGCCGGTCGGCTATGACGAGTTGCTGCAGCGCTCCGACATCGTGTCGATGCACGCGCCCGGCACCAAGGACGCCTATCACATGATGGGCGAGGCGCAGTTCAAGAAGATGAAGAAGACGTCACTCTTCGTGAACACCGGCCGCGGCTCGACGGTCGATGAGCCGGCGATGATCAAGGCGCTGCAGGAAGGCTGGATCGCCGGTGCCGGTCTCGACGTTCTCGAGACCGAGCCGGTCGGCCACAACAATCCGCTGCTCGGCATGGACAACGTGATCCTGACCGCCCACGTGGCCTCGGCTTCCGACCGCTTCGACAAGGCCCGCAAGCGCCGCGTCGGCGCGGAGCTGTCGCTGGTGCTGCAAGGCAAATGGCCTCGCGCCTGCGTCAACCCGATGGTGCTGGAGAAGTCGAAGCTGCTGCGCTGGCAGCCCTATTCGATGGAACGCGGCCCGGGTAATTGATCGCTCACCTCTTCCCCTCCCCCGTCTCGGGGGAGGTGGCGCGGTAATCCGCGACGGAGGGGGTGCCACTCGGCCGCTCTCTCCGATTTCTGACATCTCGACTGGCGCACCCCCGCCGTCGGCGCGTTCGCCGACACCACCCCCCAGACGGGGGAGGAACTCTAGACGCGCCGCGTCCAGTCCTTGGGATTGGCTGCGCCGGGCGGCATCTCGCCTTTCACCAGAGCTTCGACCTGGCGCACCGTGTCGAAGGCCTGGCTTTCGCTGGCGGGCGGCGTCAGGCCGCCGATGTGCGGCGTGGCGATCACGTTGGGCAGGCGCGCCAACTCGGGTGACGGCATCTGGTCGGGGGCGCGGCCGACGTCCATCGCAGCGCCGGCGATGCGGCCTTCGGTCAGCACCTTCGCGAGTGCGGCCTCATCGACCAGATTACCGCGCGACATGTTGATGAAGAAAGCATCGGGCTTCATGCGTGCGAAGGCCGCCGCATCGAGCAGGTTCTCGGTCTCTTCGTTGGCGATGGCGAGGCAGATCACATAGTCGGCGCCCGCCATCAATTCGTCCATCGGCAGCTTGGTGAAGCGGCGATCGTCGATCTGCGCATAGGGATCGCTCACCGTCACCTTCATGCCCATGGCGGCCAGCACCGGCGCCAGGGCGCGCGAGATGCGGCCGTAGCCGATGATGCCAACAGTGCTGCCGGAAAGCTGGCGGCCGACCTTGATCTCGGGTTTGCGTCCCTCGTGATAGGCGGCGATCGCGGGGCTCATCCCGCGGGAAAGCTCGACCAGGAAGCCGATCGCGAGTTCGACCACCGACGGCACGAACCCCGCCTCGGCATGCGTCACCAGCACGCCCGCCTGCGAGGCGGCCGCCACATCGATGTTGCGGATGTCGACGGCGCTCCTCATCACGACCTTGAGCTTCGGCAGGCTGGCGAAGACTTCTGCCGGCACCGGCGTCGAACGATCGGCAATGATGAAGTCGGCGTCCTTCGCCGCCGCAATCACACCCTGGGGATCGAGCGGCACGGCGCCTTCATACAGGACGACATCGACCAGTGCTTGCAATTGCGCGAGCGCGCGGGCGCCGTAGTACTGGGCACGGGCCTGCGGCACATGCGTGAGAAGAAGTTTCAAATAGTCCCTTCAGCGCGGCTTCATGGGCGTCGCGTCACCCAGCAGCGAAACATGGGCGGCGACGATGCGCCAGCCCTCCGAGGTGCGCATCCAGGTATGGCTCTGCCGGCCGGTCTTCGTGGCGCCCTGGCGCAGGAACTCGCAGTTGGCCGTGCCGAAATCGTGGCCGTAGGTCACGACCCAGAGCTTCAGCAGCTCGCGCTTCACCGCGGCTCCGCCGGCGCCGGGATCGCGGCCGGCGCGGAACGCCGCGATCTGTTCGTAGCCATATAGATTCTCGCCGACGCCGTAGCGCAGCGTGTGCGGACTCTGCCAGAACAGCTCGTCGAGCGTGGCGACATCGTTGGTGTTGAGGGCGGTCTCGTAGCGCTGGAAGGCCGCCGTCACTTCGGCGACGACCGACGGGATGTTGATTTCCATTTTGGCTCCTCAGGCGGGCGTCGCGACGCAGACGCCCTCTTTTTCGAGATACGCCGAGACGCGCAACGCGGCGGCCTCGTCGAACGGCCTGGCAATCACCTGCACACCGATCGGCATCGCACCGGGCTTGCGGGTGGGCACCGCGACGACCGGCAGGCCGATAAAGGAGATCGGCTGGGTGAACACGCCGAGATTGGCCCGCACCGCGAGCTCGACGCCGTCGATGGTCATCATGGTCTGGCCGAGCTTGGGCGCCGAGCGCGGCGTCGCGGGCGCCAGCACGATGTCGACTTCCTCGAAGAGCTTCAGCACCTGGGCGCGGTAGTGGCGGCGGAAGCGCTGCGCCTTCACGTACCATGAGCCCGGCAGCAGGTTGCCCGCCATCAGCCGCTCGCGCGTGTCGCCGTCGAAATCCTGCGGCCGGCTCCGGAGGCGCCCGAGATGAAGCTGGCCGCCTTCCATCGCAGTGATGACATAGGCCGCCGCGCGCGCTGCTGCGGCCTGCGGCAGCACGACCGTCTTCGTGGCGCCAAGCGCCCTGGCAACAGTAGCCACCGCCTCGAACGCCTCCGGCTCGCCGCCCCGGGCGAAGTAGTCGCCGGCGATGGCAATGCGCAGGCCGCCGATACCCTCGTTGAGCGTGGACAGCGTCGGCTCAGCGATGCGGTCGGTGCAGGCGCTGTCGTCCGGATCCCAGCCCTGCATGGCGTCGAACGAGAGGGCGAGGTCCTCGGTGCTCCGCGCCAGCGGACCCAGGTGATCGAAGGCATCGACGAAGGGAAACGAGCCGGCACGGCTCAAGCGTCCGTAGGTCGGTTTGAGACCGAACAGGCCGCACAGCGAGGACGGCACGCGAATCGAGCCGTTGGTGTCGGAGCCCAGCGCCAGCGGCACCTCGCCCGCGGCAACGGCGGCGCCCGAGCCACCGGACGAGCCGCCGGTCATGCGCGTCGGGTCGTGCGGGTTGCGCGACGGGCCGTAGTGCGCGTTCTCGCCCGTGAAGTCGTAGGCGTACTCGCCCATGTTGAGCCCGCCGATCAGGATGGCGCCCGCCGCCTCGAGCTTGCGCACCAGCGCGCCGTCGCGTTTGGCAGCGGGCCCGTCGGCGTTGATCTTCGAGCCCGCGCGCGTCGGCAGGCCCGCGATGTCGAACAGGTTCTTCACGGCGAACGGCACGCCGCTCATCGGGCCAATATGCCGGCCGGCATCGATCTCGGCGGCACGTTTCTTCGCGCGCTCGGCCACGATGTCGGTGAAGGCGTTGACGGTGGGTTCTGCCGCCTTGATGCGCGCCAGGGCCGCGTCGACGACGACGGCAGCCTTCACCTTGCCCGTGCTGACGGCGCGCACGATTTCCGCCGCAGTCG
This sequence comes from Enhydrobacter aerosaccus, assembly GCA_903839865.1. Classification (GTDB taxonomy): domain Bacteria; phylum Pseudomonadota; class Alphaproteobacteria; order Reyranellales; family Reyranellaceae; genus Reyranella; species Reyranella aerosaccus_A. Next base: position 6,243 of record CAIMEE010000454.1, on the reverse strand, counting down.
CGGCCTTCGAGAGCGGATCGCTCATAGGGGATCGCTCATGGACGAAAGACCGGCGCGGGCGTGAGGTCGTCGTCGAGGTCGACGGCCAGCAGCGGCTGGGCGATCGCAAGCGAACGCTCGATGTTCAGGATGACGTTGGCGCGGTATTCCGGTGCGATCGGCAGGCCGATCGCCAGCGCCGCCTCGTCGACCCATTTACCGATATCGGGCTTCTGTTCCGTCATTGGCTTCCCCCGCGCTCAATATGGCCGAAACGCAAGGAGCATGCCAAGCGTTGCCGATCAGGATGGCTGCAATCCCCGCGGCGCTTCGCTAGAAGGGATCATGACCAGCACGCTTGATCTCGGAGTCCATTCGCTGCGCGCCGCCTATCGCGGCGGCACGCTCACGTGCCGCAAGGTGGTGGAGGAGGTGCTGGCGCGCATCGCGGAGGCCGGCGACGACAAGGTCTGGATCGCCCGCATGCCGGACGAGGCCCTGCGCGACATCGCGGCCGCCCTCGACAGCCGCCGCGACGAGATCGAGTCCCTGCCGCTCTACGGTATCCCCTTCGCCGTGAAGGACAACATAGACGTCGCGGGCCTCGGTACCACCGCCGCCTGCCCCGGCTTCGCCTACACGCCGGACAACTCCGCCGTCGTCGTGCAGAGCCTGATCGATGCCGGTGCGATCGTGATCGGCAAGACCAACCTCGATCAATTCGCGACCGGCCTGGTGGGCGTGCGCTCGCCCTACGGCGTGCCGCGCAATCCTTTCGATGCCGCCTATATCCCGGGCGGCTCGAGTTCGGGCTCGGCGGTTGCCGTCTCGTCGGGCCTCGTCAGCTTCTCGCTCGGCAGCGATACGGCAGGATCGGGCCGCATCCCGGCCGGCTTCAACAACATCGTGGGTCTCAAGCCGACTCCCGGCCTGATCAGCACCGAGGGCGCAGTGCCCGCCTGCGCCTCGCTCGATTGCATCTCGGTGTTCGCACTGTCCTGCGCCGACGCCAACGCCGTGCTCGACGCCGTCACAACTCCCAAGATCACGCCGCCGGTCGGCAAGAGCTTTCGCTTCGGCGTGCCCAGGCCGCTCGAATTCTTCGGCGACCAGGCGTATGCGCGGCTCTACGCCGAAGCGGTCGAGAAACTGAAAAGCATGGGCGGCACGGCCGTCGAGTTCGACTACGCGCCCTTTCGCGACGCGGCCCAGCTTCTCTACAACGGCCCGTGGGTGGCGGAGCGCACCGCCGCGGTCGGCGCCTTCCTCGAGGAGATCCACGAAGGCGCCGGCGTCTGGCCGGAGACCCGCCAGATCATCCTGGGGGGCCGCGAATACAGCGCCGTCGATGCCTTCGAAGGCCAGTACGAGCTCGCCGAGCTGAAGGCCGCCGCCGCGGCTCAGATGGCCGGGTTCGATTTCCTGGCGCTGCCGACGGCAGGCACGATCTATACCGTGGCGCAGCTGCGGTACGAGCCCATCGTCTACAACTCGCATCTCGGCCACTACACCAATTTCGTGAACTTTTTCGGCCTATCGGCGCTCGCCTTGCCGGCCGGCTTCCGCCCCGATGGCATGCCCTTCGGCATCACCCTGGTAGCGAATGCCAATGCCGAACGCGCGTTGCTGGCCTTCGGCGCGAAATGGCAACGCGCGGTATCGCTGCCGCTCGGCAAGACCGCGTCGACCTTGCCGCCCGAGGCCCTCGACCCCGTCGTCGTCGAGGAACGCGTTTCGATCGCCGTCGTGGGCGCGCACATGAGCGGCCTGCCGCTCAACGGCCAGCTCACCGCGCTGGGTGGCCGGCTGGAGAGTGCCGCCGTGTCCGCGCCGATCTATCGCCTCTATGCCCTGCCCGGCGGACCGCCCTTCCGGCCGGGAATGGTGCGGACAGCCGACGGCGGGGGCGCGGTGGAGCTCGAGATCTGGAGTTTGCCGAGCGCTGCCGTCGGCGCATTCGTGAGCCAGATCCCCGCGCCGCTCGGCATCGGCACGGTGGTGCTCGGCAACGGCTCGACCGTGCTGGGCTTTCTCTGCGAGAGCCACGCCACGGCGGACGCACACGACATCACCGGCATGGGCGGCTGGCGCGCCTACCTGAAGAGCCTCGCCTAGGCGCGCTTGGCGCCGGGCTGCCCGGCCTCGACCACGAACCGCTGGAGCGTGGACACCGGCGCGTTCCGCTCCTTCACGGACGTGACCGTGCGGAACGATATCGTCGCCTGCGCGGGCTCCAACGCAACGATTCCATAACCGTTCACTTCGCTGCGCGCGTAGCGCACGTGCGGATTGTTGCGCGCCACCTCCTGCGTCGCCGTGTCCTTCCCCGTCTGCGAGGTGATCGACCCGCCCACGAACTCCGTCGCGACGACCGGCGCTTTCGCGTCGGCATAGTCGCGCTTGAGGTCGGTGGCCCAGAAGGAATGCACGTCGCCGCCCAGCACCAGCGTGTCGCGCACCGGCGACGCCGCCACCGCGTCGAGCAACTTCCGGCGCGCCATGGGATAGCCGTCCCAGCCGTCGGCCCAGTAGCGGTGCTTGCCGTCCTTGCCGCTGTCGAGTTCGGTCATCAGCGTCTGCTGCGCGATGATGTTCCACCGCGCCGACGCGCGCTTCATCCCCTCGGCGAACCACGCCTCCTGTTCGGCGCCCAGCATCGAGCGCGCCGGATCGAGCCGGTCTGCACAATCGACGAGGAAGCGATTCTTGTAGCTCTCCGGGAAGCAGGCGTTGGGCGAGCGGTATTGCCGGTCGTCGATGACGGTGATCTCCGCGAGATCGCCGTAGCGATAGCGGTCGTAGAGCTTGAACGACGGCCCCGCCGGCTTGACCTTGTTGGAGAGCGGCATGTGCTCCCAGAACGCCTGGTAGGCCGCCGCGCGCATCGGCAGCAGGAACTTCGGGTCGATAACGTCCGGCGCAGTGTCGTTGGCGTAGTCGTTCGACACCTCATGGTCGTCCCACGTCACGATCCAGGGATGCGCGGCATGGGCCGCCTGCAGGTCGGCATCGGACTTGTAGCGCGCGTAGCGGTTTCGATAGTCGTCCAGCGTGGTCGGCACGCCCGCCTCGTGCTTGCGCACGTGCTCGCGTCCCCACGACCTCTCGTAGATGTAGTCGCCCAGGAACAGCACCGCGTTCAGCTCCTCGTTCGCGATGGCGCGCTGCGCGGAATAAAAGCCCTGCTCGTACATCTGGCACGAGGCGAAGGAGAATCGCGCTGTCGCGAGGCGCTGCGTTGCGTCGGGCGCCGTGAGCGTGCGCCCGATCGGGCTCGCCTTGCCCTGCACCGTGAAGCGATACCAGTAGGGCCGGTTGGGCTTGAGGCCCTCGACATCGACATGCACCGAATGGCCCCAGCGCGGTTCGGCCACGGCCTCGCCCGAGCGCACGGTCTTCTGCATCCGCTCGTCCTCGGCGATCGACCAGCCGACGGTGATCGCGCCGTCGAGACGATCGGCTGGATTGACAGCCATTAGACGGGTCCACAGCACGACGGACTGCGGCAAGGGGCGACCCGAGGCAATGCCAAGACCAAAGGGGTCGGAGGCCAATGGCGCCGCGGCACGGGCCAGCGACGGGAGCCAGAAGGCGGATCCCAGACCCGCGACGAAGGAACGGCGCTGCATAGGCAGAGTTTGAGCCGCAGAACGCGACACTTCAATGACAGCGCCCGGGTCTGCTAGGGTCCCCGCCTTCGAGGAGGAAACAATCATGGCCAAGATCGCAATCATCACCGGCGCGGGCAGCGGCATCGGCCGCGCGTCGGCGCTCGCCCTGCTGAAGAACGGCTACAAGGTCGCGCTCGCGGGCCGCCGCCAGGACGCGCTCGACGAGACCGCGAAGATGGCCGGCAACAATGCACCCAACGCCATGGCCATCCCGTGCGACGTCACCAAGCGCGACGACATCCTGAACCTCTTCGCCAAGGTGAAGGCCGCCCACGGCCGCCTCGACCTGATCTTCAACAATGCCGGCGGCGGCGCGCCGCCCGTGCCGCTGGAGGACCTGCCCTACGAGACCTGGCTCACCGTCGTGGCGTCCAATCTGACGGGACCGTTCCTGTGCACGCAGGAAGCGATCAAGATCATGAAGGACCAGAAGCCGCGCGGCGGCCGCATCATCAACAACGGCTCGATCTCCGCCCACGCGCCGCGCCCCTACTCGGTGGCCTACACCTCGACCAAGCACGCGATCACCGGCCTCACCAAGTCGACCTCGCTCGACTGCCGCCAGTACGACATCGCCTGCGGCCAGATCGACATCGGCAATGCCGCGACGCCCATGACCGACCGCATGACCAAGGGCGTGCCCCAGCCCAACGGCACGACCATGATCGAGCCGCGCATGGACGTCGAAGCCGTCGCCCAGGCCATCGTCTACATGGACAGCCTGCCGCTCGACGCGAACGTGCAATTCATGACCGTGATGGCGACGAAGATGCCGTTCGTAGGACGCGGCTGATCGCTCATGACCCCTCCGTCGCGGTATGACCGCGACACCTCCCCATAAGAATGGGGAGGGAGAACACATTATCGCCCTCCCCCGTCTTCGGGGGAGGTGTCAGCGCTTTACGCTGTCGTAGGGGGTCAGTATCCTGGATCTTCGAGGTTCAGCAGCGGGAAGGCCGAATGGACGTGCGGCATGTTCGTGGGCATCGCCTGCGCGATGTAGCTCTTGTCGAGCTGCTTCAGGCTGGTGACGCCCAAGAGGCCCATCACCTCTTTCATCTCTTCTTCCAGCAGCTCGATCACGCGCTCGATGCCCGCGGCGCCCGCGGCGGCGAGGCCGTAGCAGTAGAGGCGGCCGATGCCGACCCAATCGGCGCCCATGCAGATCGCCTTCACGATGTCGGTGCCGCGGCTGAAGCTGCCGTCGACCATCACCTTCGCCTTGCCCTTCACGACGTCGACGATCTCCGGCAGCACGGCCGCGGAGCCGCGGCCGTGGTCCAGTTGGCGGCCGCCGTGGTTGGAGCAGTAGACGCCCCAAACGCCTTCCTTGACGGCGATCTCGGCGTCTTCACCACAGCCGATGCCCTTGAGCACGAACTTCACGTCGGGGAACTGGTCCTTCACGCGCTTGAAATTGTCCCAGGCGAACGCGGCCTGGTGGTCCTGGCCGACGGCGGCGGTGCGCCATGATTTCACGAAGCGTTTGGCGATGTCGCGCTCGCGGCGTGAATAGACGGCCGTGTCGACGGTGATGCAGAAGGCGTCGTAGCCCGCGCCCATCGCCTGCTTCACCCGCTCGGCCACCCATTTGTCGTCGCCGCGCACATAGAGCTGGTAGATCTTGGGGCCGTCGCCACCCTTCACGATGTCCTCGAGCTTGAGCGTCGTGACCGAGCTGATCAGCATGCCGACACTGCCGAGGCCCGCGCCCTTGGCGACGGTGATGCCGCCGCCCGCCTCGAAGGATTCGAGTGAGCCCACCGGCGCCAGCATCACTGGAATGCGCAGCTTCTTGCCCAGCAGTTCCGACGACGGGTCGATCTTCGAGACGTCGCGCAGGACGCGTGGCTTGAAGGCGATCGAGTCGAGCGCCATGCGGTTGCGCCGCATCGTGGTCTCGGTCTCGGTGGCGCCGATCAGATAGTCCCAGATGTTGGGATTGAGCCGGATTTTCGCCGCTTTGACGATCTCGTGAAGCGTCGCGAATTCGTTTTCCAGCCCGCTTGCCATGGTTCGATCTCCCTATTGGGGCTAGGATTAGCGCAACAATAAGCACGGAGGAAGCGATGGCAGCCCAGAGGAGCGGTTCGGCCGCGGCCGTGTTGCACAGCGAGGCGAAAATCAAGGTCACGCCGATCAATGGCTTCATCGGCGCCGAGATCGAGGGCGTCGACCTGCGCCGTCCGCTGTCGCCCGAGCAGTTCAAGATCGTCCACGACGCCTTCGTGAACTACGAGGTGATCGTGATGCGCGACCAGGACATCACGGTCGACCAGCAGATGGCGTTCGGCGCGCTGTTCGGCGAGCTCTCGATCCATCCCTTCTCGCCCAACATGCCGGACAAGCCCGAGGTCATCATCCTCGACTACTCCGCCGACAACCCGCCGGCGCTGACCGACATCTGGCACGTCGACGAGACGTTTCGCGAGAACCCACCGCTCGCCACCATCCTGCGCGCCAAGGTCGTGCCCGAGACGGGCGGCGACACACTGTTCGCCAGCATGACTGCAGCCTATCGCGGCCTGAGCGAACGCATGAAGCAGCACATCCACGGCATGGAGGCACAGCACGACTTCAAGCCGTGGCGTCC
>CAIMEE010000453.1 GCA_903839865.1 Enhydrobacter aerosaccus | reverse complement strand
GCGCGAGAAGATGAAGGGCATCGACACCAAGGCCTGCCCGCTCTACCTGCTGACCGGCGAATACGACTTTTCCTGCACGGCCGAGGACACGACGCGCACGGGGGCGCAGATTCCGGGCGCCAGCGTGCAGATCATGAAAGAAGTCGGCCATTTCCCGATGAGCGAGAATCCCGCGAAATTCCGGGAGTACATCCTCCCGGTGCTGGCGAAGATCAGCTAACCGCCCGCTTCAGCGCCGCGCGGGCGAGCAGGCGCGTCGAGTCGAGAGTCGGCAACGGCGAGTTGCCGTCGTCGATGATCAGCGGGATCTCCGTGCAGCCGAGCACCACGGCGTCGCAGCCCTTTACCTTCAGGCCGGCGATGACCTTCTGGTGATAAGCGATCGCCTCGGCGGAGCGGACGCCGTGCACCAGCTCGTCCATGATGAAGCGGTTGATCTCCTCGCGCTCCGGCTTCTCGGGCCGCACATACTCGAGGCCGCGGGTCGACAGTTTCTGCGGATAGACCTCGCTGTCGACGAGCCAACGGGTGCCGGTGAGACCGAGGCGCTTGAAGCCCCGCGCGAGCGCCTCGTCGCCCACGGCATCGGCGATGTGCAGCCACGGTATCGGCAGACGGCCGTCGATATGGTGCAGGGCCTGGTGGATCGTGTTGTCAGGGCAGATCACGAAGTCGGCGCCGATCGCGGCCAGCTTGTTGGCCGAGCCGAGCATCAGTTCGGCCACGCCCTTCCAGTCCCCAGCGTTGATGCACTCCATGTAGTCCTCGAACGAGGGCGTGTGCATCGATACTTCGGGATGGGCGTGCCCGCCCAGCAGGCGCGGGCCTTCGGTGCAGATCGTGCGATAGCAAAGCGACGCGCCTTCCGCCGAACAGGCGACGATCCCGATGTGCTTCGGCATGGTCAGAGGATCTGGAAGACTTCGTAGACCGGGCCGGTGGGGTCGCGCCTGCCAGTCGACACGCAGACGATGCGGTTGAGGAAGCGGTACTTCTCGGAGGCGGTCTCGAAGTACGGCGTGGCGCGGAAGTAATACTGGCTCGGGTCGACCTTCTCGCCCTTGTTGAGCTGCTCGATCACCCAGGCCGGGCCGTGCCGCATGCCCCGGTAACTCATGTAGACCAGCGCGCCATCGTCGGTCTTGAGGGTGAGACGCACGTCCAGCATGAGGATACCGTCGCGCCGCTGCAGCAGCCAGTCTCCCCCCGGCGACGGCAGCACCGTGCCGCGGAGTTCCTCACCCTCGAACGTGCCGCCCTTCACGGTGGCGATGCGGCGACGGCCATAGGGCGTCTCGCCGACATCGGTCATGTTGGAATCGACGTCGAGCGTCAGGGTGAACAGATGGGCGGAACGTAGTTCGGTCATGGTTGCCCTCAAATCCTTGCGCTGCGGCCGGCCCAGTAGGGCTCGCGCAGTTCGCGCTTCATGATCTTGCCGATGGTGCTGCGCGGAAGCGAGTCGCGGAACTCCACAGCCACCAGCCGCTGCGTCTTGGCGAGCTGGCCGTTGGCCCACTCTTTTACCTGATCCTCGCTCACCGTCGATCCCGTCTTTCGCACGCAGAGCGCCATCGGCGACTCGCCCCACTGCTCGCTCGGAATGCCGATCACGGCAACGTCGACGATCTCGGGATGCTTCAGCAGCATCACCTCGATGTCGGCGGCATAGACGTTGAAGCCGCCGGAGATGATCATGTCCTTCTTGCGGTCGAGCAGGACGATGAAGCCGTCCTCGTCGATCTTGCCCATGTCCCCCGACTTGAAGAACAGGCGGCCGTCAGGATCATGCCAGAACAGGTCCTTGGTCTTGTCGGCCTGCTTGTAATAGCCCTTCATCATGACCTGGGCGCGGCCGGCCAGTTCGCCGACCTCGCCCTGCGGCAGGACCTTGCCCTGCTCGTCCAGCACCACGATCTCGCTGCCCAGGCCCGGCTTGCCCACGGTATGGAGCTTGTCGGGAAAAAGATTGGCTTCGAGCGTGCACGAGCCGCCGCCCTCCGTGAGGCCGTAGAT
>CAIMEE010000452.1 GCA_903839865.1 Enhydrobacter aerosaccus | reverse complement strand
TGCCTCAAGGGCGGCATTGAGCGCGGCAATCGCTTCCGGCCGTTCTTTCTCTTCGTAGAATTGCCGCAAGTCGGCGACCTGCCGCGCGGCTCTCGGCGTGTAGCCGATCAACGGAGAATGGCGGTCTTGGCTGTACGCCCGGCGGCGCGGGCCTCGAGCCGGGCGATACTGTCGCGCAAGTCCCGCCGGACAATCTCACCGGGTACGGACAATCCGGCCTCGGCTTCGAACTCGCTTTCCGCCAGCACGGCCATTAGCTCGTGCTCGCCTGGCATCGGCGGTTCCCAATCGGCGGGCAGTCTATGGGTTGGTGTGTCGTTCATAGGGGGATGATAGGCGCAATCCGGCGTGCAGTCCAGTTTGGCGTGTCTGCCTATGCCGTTGACCCGCTTGCTCTCAATCAGCGAAGCACAAAGGCGCCATTATGCTCGATCGATGTCCATCCGCCAGGGGTGTCATTTGAACTTTGCGCGCTGGGTTACATTTCAACCTTGCGCCGGCGGGGTCGCGATTTTGCAAAAATCAAGAAATATGAAACAGAGCAAGTCGATTTTTATAATCTAGCGTGTTCTTTCTTTATTCCAAATATTTGACGAGCCGCGTGTAACCGGTAACGCAATGATACCGGATCTCGCGTAAGTGCCTTGTTGTCCGACGTTGATAAGGCACAAGCGCGAGGCGTCCACGGGACTCATCGGGTTTCATGAAGAAACATGTCACGAAGGGCAAATTTCTGAATTTTGCCAGATGCCGTTTGCGGAAACTGGTCAACGAAGCGCCAATGACGAGGAGTCTTAAAAGGCGCAAGATGCTGGCGGCAATGCGCGATCAGACTTTCTTCGCTCGGTTGCCCTGCCACGGCGGGGCGAATAAATGCCACAACAATTTCGCCCCAGGTATCGTCCGGGACGCCGATCACGGCAGCGTCACCAACCAACGGATGGGTAAACAACAGATCCTCGATCTCGCGAGGATAGATGTTCTCTCCTCCTCGAATAATCATGTCCTTCAGGCGACCTTGAACACGGCAATACCCATCATCGTCCATGGTGCCCAGATCGCCAGTATGCAGCCAACCCTCAGGGTCAAGCGCCGCGGCCGTTGCCTCGGAATTATCGAAGTAGCCAGCCATTACCGCGTAGCCACGGGTGCATATTTCACCCAGAACATTCTTCGGGACCGTCTCGCCGGTGATTGAGTCAACGATTTTGACTTCGGTCTGCGGCAACGCCCGACCTACCGTCTCGTGCCAGCGATCATTTGGGTCGTCGGGCAAAGTGTGGGTGATGTAGGGGGAGGCTTCTGTCTGGCCGAACCCAATGGTGACCTGCACTCCAAGCAAACGTTCTGCCCGGCGAATTAGATCAACGGGCACCGGCGCGCCACCCAGCGCCGTCATGCGCCACGACGACAGATCGCGGGCCGGGCGGTCGGCGTGCTCCAACATGGCGATCAGCATTGTCGGCACGCTGAGAGTGATAGTCCCGCGCTCGGACTCGATCAGGCGCAGCATCAGTGCGGGGTCGAAACCCGGCGGCAAAACCTGAGTTCCCCCCGTTTGTAGAGCGCCAAGGGTGACCAATCCACAACCGGCGGTATGAAAGAGAGGCATCGGATTGACCCACACATCCCCTGGCCGGGCGCTAATCGCTCGCGCGAAAAATCGCCCATTGTTCACCAGTCCGCGATGAGGCAGCAAAGCGCCTTTTGGGAAACCTGTTGTGCCGGAAGTATATTGTATCTGCGCAATGTCGCCGGGTGTTACCAAGGGCAAGCTCAGAGAGGTTGAGCCCGAGGCAGAGGCAATGAAGGCCGGCCAATCGTCCAACGACAGGACATCTCGCAGCAGGGGTAAGCCCGGCCGGACTTCATCGACGACGGCGAGCAAATCGCGGTTGCGGTAGACCGGGGCAACAACCAGACCCACGGCTTTCGACTGTTCCAGGACGTAGGCCAATTCTTTGGCCTGGAAGGCCGGATTGACCGTGACCAGGGTGAGCCCGGAGAGAGCTGCTCCGAACTCCAACAGAAGCCACTCCGGGCAATTGGGCGACCATATGGCGATGTGCTCGCCGACTTTAAAACAAGTTGACAGCGCCCGAGCAACCTCCTCCGAAGCCGAAAGAAGTTCCGCGAAGGTCCACCGTCGCTTCTGTTCCTCCGCTCCACTGCCTTCAATCAAGGCGATTTTGGAGCCAAATTCCAATGCGGCGGCCCGCAACGCGTCTCCCACCGTCCGATCCAACACTGGCTCGGAGCGATCGGCAGGCCAGTATGACAACGGCGACTTATCTCCGGCTGATTCTGTCATCACCACCGCTTGAACCTCCCAAGTCCAACTCATACTTAACCTTATACCGGGTTGTCTTTTCGCACAAAATTACCAAGACATGGGTCAGACTGGATTTTCGCAAGAAATCCAGGTAT
>CAIMEE010000451.1 GCA_903839865.1 Enhydrobacter aerosaccus | reverse complement strand
GATACCGACCGGTGCCTCGCGATCCACGAGAAGATGGCCGTCGAGTGGCCGCGCGACCTGCTGGCGATCAAGCTCGGCCAGCTCCATGCCTTCAACCGCGGCGATGCCGAGGCCCTGCTGCGCATCGGCGCACGCGCGGCGGCGGCCAATCCGGAGAACCGCTTCGTGCATGCGATGCATGCCTTCGGCCTGGAGGAATGCAACCGCATCGAGGAAGCCGAGGCGCTGGGCCGCAAGGCGCTCGGCATCGCCGCGGTTGAAGGCATGGAGCTGGCCGAGCTTGATCGCCAGCAGGTCGCGCGGCCACTCGACGGCCATCTTCTCGTGGATCGCGAGGCACCGGTCGGTATCGCCCGCCACCCAGGCCGCGGTCGTCGCAAGCCACGCGCGCTCGCGGTCGTTGGCATCGGTACCGTTCTTCGAGAGCACCTGTGCGCGCGCCAGCAGCCGCTCGGCGCCGGCCTGGCCGTCTGCCGAGTTCATGGACAGCATGAGGCTGGCCGACATCAGCGGCAGCAGGGTCGCGCGTTCTTCCTTTTCCGACGTCGCGACGAACTCCGCCAGCCGGTTGCCGAAGCCCAGCCATTCGTTACGAAGGAAATCGAGCGCGCCGATAGCCCCCGCATCGGCATTGCTCACTTCCAGACCCTGACCGTCCCTTGCCACACCTATCCCCTTTGGGGAGCCAGCTTCGCACGGCGTGCAACGATGGAGAAGTCAGCTCTTCGGGCTTCCGCCCATGAAACAGTAGATCGTTCCGGTGCGGTTGGCGCAGATGTGACTGCGCCCGTCCGGGGCGAGGCTTTGCAGGACGGCGCGGGGCGGGACGACGGTCCACTTGCCGTCAATCAGCGCGCGCCACGTGCCGTTGTCGTCGACATAGGCGCGTGTCGGACGGCAATCGCCTTCGATGCCGTTCATGGTGCCGTTGCAGCAGGACATGTTCGTGCCCGGCTGCTTCAGTTCACGATACCAGTCGTGATTTTCGGCGTGACCGTGGCCGTGATTGCCGGATTGCGCGAGCGGGCGCGGGCCAAGAGCAAGAGAAGCGAGGAGTGCGATCGGTACGACAGCAGACCGAGTGCGAAAGGGCATGAGGGGTTCCCCCATTCCGCAAAGCCAGTGGAAAGTCTACTTCACATCGCTGTGGATGGTCGCCCTCATCCGGCCTGCGGCGCTTGGGCGTGTAGCCCTTCGACGATGGCAAAGAAATGCCGATCGTCTGCAGCGAGCAGGCCGTGACGCACGAAGAAATCAATCAACACCAGATTGCAGTTGTATTTGAAGTCGTCGGTGTCGCGCACGGTCTCGAACACGCGCTGCACCGGCCACAGTTCGAAGGCGTGGACTTCGCCGTCGTTGGCGCGCGGCGTGAAGTCTTCGGGCAGTTCGAGATCGAAGCAGGTCATGACGTCGGGCTTCAACTGACGACCGGATTGATTCCAGTAGGAGACGTACCCCACGGCCTTGGCCTGCCGCGCGAGCTCGGGCGGGATCGAGGCTTCCTCGCCGCACTCCTTGATCAGGTTCTCGAGCAGGCCCATGCCGGCCGGCTGGCCGCCCGCGACGGTATTGTCGAGAAGGCCGGGGAAGGTCGGCTTGGTGTACGAGCGGCGCGGTACCCAGACATGCAGCCCGTCCGTCCTGCGCACGAAGCCTGTCATGTGGGGACCGTACGCCCGCACGCCGAACCACGGCACCGCCGCGCGCTCCATGGTCATGAGCGGCGGATCGGTGAAGTGTTGGCTGACGTTGTAGGCTTCGTCGCGCCAGTGGTTCTTGAAAAGGCCGCGCCGGTTCAGCTCGAGCAGGAACGTGCGCATCGCTTCGGAGCGCCTGGCCGGCGTGTCGAGGTCGGAGGAGAGATACCAGCCGCCGTTGCGATGGCTGAACAGCTCGGTGCGGACGGCGACCAGCGGCAGGAATTCCTGATGCAGGAAGCCCACGCGGGTTTCGCCAATGTACCACGGCTCGAACTGGGAGAGATCGGCGTTGTTGCAGCGCGTGATGTGGTCGAGAAAGGACATGGCCGACGCACATAGCCGGACAAGGCAAGGCTGTCATCCCGAACGCAGTGAGGGTCTATTGTGGCGATGAGCAAAGATCCCTTGGTTTCCTCGGGATGACACTGTTGTTGGGCTCTGCGACAGTGCGCCCGTGACAGAGGAAGAACTGCAGGCCGCCCTGGAAAAGGCCACACTGGAGCGCGAACGCTACGAGCTGTTCGTCGAGGAGTGCCAGGATCAGGATATTCGCGTGCGCTTTTCGCCGGCGAAAGGCGAGGGCTGGTCGATGCCGGCGCTGCTGGCGGTCGTTCACCTGTCCCTGCGCGCGGCGGCGGGCGTGGAGGCCGAAATCACGCATCTCAATGTGACGAAGATACGCGACGCCCAGGCGGCCGACGTGCTGGCCCTCTCGCGGGTGATCCGGCGAGAGCGAGGCACGGTCCATGCCGAGACCTGGCTGTTCAGTCATGCCGTCGTCGAGCCGATCATGCACGCCACCGCCACGCTGTCGTTGCCGCACGCATGAGCGAGGCGACACAGACCGTGAGCGACGCGGCACAGCCTGATCTCACGCCCAGCCGGCCGGTCTACGACGGCAAGCTGGGCGAGCTGTACGCCATCTACCTGCGCCATCTGCTGCTGATGCTGCTGACGCTCGGCTGGTCGCGCTTCTGGGGACGCACGCGGCTGCGGCGCTATCTCTGGAGTCACTTCTCCGTCCTGGGCGACCGCTTCGAATATCGCGGGCGTGGACTCGAGCTGTTCGTCGGCTTCATCCTGGTGCTGCTGATCCTGGGCGCGTGGGGCGGCCTGGTCTGGCTGGTCTGGCATTTCTCGATCGAGGGCCGCGGCGTGCAGGGCTTCGGCCTGCTCGATCTCTTCTCGCTCACGGTGGCGTTCATCGGGTTTCCGCTGGCCTTCGTCGGCCAGTACGCGGGACTGCGCTACCGGCTTTCGCGCACGCGCTGGCGGGGCATTCGCGGCAGGCTGGGGGGATCGGCCTGGGGCTATGGCGCGATTGCGACCCTGCTCAACTTCGCCAATGCCATGACCGGCCAGCTCATGACACCGCTGGTCTCGGTCAATCTCGCGCGGCCGCGCATCGCCAATGCCGCCCTCGGCACGCAGCGTTTCGAGTTTGCCGGGCGGGCGGGCGATGTCTACGGCCGCTATCTCGGCTACTACTTCCTGAACATTCTGCTGTGGGCTGTCGTGATCGGCCTCGCTGCCGCCGCGCTGGTGGCCGGCGGCACCAGGCTCGGCATCGACGAAGCCGCGCTGGCGACAATCTTCACCAAGCCCGGCGTCACCACCGTCCTCGTGATCCTGCTCGCCCTCTTCGTGGTCTCGACCCTGTTCGGGCTGCTGATCCTGCCGCTGCGCTGCTGGTGGCAGGCCTATCTCTTCCGCTACCTCGTGGCGCGCGTGCGCGTAGGGCCGGTGCTGTTCGCGACGGCGCTCAGCACGCGCCACATGTGGAGCTTCATGGTGGTCAACTACCTGATCGTGGTCATGACGCTCGGGTTGGGCTGGCCGTGGGTGATGCACCGCACGCTGCGCCTGATCTCCGAGCAGCTCTGGATCTACGGCGCGCCGGACGGCGCCTCGATCCGCCAGCCGCCCGAGCGCGGGCCGAAGTACGGCGAGGGCCTGCTCGACATGTTCGACGTGAGCGGAGTCTGAGCATGACCGCACCCGCCCGCTATTACGACGGCGTCACCGCCCAGGTGACGGATGCCAACGCCAAGTGGGGCATCGGCGAGTTGCTGATCTACCGGCCGGACGATTTTTCGATCATCGCACGCTGGCGGCTCGAGGATCTCGTGGTGCTGGGCGACACCGAGCACGAGGCGATACCTGCGATCGGCGTCGCCGGCAGCGATGCGCGGCTGATCGTCGTCGATCCGGAACTGCGCACCGAACTCGGGCGCGTAGCCTATCTCTCGGCGCTCACCGCGCCGCGGCCGGCGGTGGGACGGCGCGTGATGAAGCTGGGAGCGGCGCTGGTCGCGATGGTCGCGGCGTTCTGGGGCATCGTCGACTACGGCAGCGAGTACGCCGCTCCGTTCGTGCCGTATCGTTTGCAGGCCAAGCTCGGCCGCGCAGTCCTGGGCGAGCTCACCACCGGCCACACGCTCTGCACCGGCGCCGAGGGATTGGCCGCGATCAACGGCCTCGCGAGCCGACTCGCGCGAACGGGCGAACTCGGCCATCCCGTTCAGGTGACGATCGTGAAGGGCGGACCGGTCAACGCCTTCACCCTGCCGGGCGGCTATCTCGTCTTCTACTCCGACCTGATCGCCAAGGCGTCCGACGGCGAGGAGGTAGCGGGCGTGCTGGCGCACGAGATCGGCCACGCCGTGCACGCGCATCCGATGAAGGGCATGGCGCGACAGTTCGGCGTGAACATGCTGCTCAGCCTGCTGACCGGCGGCTACTCCGACCTCGGCACCCTGGGCTCGGGCGGCGGATTGCTGCTGGCGCTGCGCAACGGTCGCGCCTTCGAACGCGAGGCCGACGCCACGGGCATCAGGCTGCTGGAAAAGCGCGGCCTGCGTGCCGACGGCATGTCGCGCTTCTTCGCAGAGCTGATGAAGCACGAGCCTAGCGATCCCGCGTTGACG
>CAIMEE010000450.1 GCA_903839865.1 Enhydrobacter aerosaccus | reverse complement strand
GTGCTGGGCTTCATATCCGCCAATCGGCGCGACGTCCGCCCCTACAGCGACAAGGAGATCGCGCTGCTCGAGAATTTCGCCGCGCAGGCGGTGATCGCCATGGAGAACGCGCGCCTGCTCGGCGAACTGCGCGAGGCTCTGGAGCAGCAGACGGCCACCTCTGACATCCTGCGCGTCATCTCGCAATCTCCCACGGACGTGACGCCGGTGCTGGACGCCGTCGCCAAGGCCGCCGTCCGGCTGTGCGAGGGCGCCGACACGGTGATCGTGCTGCGCGAGGGCGATCGCTGGTTCGCCGTGGCTCATGAAGGCCCGCTGGCATCGCCCTCCATCCAGTTGCGCAGGGAATTGACACGCGAGACGGCGCCGGGCCGCGCCATGCTCGACCGCAGCACCGTGCACCTCCCCGACATCCAGACGCTCGACCCCGTCGAGTTCGCCACCGAGCGCGAGATCAGCGGACGCCTCAACTTCCGCGCCACGGTCTCGGTGCCGATGTTGCGCGACGGCGAGTCGGTCGGCACCATCAACCTGCGCAAGAGCGAGCCGGGGCCCTTCTCGCCGCGCCAGGTCACGGTGCTCGAGAGCTTCGCCGCCCAGGCCGTGATCGCGCTGGAAAACACACGACTCTTCACCGAGCTCAGGGAATCCCTCGACCAGCAGACCGCGACCGCCGACATCCTGCGCGTCATCTCGCAGTCGCCCACCGACGTGCAGCCGGTGCTGGATGTGGTAGCGGACGCGGCGCGCCGCTTCTGTGGCGCCAGCGACGTCGTGATCAGCCTGCGTGAAGGCGATGAACTCAGGATCGCCGCCCACGAAGGCCCGCTCGGGGTGCCATCGGCGCGGCGCAAACTCGATCGCAGTTCGAGCCAGGGCCGCGCCGTGATCGACGCACGCACCATCCACACGGCCGACTTCGCCCGGCTCGACCCCACCGAATGGAGCAAGGCCCGCGAACTCTCGCGCGAATTCGGCTTCAACTCGGCGGTTGCGGCTCCCCTGCTGCGCGAGGGCGCGGCGCTCGGCGCCATCTTCCTGCGCCGCCCCGAGACAGGGCCCTTCTCGCCACGCCAGGTCGCATTGCTGGAAGCCTTCGCGGCCCAAGCCGTCATTGCGATCGAGAACGTGCGGCTGTTCACCGAGCTCAAGGAGTCGCTCGACCAGCAGACCGCGACGGCTGACATCCTGCAGGTGATCTCGCAGTCGCGGGGCGACGTGAAGCCGGTGTTCGACGTCATCCTCGCCAAAGCCATGGCGCTCTGCGAGGCCCCGTTCGGCGTGTTCAACACGGTGGAGGACAGGCAGGTCCGCACCGTCACGACGCGTGGCGTGCCGGAAGCCTTCCAGCGCTTCCGGCTCGAAAGCCCACCCGAGTACGGGCCCGGCACGACCCCCGCCCGCCTCGCCGCCGGCGAGCCCTTCGTCCATATCCACGACATGGCCGACAGCGACCTCTACCGCAGCGGCGAGCCCGCGCGGCGGGCGATCGTGGACGTCGGCGGTGCGCGCACCGTCCTCAACGTCGGCCTGCGCAAGGACGACGCCCTGATGGGCATGCTGATCCTGTATCGCCAGGAGGTTCGCCCGTTCAGCGACAAGCAGATCGCGCTGCTGCAGGGCTTCGCCGCCCAGGCCGTCATCGCCATGGAGAACGCGCGGCTCCTGAACGAACTGCACCAGCGCACCGACGACCTGACGGAGTCGCTCGACTACCAGACGGCGACCAGCGAGGTGCTCGCGGTCATCAGCCGTTCGCCCGCCGACATGCAGCCGGTCCTCGAAGCGATGACCGCCGCGGCGATCCGCCTGTGCGGCGCGAAGACGGGCGGACTGTCGGTGCGTCGTGGCGACACCCTCGAATTCGTCGCCCTCGTCGGCCAGACACCGGAATTCGAGCGCTGGCAATTGAGCGCACCACTGCCGCTCGAGCGCGGCGTCCTGATCGCCCATGCCGTGCTCGACAGGCAGCCTGTGCAGATCGTCGATGTGATGGCGACGGACGCCTACAAGGCCGGCGCAGAAGTCGAGCGGGCCGTCGTCGACCTGGGCGGTCATCGTACCATCCTCCACGTGCCGCTGATGCGCGAGGACGAGGCTATCGGCGTCCTGACGGTATCGCGCAGCGTGGCCGAGGCTTTCACCGAGCGCCAGATCGGCCTGATCAAGACCTTCGCCGACCAGGCCGTGATCGCCATGGAAAACGCCCGCCTGCTGGGCGAGCTGCGCCATCGCACCGACGATCTCACCGAGTCGCTCGAATACCAGACTGCGACCAGCCAGGTGCTGGAGGTCATCAGTCGCTCGGCGGGAGATCTGCAGCCAGTGCTGGACGCCATGCTGAGCGCCGCGGGACGGCTGTGCGGGGCCAATTCCGGGGGTATCGTGGTGCGACGGGCCGAGGGCTTCCGCTATGCCAGCGTGTTCGGGCTGACACCCGAAGCTGCAGCGGCCACACTCGCGCGCCAGATCGAACCGGGTCGGGCAACGATGGCTGGAAGAGCCCTGCTCTTGGCCGACATCGTGCATGCAGACGATTTGATGGCCGATCCGGAGTATCAGTTGCGCGAGGTACTGCCGGAGTGCCGCAGCTCGCTCGGCGTGCCGTTGATGCGGGACGGCGTTCCAATCGGAGTCTTCGTCCTGAACCGGGGCCGGGTCGAGCCCTTTGCTGATCGGCAAATCGACCTCGTCCGCACCTTCGCCGACCAGGCCGTGATCGCCATGGAGAACACGCGGCTTCTGGGCGAGCTGACCCGGCGCGAGGAGGAGCTTCGCGTCACCTTCGATCATATGGGCGACGGCGTCGTGATGTTCGATGCCGGGCTGAAACTCGCCTCGTGGAACCGCAACTTCCAGGAGTTGCTCGACATTCCCGACTCCTTCCTCGCCGGCCGCCCCACCCTCGAGGACTATGTCCGCCTGCTGGTGAAACGCGGCGAACTCGGTGCCGACAACGCCAGCGAGGAGATC
>CAIMEE010000449.1 GCA_903839865.1 Enhydrobacter aerosaccus | reverse complement strand
GCCAGCCCGAGCCCGACGACCACCCCTATCGCGATCTGATGCGGGCGCGACGCAAGGCCCCGCCCCGCTAAGGCAGACAGCCCCGAAACATCGCCGCCCCGGAAATCCGGGCCCTGCGGCGCCGCGGGCGCTCCCGACGCTGAAAAGTTGACGCCGTGTGCACCGAAATCCTGGGACACCTCCGATGCCGATGGCATAAGGGTTTCTCGCGATTTGTACCGGATTCCGCCACCCCCTCCGCGCAACAAAATTGCTTGAGCGGCGGGGGGCCGCGGCTACGATGAGGGCATGACGGACGCCGCCCTGCCCTCGCTCCCGCCGCTCGGCCGACTGTTCGGCGATGCCGTCGCACACTGGAAGGGCCACCAGCGCCAGTTCTGGAAGTTCACGATCCCGGTCGCGCTGCTGCTGGCGGCGGTTCCCTATTTCATGCTGCGCGGCTGGATCCCCGAGGTGCTGCCCTGGGTGCAGAGCGGCGTGCGCGCCTTCGTCGACATCCTGATCCTGTACCAGTGGTTCAACTACGCGCTCTACGGCGACTGGAGCGCGCGCCGCAATCGGCTCCTGCAGCAGAAGCAGTTCCCGTGGGGCGCCTTCCTGAGCGCGGGCTTCGTGGCGTTCTGGGTGCTGCACTTCGCGCTCTCCTACGGCCTGCTCTCCGCGTGGCGCCAGTCGCATGTGGCGGCGCCGATGGCCGTGCAGCTCGCGATCGTGCCGTTGAAGGAGATCGTGCTCGCGATCGCGTTCGGCGGCTTCATGCTCTACCTGCCGGCCAAGGTGGCGGGCCTCGCGTGGAGTCCCGCCGACGCGTGGCGCCGGGCCGACGGCATCCGGGGCCGCCTGATCGGCGTCACCGTGCTCTGGGCGATCCTCTCGCTCGCGGCCCTGCACCTCGTCGACGAGTTCACCTGGTACGTGGGCAGCGCCACCTTCTCCGCCGGCCTGCCGAGCGAGCGCGAGATCGTCCTGCTCGACTTCATCAGCAGCGTGGCCGGCATCGTCACCGACTTCGCGATGTACTACCTGCTGGCCTTCATCGTGGCGCGCCTGTTCGTGGGTGTCACCGGCTGGCGGCCCGGGCCGTTGCCGGCGTAGCTTCTCCGCGACATCGGGAGGAAATCAATGACAACAACGACCCGCCGCCGCGCGCTAGGGCTCGGCCTCGCTGCGCCGTTCATCGCCACAAGCGCGTCCGCACAAGCCGCATGGCCCAGCAAGCCGGTGCGCATCATCGTGCCGTTCCCGCCGGGCCAGGCGGCCGACATCTTCACGCGCCTGATCGCCGAGCGGCTGACCGAGGTGTGGAAGCAGCAGGTCATCGTCGAGAACAAGGGCGGCGGCGGCGGCATCCCCGGCACCGAGACCGGCAAGGCCGCGACGCCCGACGGTCATACGCTGATGGCGGTGACCAGCGGCACCTTCGGCGTGAATCCCAGCCTCTATCCCGACCTGCCGTACAGGCCTCTGGTCGACTTCAAGCCGATCACGAATATCGTCGTGGCGCCGCTGGTGATCGTGGCGCATCCCAGCTTCCCCGCGACCACGACCGCCGAGCTGATCGCGCTCGCGAAGAAGGAGCCGGGCAAGCTCTCCTATGCCTCGGCGGGTCCGGGCACCGCGCAGCATCTCAGCATGGAGCTGTTCAAGCTGCGCGCGAAGATCGACATCGAGCACATTCCCTACAAGGGCAGCGGCCCCGCGATGGCCGACCTGCTGGGCGGCCACGTGAAGCTGATGATGGACAGCACCGCCTCGTCGCTGAACGCGATCCGCGACGGCCGCATCAAGGCGCTGGCCGTCACAACCGCGCGCCGCGCGCCGCCGCCGCTGGAAAAGATTCCGACGATCGCCGAGACCGTGCCGGGCTACGCCTCGGCTGGCTGGTCCGGCCTCGCGGCGCCCGCGAAGGTGCCCGACGCGATCGTCACCAAGATCAACGCCGACGTGACGGCGCTGCTGCGCGATCCCGCGATGGTGCGCCAGATCGAGGAGCGCGCCAGCATCGCCGACCCCAGCATGCCGTCGCAATTCGCGGCGTTCATCGAGAAGGACATGGCGACCTGGGCGAAGGTGGTGAAGGCGACGGGGACGAAGCCGGTGTGAGGCGAGAGAGCACAAGCATAGGCAGGAAGAGGCCATGGCGAAGCCAAAGAAAACACTCGATCCGACGACTATTTTCCTGATTGCCGAACAGAACCATCACGCAAGTCAGCACTTAGCTAAGGCAAAAAGCATCGGCTTTGAACATGACGTAACATTTCCTGCTGTCGTGATTTCTGCCCTATCGCTTGAAATCTACTTCAAGTGCTTATTAGTAATAGAGACAGGCACAGCTCCGCAAACGCATGACCTCAGATATCTCTTCAACAGGCTCAATCCGGCGACACAGCAAAAGATACGAGCGAACTATATGCCGTTCATGCTCGAGGCTCAGCGCGTCATTTCTGAATCAGCCATCGCCAGTGGCGTTGCTCCACCGAACGTTGACTTTGATTTCGTGCTCAATTTGAGCAGAAACGCATTCAACATCACTCGTTACATTTACGAGGGGATACCAGCAATGAGCGGCTGGGTCGCGAACGGCATTGTCTTTGCCACGCGGCAGGCGATTCTAGAAAAGCACCCCCTTTGGCAACACATGATCGTTGACCCCAAAGTTAAAGTGACGAATTGATCGCGCTTCAATACGGATAGGTCTTGGATTGGCCGTCGAGGCACCGTTGCGCGAAGACCAACGCCGCCAAAGGCCGCATCAGCCCTTCAGGCGCCGTAAATCATAGAGCACATCGAGCGCCTGCTTCGGCGTGAGTTCGTCGGGATTGATCGCTTCGAGCGCCTTCTCGACTTCCGACTCCTTGGCTTTTGCGCTGCCGCTCGCGGGACGCGTGGGCGCTGACGCGAACAGCGGGAGATCGTCGGCGAGTCTTGCCACGGCGCCCGACTGTTCGCCCTTCTCCAGTTCGGCCAGCACTTCCTCGGCGCGGCTGACGACGGCCTGCGGCAGGCCCGCGAGCTGGGCGACGTGGATGCCGTAGCTGCGGTCGGCGGCGCCGGGCGCGACCTCGTGCAGGAACACGACCTGGTTCTGCCATTCCTTGACGCGCATCGTGTAGGGCGCGAGCGAGGCGAGCCGTTCCTTGAGCGCGCCCAGCTCGTGATAGTGCGTGGCGAAGAGCGCGCGGCACTTGTTGACCTCGTGCAGGTGCTCGAGCGTCGCCCACGCGATCGAGAGGCCGTCGAAGGTCGCGGTGCCGCGGCCGATCTCGTCGAGGATCACGAGGCTGCGGTTGGTCGCCTGGTTCAGGATCGCCGCGGTCTCGACCATCTCGACCATGAAGGTCGAGCGGCCGCGCGCGAGATCGTCGGAGGCGCCGACGCGGCTGAACAGGCGGTCGACGATGCCGATGTGCGCGGCCTTCGCGGGCACGAACGAGCCCGCCTGCGCCATCACGGCGAGCAGCGCGTTCTGGCGCAGGAAGGTCGACTTGCCGGCCATGTTGGGGCCGGTCAGCAGCCACAGGCGGCGGGCGTCGCCGAGATCGCAGTCGTTGGGCACGAAGCCCGTGCCGCCCTGCCGCGAGAGCGCCGCCTCGACGACGGGATGGCGGCCGCCGTCGAGCTTGAACTGCGTGTCGTCGCTCAGCACCGGGCGCACGTAGTTGCCTGACGTCGCCAGCTCCGCCGAGGCGGCCGCGACATCGAGAGCGGCCAGCGCGCGGCCGGCGGCCACGATGGCGACGGAGACGGCCATCGCCTCGCCCAGAAGCACGTCGAAGATCGCGAGCTCGATCGCCAGCGCCTGGTCGGCGGCGCGGCCGATGCGGGTCTCGAGGTCGGCGAGCTCCGCCGTGCTGAAGCGCGTGGCGTTCGACATCGACTGCCGGCGCGTGAAGCCGAGCGCCGCCAGATCGAGCTTGTCGGCGTGCGTCGCCGTCACCTCGATGTGGTAGCCGATCATGTTGTTGTGGCGGATTTTCAGCGTCGCGACATTGGCGGCGGTCCGATACTTGGCTTCGAGCGCGGCCACGGTCTTGCGGCTGTCGTCGCGCAGGGTGCGCTGCTCGTCGAGCTCGGGCCTGTAGCCTGTGCGGATGAAGCCGCCGTCACGCGCGAACAGCGGCGGCTCGTCGGCCAGCGCCGCGGAGAGCGACTGGATCAAAGGACGATGGCCGGTCGCGGCCTTCACGATCTCACCCAGCGGCGCGGGCGGCGGAGCGAGGGCTTCGGGCTCGGCGCCCAGCATCGCCGACAGCGCTTCCGCGGAGTCGAGACCGTCGCGCAACGCCAGTAGATCGCGCGGGCCGCCGCGGCCGACCGACAGGCGTTGCAGGGCGCGTTCGACGTCGGGCGTGCGCTTCAGCGCGTCGCGG
>CAIMEE010000448.1 GCA_903839865.1 Enhydrobacter aerosaccus | reverse complement strand
TGGAGCGGGCGAACCAGCCAGGGAACCATCGGCGAATAGGCACCCATCGCGTGCAGGACGATGCCGAGGAACATCATCGAGGCGCGCAAGCTGTCCAACGCATGGTAACGCGACGGCACGGGCTGGCTCACGATGTTCTCCTCCGCAAAGCCCAGCCACTAGAGTATCCTCTCCGGCCAATGGTGACCATGCGCGCTCCAATTCTCCTGTTCATGACGCTGATTCTGATGGGCCCGGTCGCGCAGGCGGACGGGCTCAAGGGGAGTTCCGTCACCTACGAGGTGAAGCTGTTGAAGGAGGACAAGGCCGCCTATGTCGAAGGGCAGGCGTCGTCGACCCTGTCGAGCAGTTGCAAGGAACGGTCGTTCGGCGAGATTTTGCTGCTCGCGATCGAGCGCAAGAGCGGGGCGAAGGCGATCTCCGAGAAAGCCGAGCGTATCGAGGAGAAGGTGAGCGCCCAGGAAGCGCTCGACGGCGCGACGCTCAAATATCAGACGCGGCTGCGCCACGACGCGCGCATCGATACCGCCACCGGAACGGCGACGTTGGGCACGGAGCCCGGCCAGCTGCACACGGTGCTGAGCCGCTACAAGCAGGACAGCGCGCTGCCGGCGGGAACGCTGGCGCCGGCCGCGGCGCGCGCCGCGCTGATCGAGGCGTTGATGGCCAACAAGCCCGGCAAGATCGAGATCGGCGCGGTCGAGATGTATCGCTTCCACAAGCCGATCAAGCAGATCTTCACGCGTCTCGCGCCCGAGGATTCGTCGATCGCGAACGGCCTGCCCAAGGACCTGAAGGCGCCCAAGGACTTCGCCGCCGGCCGCCTGTGGGCGCTCAAGCGGCAGGTGCCGGAGTTCAACGAATTCGGCGACGAGTTCTGGCTGCTCCACGAATCGGGCGCGGTCGTGCGCCAGGTCGTGACGCGCTACAACGTGAAGCTGCTGTTCGAGGCCAAGGAAGTCTCGATCTTCCCGACGCCCGCCTGTCCCTGAGTAATTTTATTGCGCAGGGGGTGTGGCGAAATCCGGTGCAAATCGCCTAAAACCCTTATGCCATCGGCATCCGAGGTGTCCCAGGATTTCGGTGCACACCGCGTCATCTTTTTCTAATAGGGCAGGCCGACATAGTTCTCCGACAGGGCTTCCGTCGCAGCCTTTGAGCTCACGAGATAGTTCAGCTCTGCCACCTGGATGCGGGCGCTGAAGGCGTCGGTGTCCGGAAAGCGGTGGAGCATCGATGTCATCCACCACGAGAACCGCTCGGCCTTCCAGACGCGGGCGAGCGCACGGCGCGAATAGTCGTCGATGCCCGCCGAGGATTTCTCGGCATAGAACTCGCGCAGCGCCTCCGAGAGATAGTGCACGTCGCTGGCGGCGAGGTTCAGGCCCTTGGCGCCGGTGGGCGGCACGATGTGCGCGGCGTCGCCGGCCAGGAACAGGCGGCCGAAGCGCATCGGCTCGGCCACGAAGCTGCGCAAGGGCGCGATGCTCTTCTCGATCGACGGGCCGGTGACGAGATGATCGGCGGCTTCCGGATCGAGGCGGCGCCTGAGCTCGTCCCAGAACTTCATATCCGGCCAGTTGTCGACGTGATCGTCGAGCGAGCACTGGACGTAGTAGCGGCTCCTCGTCAGCGAGCGCATCGAGCACAGCGCAAAGCCCAGCGGGTGATTGACGTAGATCAGCTCGGGCGACACCGGCGGGGTCTCCGACAGGACGCCGAGCCAGCCGAACGGATAGGTGCGTTCGAAGATCTCGAGTGCGGCCGGCTTCACGCTCTGGCGGCTCACGCCGTGGAAGCCGTCGCAGCCGGCGATGAAATCGCACGCGATCTCGTGGCCGACGCCGTCCTTGGTGTAGCGCACGTGCGGCTTGTTGCCGTCGAAGTCGTGCAGGCTCACGTCGCGGGCCTCGAAGACGATCTTTAGACCGGCCTTGTCGCGCGCAGCCATGAGGTCGCGCGTGACTTCGGTCTGGCCGTAGACAGTGACGGTCTTGCCGCCGGTTGCCCGCTTCATGTCGATGCGATGGCGCGCGCCGCCGAACGCCATTTCCACGCCGTCGTGGACGAGGCACTCGCGGTGCAGCCGGTCGGCCACGCCCACCTGTTCGAGAAGACCGACCGTGCCTTGCTCCAGGACGCCGGCCCGAATGCGGGCCAGCACATAGTCGCGCGTCTGGCGCTCCAGCACGACGGTCTCGATGCCGTGGAGGTGCAGCAGCTGGCCCAGCAGCAGGCCCGCCGGCCCCGCACCGATGATGGCGACCTGTGTCCGCATCCTGCCGATCCTCAGGCCCAGCCGCCCGCGTGCGGCAGGACGTGGCCGGTGATGAAGCCCGCGCCGTCTGAGCACAGGAAGCAGATCGAGGAACCCAGCTCGTGCGACTTGCCAAGCCGGCCGAGCGGGATCTGCGACGTCATCTTGGCCATGGCGTCCTTGTTGGCGAGCAGGGCGGGCGGAAAGTAGTCAGGGTTCTCGACATAGTTCGAGCCTACTGCATTCACCGTGATGCCGTCGCGGCCCAGCTCCTTGGCGAGCGAGGAGACCAGCCCGTTGGCCGCGGCGCGGGCCGAGACATAGGGCGCGTAGTTGGCGATACCGCGCAGTGGCGCCGCCGAGGAAACGAAGACGATGCGGCCGTTCCTGCGCTTGCGCATCGATGGCGCCACCAGCTGCGTGAGGTGGAAAGGCCGCACGGCCATGACCTCCAGGGCGTCGCGATAGTCCTCGAGACTCGCTTCGCCGAGCGGGGCGCGCAAGGCCGGGTAGGCATCGTTGTTGACCAGCGCGTCGATATGACCGTGCCGCTTTAGCGCCTGCTCCACGAGCTCGGCGGGCTCGGTCGCGGGCAACGCCTGGGCGCCGGGGAACCGGCTTTCGTACTTGTGGCGGGCGGCGGCGGCCTCAAACGACGGATCGTGCGCCAAAACCGTCGCGCCCTGGGCCAAAGCGACGTGCGTGGTGCCGTGACCCGCGAACTTTTCGACATTGGTGATCAGCATCACCCGGTCTTTCAGCAGCATGGCTATTCCTTTAGGTTGCCCCGCATGAGCGATACCCCCGATTACGACGGCCCGCAAAGCGCGTCCTTCGGCTACCGCGACGTCCCGGCGTCGGAGAAGGCGGGCATGGTGCGCCAGGTCTTCGAGAGCGTGGCGCCGCGCTACGATCTGATGAACGACCTGATGTCGGGCGGGGTGCACCGGCTCTGGAAGAACGCGCTGATCGACGTGGTGAACCCCCGTCCAGGCGAGAAGTTCCTGGACGTGGCCGGCGGCACCGGCGACATCGCCTTTCGCATCGTGAAGAAGCAGGGAGACCGCGCCGACGTCACGGTCTGCGACATCAATGCCGCGATGCTGTCGGTCGGCCGCGACCGTGCCGTCGACCGCGGCCTGCTGCAGGGCCTCACCTGGACGACGGGCGATGCCGAGAGCCTGCCGTTCCCCGACCGCTCGTTCGACGGCTATACGATCGCCTTCGGCCTGCGCAACGTCACCGACATCGACAAGGCCCTGCGCGAGGCCTTCCGTGTGCTGAAGCCGAGCGGACGCTTCTACTGCCTCGAATTCAGCAAGGTGACGTCGGCGCCGATGGCGCGGGCCTACGATTCCTATTCGGAGCGCGCGCTGCCGTTCTTCGGCCGCATCATCGCCCGCGACGCCGAATCGTACCGCTACCTGCACGAAAGCATCCGCCGCTTCCCGCCGCAGCACGAACTGGCCGACCGCATGAAGACCGCGGGCTTCGGCAACGTCGCGTGGCGCAACATGACGATGGGTGTCGTGGCGCTGCACTCGGGCTGGCGGCTCTAGGATGTTCCGCGCGCTTCGCAACAGTTGGCGGCTGCTGACGCTCGCGCTCAGCTTCGCCCGGCACGATGCGCTGTTCCCGCTCGAGACGCTCGGCATCGCGCCGGCGCTGATCGCCTGGGCGCGCCTGTTCCGCTCGCGCAGCGACAAGCGCCGGCCGGGCGAACGGCTGGCGGCGGCGCTGCAGGACATGGGGCCGTGCTTCATCAAGCTCGGCCAGGCGCTGTCGACCCGCGCCGATCTGCTGAACGAAGAAGTCGCCACCGACCTCGGGCGGCTGCAGGATCATCTGCCGGCCTTCCCGGGCGCCCAGGCGCGCGCCATCATCGAGCGCGAGCTGGGACAACCGCTCGGCGCGCTGTTCTCGGCGTTCGACGACGTGCCGGTCGCGGCCGCATCGATCGCGCAGGTGCATTTTGCCGTCACGACCGATGGCCGCGATGTGGCCGTGAAGGTCTTGCGGCCCGGCATCGAGCGTGCCTTCGCGCAGGACCTCGATCTCTTCTACTGGATCGCCGAGCTGGTCGAGCGCACCCAGCCGCGCTACCGCCGCCTCAAACCGGTCGAGTCCGTGCGCGCCTTCGCCGAGATCGTGCGCATCGAGATGGACTTGCGCCTGGAAGCCGCCGCTGCCGAGGAACTGGGCGAGAATTTCCGCGACGACAACGACTATCGCGCGCCCGCCATCGACTGGGACCGCACCGCCGAGCGCGTGCTCACGCTCGAGCGGGTCGACGGCACGCCGATCGGCGATCGCGCGGCCATTGCGGCCGCGGGTCACGATCCCGACGTCGTCATGCGCAAATGCGCCGAGGCATTCTTCTATCAAGTGTTCCGCGACGGCTTCTTCCATGCCGACATGCATGGCGGCAACGCCTTCGTCGATCGCGAGGGCCGCATCGTGCCGGTCGATTTCGGCATCATGGGCCGGGTCGACGAGGACACGCGCGGCTATCTCGCCGAGCTGCTGGTCGCCTTCCTGCGCCGCGACTACCGCGCCGTGGCCGAGGTCCAGTTCCGTGCCGGCTACGTGTCGCCCGATCAATCGCTCGAGATGTTCGCGCAGGCCTGCCGCTCGATCGGCGAGCCGATCTTCGGCAAGCCCAGCCACCAGATTTCCATCGCGCGCCTGTTGGCCCAGCTGCTGCGGGTCACCGAGCAATTCGAGATGACGGTGCAGCCGCAGCTGCTGCTGCTGCAGAAGACCATGCTGATGGCCGAGGGCATGGGTACGCGCCTCAACCCCACGGTCAATATCTGGGAACTGGCGAGGCCCCTGATCGAGCACTGGATGCGCACGCATTTCGGCCCGCGCGCCACGATCAGCCGGGCGGTCGAGGATCTGACGCAGGGTCTGCGCCGCCTGCCGCGCCTGATCGAGAGCCTGCACATCGTGGCCGAGCGCGAGCGGCGCAAGGCCGAGGCGGAGGTCGTAACGCCGCCGTCGTCGCTGACCTCGCGGCTCTGGGCAAGGGTCGGCTTCGCCGAAGTGGTGGCCGTGCTGGCGCTCGCGGTGGCGATCGTCGCCTGGTTCCGGCACTGATCGCTCGGGCATGACGACGGGCGCCATTCTCTTCGCGCTCGGCGTCTTCTTCGTCGCCGGAATCGTGAAAGGCATGGTGGGGCTTGGCCTGCCGACGATCACGCTCGCCGCCACCTCGCTGGTGCTGCCGCTGTCCGACATGATCGCGCTGATCTCGCTGCCGACCATCGTCACCAACGTCTGGCAGGCGATGGTCGGCGGCAAGTTCAGGAAGATCGTGCGCCGGCAGTGGCCGCTGATGTTGCCGCTGATGGTCACGCTTTACGGCACGGTATGGCTGGTCGGACGCAAGGCGCCGCAATGGGCGTTCCTCGTCCTTGCGGCAGTGCTGGTCATCTACAGCGGCCTCGGCCTGTTGCGTATCCGGCTGCGCATCCACGCCGACCTCGAAAAGCCGCTGGCGCCCGTGATCGGCATTGTCTCCGGTGTGGTGGCCGGCCTCGTGGGCGTCCCCATCGTGCCGCTGATGCCCTATCTGCAGGGGCTCGACGTCGAACCGGTGGAAATGGTGCAGACCCTGGGTGTCGTGCTCTGCGCCACCTCGCTGGTGCTCACGGCGTCCCTGCTGCTGTTCGGCGTGCTCGACGGCCCGCATGCGATCGTCTCGGCCATCGCCGTCGTGCCCGCGGTGGCAGGCCAGCACCTCGGCACCCTGGTGCGACTGCGCCTGTCGATCGACCAGTTCAGGCTGGCCATCTTCTGGGCGCTGCTGCTGACCGGGCTCTATACTTTCGCCAGCCGGCTGTTGTGATATCCTCAAGGCCATGTTGAACGGCAAGCGGGTTCTCCTGATCGTCGCGGGCGGTATCGCGGCCTTCAAGTGCCATGATCTCATTCGCAAGCTGCGCGGCCAGGGCGCGCAGGTGCGCTGCGTGCTGACCGATGCGGGTGCGAAGTTCGTGACGCCGCTGTCGCTTCAGGCGCTGAGCGAAGACAAGGTCTACACCGACATGTTCTCGCTGACCGACGAGAGCGAGATGGGCCACATCCAGCTGTCGCGCGATGCCGATCTTCTCGTGGTCGCGCCCGCGACTGCGAACATCCTGGCGCGCATGGCAGCCGGCATGGCCGACGATCTTGCCGCGACCGTGCTGCTCGCCACCGACAAGCCGGTGCTGGTCGCGCCCGCGATGAACGTGCGCATGTGGTCGCACGC
>CAIMEE010000447.1 GCA_903839865.1 Enhydrobacter aerosaccus | reverse complement strand
CCATGGCCGCGGCGCTGCGGGTGTTGCCCATGTCGCGTGCGAGCGTGGCAACCTTCGGATCGTCGAGCGTGCAGACGATCTCGTTGCCCGCGGGCAGTCGCGCGCGCGTAATGCCGTTGGCCACCATCTTGGAATCGCACAGGATCGGCGCGCCACCGATCAGTGCCCAGCGCGCGTTGTCGGCGAAGCCCGGCGACATCTTTATGTCTTTCGCCACTTCGACCATGCCGCAGGCATGGATGATGCGGACGGCAACCCGCTCCTCGGCCGTGCTGAAGCGCTTGAGATCGGCTTCGGCACGAATGATCGCGAACGAACGGCGATAGATCTCCGCGCCGTCGCGGATGTAGGTGCGAGGACTCATAATGCGTTCGGCTCGATGGTTTTCTCGAAGGGATCGCGTGTCGTGCCGTTATGAACGACGCCGTAGCGGCCACTTTCGCCGACGAGGGTCAGGTCGGCCGCCGCCGATCGCGCGCAGCCCTTGGCGCAACCAGAGATATGGATCGTACCCTTGAAGCCGCTGGCCGCAAGGCGACGGGCATCCCGCCGCGTGTCGACGCTGCTCGAACGGCAGGCGGGCCCGCCAGGACAGGCTTCGATGCGCAGCAGAGGATCGGTCGCGTCGACGATCAGCCCGGCGACATCCGCCGGCGGCGCGTCCAGATAGAGTGCGCGCCAGGGCGAGAGGCGCAGCTCGCTGGCGCCAGGCGTAGCGGCCAGAGCGCGGAGCTGTTCGGCTTCGAGGCCGCCGAAAGGAGCGGCAACGCCAAAGAATCCGGAGATCTGTCCGAGATGCCGCGCACCCGTCGTGGGCAGGTCGCCCATCGCCGACAGCAACGGCTGGTCGCCCAATGCCAGACCGATCGCCGTTTTCACGGCCTGCTCCCGAGATGCGATGCCGAGCCACTCGCCGCGCAAGCGCAGAGCCACGCCTCGCGGCAGCACAAACAACGCAACGTCAGCGCGCTCGCCGACGATCGATAGCGGCCCGCCTGCGTCGACCAGCCATCCGAACTTGGCGGGCAATGCCGCAAGGCGACGGTCTGCGACGATCTCACGCGTCAACGCGTTGGCCAGCGACCGCACGTCATCGTCTCCCAGGGGACCGACCATCACGTTGCGCGCGGCTTCGGTTGCCGCATCCGTGTCGAGCAAGTGTAACCGGCCCAACGCCCCGCGCAGTTCGCCAAGAGTCTGTTCGCGCAGGCCGCGTATCTGCAGGTTGGCCCGGCGCGTAAGATCGATGTGGCCGTTGCCGAGGCGCTCCGCGATATCGGCGATGCCGGCGGCCTGCGCCACGGTGAAGGCGCCGCACCACGGCTTGATGCGCACCAGCAAGCCATCGCCGCTCGGCATGGGCGTGAGCACACCCGGGCACCAACCCTTCACCTCGAAGGCCGTGGCGATGCTCATGACCCGGCCCGCTGGATCGCGCGCTCGAGCTCGCGGTCAGTCGAGTTGCGGCGGCTAACCCAGAGGCCGCGCGCCAATGCATCGCGCAGGCGTTGCGCGATGGCGGCGGTCGCGGCGGGATTGCTGCGGATCATGGCGGACAATACCGCTTCATCGGCGATCAGGGCAGCATGGGTTGCATCGAAAAGAGCGGCCGAAACGACCTCTGCCGTGGCCGAAAAGGCATAGAGCGCGTCGACGCCCTGGGCGACTTCCGCCACGCCGCGATGTCCATGCTCCAGCATTCCAGCCAGCCAACGCGGATTGGTGAGCCGGCCCCGCACGACCCGTGCAATCTCCTCCGCCAGAAGCCGGGCCCTGGGCGCCTCGGGCTGGCTGGTGTCGAGGTGGTAGAGCTCCGGCTCGTTGCCCAGAAGGGCCGCTGCGGCGGCGAAGCCCCCTGCAAAGTCGGCGACACCGTCGCCATCGAGCAAGTCGCGCTCGCGATCGTCCTGCGGATGGACCAGCACATCGGCGCCGGAGACGCGGCTGCGGAAACCATCGCCCGCCGGCGTGTCGCTACTGCCGTAGCTGTGGGTCACCGCCGCGAGATAGG
Organism: Enhydrobacter aerosaccus; assembly: GCA_903839865.1. Taxonomy (GTDB): domain Bacteria; phylum Pseudomonadota; class Alphaproteobacteria; order Reyranellales; family Reyranellaceae; genus Reyranella; species Reyranella aerosaccus_A. Next base: position 49,233 of record CAIMEE010000447.1, on the reverse strand, counting down.
CTTCGCCCAGATCGGCCCGCGTCTTCCAGTCGCCGTCGAGCGCCAGGTCACCTGCCCGCGCGCCATAGCTGCCGGGCGCACCGCCGAACACGCGCGCGAGATCGGCGCCCCGGCGCGCGGCCTCGGCCAACGGATTGTCGGCACCGTCCTCGTCGAGGGCAGCGATGCGGCGGACGGCGAGATCGAATAGCGCGATCTGCGTCTCGAAAATGTCGCGGAACAGGCCCGAGATGCGCAAGGTCACGTCGATGCGTGGCCGGTCGAGGGTCGCGAGCGGCATCACCTCTATACCGGTGACGCGGCTCGAATTCTTGTCCCACAGCGGCTGCACGCCGAGATAGGCGAAGGCTTGGGCGAGATCGTCACCGCCTGTGCGCAACGATGCCGAGGCCCAAAGATCGATGACCAGCGAGCGCGGATATTCGCCCTGGTCCTGCAGGTAGCGGCGCACCACCTCGGCCGCAGCGCGCTTGCCGATCGTGGACGCGGTGCGCGTAGGAATCGAGCGCGGATCGATCGAGGTGAGATTGCGCCCCGTCGGCAACACATCGGCGCGACCGCGCGTCGGCGCACCGGCAGGGCCCGGCGCGACCCTGCGACCGGCAAGAGCTGCAAGCAGGGCGCCGCGTTCGCAGGCTGCCGACGCACGGACGCCGGCCTCGGCATTGCTGGACGCCGCGAGGATCTTCAACGTCGCCTCATCGGGCGTCCGGCCGAAGACATGCAGGCCGTCGCGGATGCTGAGGTCCTTGATGTCGCACAGCTGGGCATCGAGTTTGGCGACAGCCTCGCGATTGCTCTCGCCTTTCACCAGGCCGCAGTCCTGCGCCAGACCCGACGACCAGGCGCGCTCGACAATCTCGTCCTCGAGGAACCCCAGTCGCCGCCGATCGAGTCCATCGGCCGAGGCATATTCCTCGACAAGACCTTCCAACTCGGCCAGCGGCCCATGCAGACCGGCAGCACTGAGGGGCGGCGTCAGGTGACCGATGGTGACGGCGGCGAGCCGACGTTTGGCCTGCACCGCTTCGCCCGGATTGTTGACGATGAACGGATAGATGACGGGGATCGGGCCCAGCACCTTCTCCGGCCAGCACTCGCTTGACAATGCCAGCGCCTTGCCCGGCAGCCATTCGAGCGTGCCGTGCGTGCCGAGATGGATCAGTGCATCGATTTTTTCCGCGTCGCGCAGCCAGGCGTAGACCGCGACATAGTCGGCATGCGGCGCTGCCGACATGTCGTGATAGTCGGAGCCGCGATCGGGCTGCAGCAGGACGGTGACTTTCCCGCAGCGCAAATACGGCAACGCGCCGCTCAGAAGTGGCGCGATGTCCGAGGGCCGCCAATCGGTCGCGCCGACATCATAGCCTTCGGCGCGCAGCAGCTTCAGGATTTCGAGCGTGCTCTCTGTCGTGTCGAGACCGACGGCATAGCCGGCGCGACCGCCACGCGCGGGATAGTTCGAGAGGACGAGCGCGATCCGGCGTTCGTCCGGAGTCTTGCGCGCCAAGGCCGCCCAGTTGGCCGCCAGACGCGCGACATAGTCCACACGGTCGGGAACAGCCACGTGCTGGACGCTGGCGAATTCGATGCGCGGATCGACCGGCATCTCTTCCTTGAAAGAGATCGCCCGCGTGAGAAGACGGCCATCCAGTTCTGGCAGCACGACGTTCATCGCGAGATCCGACGGCGACAGTCCGCGCGCCGAGTCCGACCAGGCCGACCGCACACTGCCGGACAGGACGACCTGCAGCACGGGCACGTCGGCCTGGTCCAGGATTGTCGTGTCGTCCGCACGCATTGCCGAGAAGGCCGTTGTGTTGAGAATGATCGCGGGCTTGCGGCACCGCAGAAGCTCGCCGAGCGGCGCCTGGATCGCCGGATCCTTGAGACTGCCCACGGCAACGGCCAGCGGCGCCAATCCTTCGCGATCGAGCGCCGACATCAGCGCTTCGATCGGTGCCATGTCGGCCGACGTCAGATTGGCGCGATAGAAGACGATCAGCGCGGTCGGCCGTCCGTCATCGGTGTTGCCGAGGATGGTGAACGGCCCGACCGCCACTGGGGACTGCCACGGCAAGCCCACGACCAGGCGCAACGCGTTGCCAAGATTGTCGGCGCCGCCCTCACGGAAGAAGCTATCGAGCAGGGCAAGATTCTCGCGTGGCATCGTCGAAGCCGATGCCAGTCGCGGATCGGGGCGATCGTCGCCTGGCAGTGCCGCAAACAGGATGCCGTTGTCACGCGCGGCGTCGGCAATGCGCTCCAACCCGTAGCGCCAGTAATCGAGACCGCCGAGGCATCGCACGATGACGACCTTGGCCTTGGCAACGACCGTGTCGACATAGAGGTCGACCGACATCGGATGACGCAGCTTCTTCAGGCTGGCGAGGCGCAATGACGGCAGTTCGTCGGCGTCGCGCTGCCACGCGACAGCCAATGCCGAGAGGTCGCTGTCGGAAAACGAGAGCACGACGATATCGGCCGGCGACTGCGCAAGATCGACGGCCGCCTCGGCGTCGTCGAGACTCGCAATTTCAGTCGCCAGGATATGCATGAAGTCTCAGCCGGAGATCAGCGCGCGGATGGCGGCCTGGTCCAGGCCCTTCTCGCCGATCACCACCAGGCGGCCCAGGCGCGGCTCGCCCGGCTTCCACTGGCGGTCGAACTGGTGCTGGATGCGGTTGCCCACGCCCTGCACGAGCAGGCGCATCGGCTTGCCCTTCACATCGGCAAAGCCCTTGGCGCGCAACACGTCGTGCACGTCGGCGATCTTCTTGATGCGGTCGACCAATTGCTGCGGCGTGTCGAACACCGGCAGGTCGACGATGAATGTCTCGAAGTCCTCGTGGTCGTGCTCGCCCTCGGCATCGTGATGCGACGGACGCGCCGCGAGATCGGCCTCGGCCGCTGCGCCCAATCCCAGCAGCACCGAAGTCGGCACCTTGCCGTTCTCGACTTCGACGATCTTCACCGCGCGCGACAGGGTCTTGCCGATCTGGCCCGCCACGTCCCTGCGCTCGGCAACCGACATGAGGTCGGCCTTGTTCATCACCACGAGATCGGCGCAAAGGAGCTGATCCTCGAAAACTTCCTCGAGGGGATTGTCATGGTCGATCGAGGAGTCCTGGGCGCGCTGCTTGGCCAGCTTCACCGGATCGTCTGCGAAGCGGCCGTCGAAGACCGCGGCGCCATCGACCACCGCGATCACGCCGTCTACTGTCACGCGCGAGGCGATCGCGGGCCAGTTGAATGCCTGGACCAGCGGCTTGGGCAGCGCGAGGCCCGAGGTTTCGATCACAATATGCTCGGGCGGGTTGGGCCGATTGAGCAGGGCCTCGAGCGCCGGCACGAAGTCGTCGGCAACCGTGCAGCAGATGCAGCCGTTCGCCAGTTCGACGATCGCGTCTTCCGGGCAGCTTTCGATGCCGCAGCTCTTCAGGATGTCGCCGTCGATGCCGACGTCACCGAACTCGTTGACGATGACGGCGAGGCGGCGGCCTTCGGCGTTCTCGAGCACATGGCGCACGAGCGTCGTCTTTCCCGCACCCAGGAAACCGGTGACGATGGTGCAGGGTACTTTGGCAAGAGCACTCATTTCAGTTCCTCCGGAGGACGCATTGGCGGCACGCGCGCGATCGTGTGTTGGCGGACATGGACCGGACGCTCCCGCCACGGCGGAAGCCCGTCCGGCGCAGCCTTGTGAGCACGCGCAAAATTCAGGATGTCGTCGACGTTGTGTTCAGGGTCGAGGTCGCCCACGACATAGGTCCACTTGCCCGGCGCCGTAACGGCGGTGCTGCAGGAGCGCGTGCAGTTGGAGAGGCACTCGACCGGCACGACATCGATGTCCGTCGCGCGCTCTTTCAACGCCGCATAAAGGCGCGCCCCCGGGCGCACCTCCGCCGGCGGATCGCCCTCGCGGCGACAGGTCACACAGACAAAGAGTGTCGACACGTCATTCCTCACTTGGCGCCACCCCGCGCCATCGGTTCAATCCTCGCGACGGCAGGTTTCCTGGCTCTCGGGTCACCGCCTCCGGCCGCCTTCCCGGCTTCCCTTTCGGTACTACCAGTGGCTCGTGGCCGTCAGCTCGCCGACTACAGTTGCGGGGGCAGCCGCGGAATGAACCGCATTCCCTTTGATCCCCGTGAGGGGCACCGTCGCCCGCTTGATAGGGGCCGGGCGGCTTGATGACAAGGGCTTTGCCGCCCATTGTGCCGGCATGACCACAGCAAACGACGACGACGCGCGGCACAAGGCCAAAATGGCCAACCGCAAGGCTATTCAGGACAAAGAGGTCGCGGCCAAGACCATCGAAAAGGGCCTGCTGATCGTCCACACCGGCAAGGGCAAGGGCAAGTCGACGGCAGCCTTCGGGCTGATGATGCGGGCGCTGGGTCGCGGCTTCCGATGCGGCGTCGTGCAGTTCGGCAAAGGCGCCTGGCAATCGGGCGAACGCACGGCGGCCGAGAAGTTCGGCGACCAGGTCCAGTGGCACACCCTGGGTGAAGGCTTCACCTGGGAGACTCAGGATCGTGCGCGCGATGTGGCTGCCGCCGAGAAGGCGTGGGCGGCGACCGAGCGTCTGATGGCCGATCCCGCGATCCGCTTCATCGTGCTCGACGAACTCAACATCGCGCTCCGCTACGATCATCTCGACATCGCCAAAGTCGTCGCGGCCTTGAAGGCACGGCGGCACGATCAGCACATCGTCGTCACCGGTCGCAACGCCAGGCAGGAAATGCTCGACGCGGCTGACCTCGTGACCGAGATGACGCCGGTGAAGCATCACTTCGCGGCAGGCGTGAAGGCGCAGGAGGGAATCGAGTTCTGATCATGGCGCGAGCGATCATGATCCAGGGCACGGGTTCGGATGTCGGCAAGTCGTTGATCGTGGCTGGCCTCGCGCGGGCCTTCACGCGGCGCGGCCTCAAGGTGCGCCCCTTCAAGCCACAGAACATGTCGAACAACGCGGCCGTTACCGCCGACGGCGGCGAGATCGGCCGCGCCCAGGCGCTGCAGGCGCGCGCGGCCAAGACGCCCCTCAGCGTGCATATGAATCCGGTGCTGTTGAAACCCCAAAGCGAAACCGGCTCGCAGGTCATCGTGCAAGGCAAGGTCGTGGGCACCGCCAAGGCGCGCGAGTACCAGTCGATGAAGCCCAGGCTGCTGGGCGCCGTCCTCGAAAGCTTCGGCAAGCTCGCCGCGGACGCCGACCTCGTGCTGGTCGAAGGAGCGGGGTCTGCTTCGGAGGTGAACCTGCGTGCCGCCGACATTGCCAACATGGGCTTCGCGCGCGCCGCCAACGTGCCCGTCATCCTGCTGGGCGACATCGACCGCGGCGGCGTCATTGCAAGCCTGGTCGGCACGAAGGCCGTCATCGAGCCCGAAGATGCCAAGATGATCGCGGGCTTCATCGTCAATCGCTTCCGCGGCGATCCTTCATTGTTTGACGACGGCATGACGATGATCGCCCAGCAGACCGGCTGGAAATCGCTCGGCCTCGTTCCCTACTTCGACGCGGCCTACAAACTGCCGCCTGAAGATGCACTGGGACTGCCCACCGCACGGACCGGCGGAAGCGTGAAGATCGCCGTGCTGGCCTATCCGCGCATCGCCAACTTCGACGACTTCGACCCGCTGAAACTCGAACCCGGCGTGGATTTGATCTTCGTACGCCCCGGTGAGCCCATCCCCGGCGATTGCGCGCTCGTGATCCTGCCCGGTTCCAAAGCCACGATCGCCGACCTCGCCTCGTTGCGCGACGCCGGCTGGGACATCGACCTGCAGGCGCACGTGCGGCGCGGCGGCCACGTGCTGGGCATCTGCGGCGGCTACCAGATGCTCGGCCGCAAAGTTGCTGACTTCGACGGTATCGAGGGACCACCCTCGTCGGTCGAAGGCCTGGGCCTGCTCGAAATCGAAACGGCGCTGGAAGGCGAAAAGGTTCTGGTCGAGACCACTGGCAAGACGGTCGCCGGCAACGTGCCGTTCAAGGGCTATGAGATCCACATCGGCCGCACGACGGGCGCCACGCGGCCCCTGTTGAAACTCGTTACCGGCAAGCCCGACGGCATGGTGAGCGATTCCGGCCGCATCGCCGGCTGCTACATCCACGGCTTGCTGACCGACGACCGTCAGCGCCGCTACTGGCTGGACAAAATCGGCGCGCCGACCTCGACGCTCTCCTACGAGGCCGAAGTCGAAGCGACCCTCGATCTGCTGGCCGACCATCTCGAGAAGTACATCGATTGCGACGCGCTGCTTGCGCTCGCGCGCTCACCCACGATCACGACGGCAGGCTGAGCACGGCGAGGAGCGCCAGCACCGCGATCTGCAGGCCGCACGCGATACGATAGAGCTTCAGCGCTGCACGGATATCCGCCATCGTCACGGCGCTGCGCCCATCTCCCATATAGGGATCGTCGACGATCTCGCCGTCGTAGATGCGCGGCCCATTGAGCTTGAGCCCGAGGGCGCCCGCCATCGCGGCCTCCGGCCAGCCGGCATTGGGCGAGCGGTGGAACCTGGCGTCGCGCCGCACTGTCGCCCAGGCACGCTGCGGCGAGCCGCCAGGCAGGAAGCCCGCGGCCGCGATCAGCCACAGGGCGGCAAGACGCGACGCAGGGAGATTCACCAGATCGTCGAAACGCGCCGAAGCCCAACCGAAGGCAAGATACTTCTCCGACTTGTGGCCGATCATGCTGTCGGCAGTGTTGACCGCCTTGTAGGCGATGCCCCCCGGCATGCCCAGGACGGCGAGCCAGAACAACGGCGCCACGATGCCATCGGAGAAATTCTCGGCAAGACTTTCGATCGCCGCGCGTCCCACGCCCGCCTCGTCGAGCTGCTCAGGATCGCGCCCGACGATCATCGAGACGGCCTTACGACCCGCGGTCAGTCCACCTGTTTCAAGCGCCTCGGCCACGTCGGCGACATGACGATAGAGGCTGCGTTGCGCGAGCAGGCTGCTGGCAATGACGGCGCACAGGACCATGGGCAACAGCTGTTCGAGCACCCGGCCCACAAGGAAGGAAACGACGACCAACAGCGCCAGCGTGGCCACGCCCCACAGGCGGCGCTCGTCTGCCGACTGATCGGGCGAATTCCACGTGGCGTCGCACCATGCTATGAGCCGCCCGATCCAGGTCACGGGATGGCCGATCGCGCGATAGACCGCGTCCGGGTATCCCACGATCGCTTCCAGCGCGACGGCAATGAGGGCGAGTTCAACGGACATGTGGCGTTGCCTAACACGGCGAGCAAAGGCGTGAAACCGGTCACGCATGGTGGCGACATGGGAGACGTGCGTCGCCGCTATCCCGATGCGCCGCAGCCGTGGATCGATCTGTCGACCGGCATTAACCCGGTGCCCTATCCGGTGCCGCCGCTGCCTCTCGAAAGCTGGACGCAGCTTCCGTCGCAGGACGATCTGCAAGCACTGATCGACGCCGCCGCGAAGCGTTACGGCGTCGATGATCCCGAGACGATCGTCGCGGCCCCCGGCACGCAAGCGCTGATCCAGATTTTGCCGCGTCTCGTAGCGACATCTCGTGTCGCCATCGTCGGGCCGACCTACGAGGAACATGAAGTCTCGTGGCGGCGCCAGGGCCACGAGGTGACGGTCGCGGACAGGCTACCGGCGAGCGCCGACGTGACGGTGCTGGTGAATCCCAACAATCCGACGGGACGGCTTGCGCCAGTCTCCGACCTTCAGGCGGTGACAGGCCTGCTGATCGTCGACGAAGCCTTCATCGACTTCCATCCGCGCACGGCGAGCTTCGCGGGCGCGAACGCCGTCATCCTGCGTTCCTTCGGCAAGACCTACGGACTGGCCGGACTGCGCCTGGGCTTCGCGATCGCCGAACGCGCCTTCGCGAACCGGCTGCGCGAGGAGTTGGGACCGTGGGCCGTTCCCGGCCCCGCGATCGAGATCGGACGGCGGGCGCTGGCGGACGACGCCTGGCTCGCGCAGACCACGGGGCGCCTCACCGCTGACAGCAGGCGTCTCGACGAGTTGATGACGCGCGCTGGCTTCACGAGCCTGGGCGGCACGTTGCTTTTCCGGCTGGGCCGTCATCCCAATGCGGCGAAGATCGTCGAGACCCTGGGCCGAAGCGGCATCCATGTCCGCAGCTTCGCGCGCGAGCCGTCGTGGGTCCGCTTCGGACTGCCCGGAACCGAAGCCGAGTTTTCCCGCCTGGCGAAGGCTCTGTCACAGTAAGTTCACGCCATTCCCTCGGATCGGTAACGTCATCTCCCGATGGTGCGCTCCTTCAAGAGCGTACCCATGGCAGCATCGATCGTTCCCGACACCGACGCACAGATACGGCGCCAACGGTGGCTTTCGCTATTGGCGAAGGCGCCCGCCGAACGGCTGGAGGCGTTGTGGGCTGAGGTCGGTCCAGTCCCGGCCTACTCACTATTAAGACGTCCCGAGATCGGCCTGGTAATGGTCAAGGGTCGAATCTCCGGAAGCGGCGCGCCCTTTTGCGCCGGCGAAATGACCGTAACCCGCGCCGCCGTGCGCCTGGACACCGGTGAGATCGGCCACGGCTATGTCGGTGGCCGCCATCTGCGCCAGGCCGAGATTGTCGCCGCCATCGACGCACTGGGCCAAAAGCCCGACTGGCAAAACCCTCTCGAGGACAAGGTCGTGGCCCCCCTCGCGCACGAGGCGGAGGGGCGTCAGCAGCTCGTGAAGGCGCGCGCCGCCGCCACCAAGGTCGACTTCTTCACCGTCGCGCGCGAGGCCGGAACATGACCACGCTCGCCGCCGGGTTCGACGACTCCTCGCACGACTCGCAGCGTGTCTTCCGTGCCGTCCTCGATGCCTTTTCCCATCCCGGCCGCATCCTGGCCATTCCGGCGAAAGTCGAGACCCCTGGCGCGCTTTCGATCGCCGCGACCGCGTTCCTTCTCACTCTTGTCGATCGCGAGACGCCGCTGTGGCTGGCGCCCGACCTCGACTCCGTCGAGGTGCGCGACTACGTGCGATTCCACACCGGCGCGCCGATCGTCTCCGATAGCGCGGCGGCGATTTTTGCCCTCGTCACCCCAGCGCGCCAGCCGATGCTCGACGGCTTCGCGATCGGCAGCGATCCCTATCCCGACCGCTCTGCCACCCTCGTGATCGAGGTCCCCGCTCTGCGCGGCGGCCCGACCCGCATCCTGCGCGGTCCCGGCATCGACGGCAGCATGACCGCCGGCATCGCAGGTCTAGCGGACACCTTCTGGTCCGAGTGGGTCGCCAATCGCGCGCTTTTTCCGTGCGGCGTCGACGTCGTGTTCGCCGCCGGTCCAGAGCTGCTGGCCCTGCCGCGCAGCATCGCCGTCCAGTGTTGATAGGGGAGGGTTGACATGTACGTCGCGGTGAAGGGCGGGGAGACGGCGATCGCCAATTCGCTCGATCTGGTGGCCGACAAGCGGCGTGGTTCGCGCGACTTGGCGGAGCTGACGCTCGAGCAGATCGACCAGCAGCTCGGCCTCGCGGTCGACCGCGTGATGACCGAAGGCTCCTGCTACGATCGCGCACTGGCGGCACTCGCGATCAAGCAGGCGCGCGGCGACCTGGTCGAAGCGATCTTCCTGCTGCGCGCCTATCGCACGACCTTGCCGCGCTTTGGCGACTCGGAGCCGCTCGACACCACGCGGATGGTCGCCGAGCGCCGCATCTCGTCGACCTTCAAGGACGTGCCCGGCGGACAGGTGCTGGGCCCGACGTACGACTACACCCATCGCTTGCTCGACTTCTCGCTGGCCGCGGCCGGCGAGCGTCCCGACGCGCCGACAGCACCGGTCGATGCCAGTCAGGGGCTGCCGCGGGTCGGCGACATCCTCGAGCGCGAGGGCATGCTCGAACCGCCGCCCGCTCAGGACACCGGCGCTTCGCGGGACATCACGCGCACGCCGCTGGTGTTGCCGGCCGACCGCACTGTACGGCTGCAGAACCTGGCGCGCGGCGACGAGGGCTTCCTGCTGGCGCTCGGCTACTCGACGCAGCGCGGCTACGGCAACAACCATCCGTTCGTGGGCGAGATCCGCTACGGCCAGGTGCCCGTGGCCTTCACGCCGGAGGAGCTGGGCTTCGAGATCGAAATCGCCGAGATCGACGTCACCGAGTGCGACATGGTCAACCAGTTCGCAGGCGCCCACAACATTCCGCCGCAGTTCACGCGCGGCTACGGTCTCGCCTTCGGCCACGCCGAGCGCAAGGCGATGGCTATGGCGCTGGTGGATCGCGCCCTGCGCGCCGGCGAGCTTTCCGAGAACGCGACCTCACCTGCACAGGACGAGGAATTCGTGCTGTCGCATTCCGACAGCGTTGAGGCCTCGGGCTTCGTGCAGCACCTGAAGCTGCCCCACTACGTCGACTTCCAGTCCGAGCTCGTCGTCGTACGCACCTTGCGCGCCGAGGTCGAGGAACGGAATCGGCAGACCGTCCTGGATCAGGCGGCGGAGTGAACCATGCCTGATGGCGCCTACAACTACGCCTACCCCGACGAGCAGACCAAGCGGATGATCCGCCGCGCCATCCTGAAGGCCGTGGCCGTGCCGGGCTATCAAGTACCGTTCGGCGGGCGCGAGATGCCGTTGCCCTATGGCTGGGGCACCGGCGGCATCCAGGTGACGGCCGCGATCATCGGCCAGGACGACACGCTGAAGGTGATCGACCAGGGCGCTGACGACACGACCAACGCCGTCTCGATCCGCCGCTTCTTCGCCAAGGTGGCCGATGTCGCTACGACGACCCGCACGGAGGAAGCGACCGTCATCCAGACCCGCCATCGCGTGCCCGAGACGCCTCTCAAGGATGGCCAGATCCTGGTCTTCCAGGTGCCGATCCCCGAGCCGCTGCGCATGCTCGAGCCGCGCGAGACCGAGACGCGAACGCTGCATGCCCTCACCGAATACGGCGTGATGCAGGTCAGCCTCTATGAAAGCATCGCGCGCCACGGCCGTATCGCCAAGACCTACAACTATCCGGTGCTGGTGAATGGCCGCTACATGATGAGCCCCTCGCCGATCCCGAAGTTCGACAATCCCAAGCTCGACAACAACCCGGCGCTGCAGCTCTACGGTGCCGGCCGCGAGAAGCGAATCTACGCGGTGCCGCCCTACACGCCGGTGAAGAGTCTCGACTTCGAGGATCATCCGTTCGAGATCGAAACCTGGACCGAGTGCTGCGCGCTGTGCGGCTCGAAGGAAAGCTTCCTCGACGAGATGATCGTCGACGACGACGGCAAGCGGCTGTTCGTGTGCTCGGACACCGACTATTGCCAGGAACGCCAACAAAAACATCGGCCGGAGAAGACATGAGCGATACACCGCTCCTCTCCGTCCGCGCCCTCGCCAAACACTTTGGCGGCCGGGTCGCCTGCCGCGACGTGAGCTTCGACCTGTGGCCCGGCGAAGTGCTGGGCATCGTGGGCGAGTCAGGCTCGGGCAAGACCACGCTTCTCAACTGCCTCGCCGGCCGTCTCGAGCCCGATGCAGGGTCGGTCTCCTACGAAACCGCCTCGATGGGCACAGTCGACGTGCACGGCCTCTCCGAGGCCCGGCGTCGACTGCTGGCGCGCACCGAATGGGGCTTCGTGAACCAGGACGCGCGCGACGGCCTGCGCATGGGGGTCAGCGCCGGCGCCAACATCGGCGAGCGGCTGATGGCGATCGGCGCGCGCCACTATGGCGAGATCCGGGGCAATGCGTCGGAATGGCTGGGCCGGGTCGAGATCGACCTCGACCGGCTCGACGACCGGCCGACGACCTTTTCCGGTGGCATGCGCCAGCGCCTGCAGATCGCGCGCAACCTGGTCAGCAACCCCCGCCTCGTCTTCATGGACGAGCCGACGGGCGGGCTCGACGTGTCGGTGCAGGCGCGCATCCTCGACCTGCTGCGCGGGCTGGTCGACCGCTTCCATCTCTCGGCGGTGCTGGTGACGCACGATCTCGGCGTCGCGCGCCTGCTGACGCATCGGCTGATGGTCATGCAGGGCGGCGCGGTGATCGAGCAGGGTCTCACCGACCAGGTGCTCGACGATCCGCAGCACGCCTACACGCAGATGCTCGTCGCCTCGATCTTGCCGGTTTAGCCCGATGCTTCCTGTCCTGCGCGTCTCCGGCCTCAACAAGTCCTTCGTCATGCACGCCCAAGGCGGCCTGGCGTTGCGTGTCCTCGAGGATGTCGCGCTGAGCGTGGCGCCGGGCGAGTGCCTGGCGCTGGTCGGTCCCTCGGGCGCCGGCAAGAGCACCCTGCTGCGCTCGCTCTACGGCAACTACCGCCCACAAACCGGATCGATCCGCATCCGCCATCGCGAGGCCTGGGTCGAGTTGGCGAACGCAGAGCCGCGCACGACGCTCGACGTGCGCCGCCACACGCTGGGCTTCGTCAGCCAGTTCCTGCGCGTCATTCCCCGGGTAGCTACGGTCGATGTCGTGGCCGAGCCCATGCTGCGGCTGGGGGCGACGCCCGAACAGGCCCGCGACCGCGCCCAGTTCCTGCTGAGCCTGCTCGGCATCCCCGAGCGGCTGCGGCAGCTGCCGCCCGCGACATTCTCCGGCGGTGAGCAGCAGCGGGTCAACATCGCACGCTCGCTGATTGCCGACTATCCCGTACTGCTTCTCGATGAGCCCACCGCTTCGCTCGACGTCGCCAACCGCGACGGTGTGATCGACCTCATCCGCCAGCGCCGCGAGGCGGGGGCGGCCATCGTCGGCATCTTCCACGACACGGCCGTGCGCGATGCGCTGGCGACCCGCCTGCACAACGTCGCCCTTCCCGGAGCCCAAGCATGAGCCCTGAAACGATCCTCACCAACGCCCGCGTCGTGACGATCGACGCAGAGTTCGACGGAACCGTGGTGGTGCGCGACGGCCGTATCGTCTCGGTCGACGAAGGCCGCTCGCACGGTCCTGGTGCCGTCGACCTCGACGGCGATTATCTCGTGCCCGGCCTGGTCGAGCTGCACACCGACAATCTCGAGAAGCACTTCGCGCCGCGCCCCGGCGTCAAATGGCCGAGCATGCCGGCGCTGATGGCGCACGACACCCAGGTCGCCGCTGCGGGCATCACCACCGTGTTCGACTCGCTGGCCCTGGGCGACGTGCGCGGCGAGACCGACCGCGTGAAGAACAAGGAGCGCATGATCGAGGCGATCTGCGCCGCCGGCGAACGCGGCCTGACCCGCGTCGAGCATCGCCTGCACCTGCGTTGCGAGATCGTGGCCGAGGACGCGGTCAGCACCGTCGACCGGTGGATCGACCTGCCGATCGTGGGCCTGATCTCGATCAACGACCATACGCCCGGCCAACGCCAGTTCGTCGATCCGGAGAAGCTGCGCCACTACCACACCAAGAAATACGGCATGACGAACGAGGAGTTCGACGTCTTCCGCGATCTCACGATGGCGCTGCACGCCAAGAATGCCGTCAAGCACAGGAGCGAGATCGTCTCGCGGGCCCAGGCGCGCGCCTTGCCGATCGCCAGCCACGACGATGCCACGCGCGAGCACGTGCGCGAGGCGGTACAGAACGGCATGACCATCGCGGAATTCCCGACCACCCTGGAAGCCGCAGAGGCTTCGCGCGAGGCCGGCCTCTCCGTGCTGGTGGGCGCGCCCAACATCGTGCTGGGCGGGTCGCACTCGGGCAACATCGCCGCGATCGACCTGGTGCGCGGCGGCAACGCGGAGATCCTGTCTTCGGACTATGTCCCGGCCAGCCTGATGGAAGGCATTTTCAGGCTGCCGCAATCGGGCGCCGGCATCACGCTGTCCCAGGCCGTGCGCTTCGCCTCGTTCAACCCGGCGCGCGCCGTGGGCCTCGACGACCGTGGCGAGATCTCCCCCGACCGCCGCGCCGATCTGGTGCGGGTCCGCGTGGTCGAGGACGCGCCGATCGTACGCTCCGTCTGGCGCGAAGGTGAGCGCGTTGTCTGAGCTGAACGGTCCCCTCGTCTACGTCATGGGCCCCTCGGGCGCGGGCAAGGACTCGGTGCTCAATCGCGCGCGCAGTCTGCTGGCAGCCGACGCGCCGGTGATCTTCGCGCATCGCTACATCACGCGGCCTGCCGAGGCCGGCGGCGAGAACCATATCGAGCTGAGCCCCGCCGAGTTCGGCCTGCGCCGCAGGCACGGGCTGTTCGCCTTCCATTGGCAGGCGCATGGCAACGAGTACGGCATCGGCCGCGAGGTCTATTCCTGGCGCCGCGCTAGCCTGACGGTGGTGGTGAGCGGTTCGCGCGAGCACTTCCAGCACGTGGGTGGCGTCGACGACAACACCCACCCGGTGCTGGTCACCGCGCCAGCGGAGCGGCTGGCGCAACGCCTCGCCAACCGGGCGCGCGAGGATGCCGAGGCTGCAGCCGAGCGGCTGCAGCGTAGCGAGGCCTACGACGTGACGGACAGGCGGCTGGTGACCATCCTGAACGACGGCGCGCTCGACGACGCGGCCGCGAGGTTCGTCAGCTTGCTCGCCACACTTCGGTTCTCACCAGACGTCCGCCGCCGAGCCTGAAGCGCGCGAGCACGGTGAACGGCCGCCCCGGCGCGGCCTGCCGGAAGACGCAGAGATCACGCACCTGCAGAGGGCGTTCGAGGAAGCCGCCGAAGCGCTTGCGCAGGGTCGCCATCACCGCCGCCCGTTCGGCCGCATTCTCTATGCGGCCGGTGAGCGTCAGATGGAAACGCCACTCTTCCAGCACATAGGGATAGCCCCAGCGCAGCAGCAGCGCGTCCTGGCGTGCCGACAGCCCCGACGCGCGTCGGCGCGCCAGTTCCGCCTCGTCGGCCGGCCGTCGGTATTCGTCGAACTCCACGACGCAACAGTCGGCCAGGTCCTGCAGCGCGGGGCAGCGCTCCTGCGGCACCATTGCGAGGAAGCTGCCCAGCTCGGCCAGCACCATCGACGGCACCGACACTTCGCGCAGCGTGGCGGCAAAGCGGCCGACGGCCTCGACGAACTCGCGCTCGGTCGCACCGTCGACCAGCGCGATCGGCGCCTTCAGCGTGCCGTGAAAGCCGTAGAGGCGCGGATCGGCGGTGATCTCCGCCAGTCTCTCGGGCGAGAAGCCCGACAGCGGCGGCTGGCGCCGGAGCCGACCGTCCTCAGGGCTTATGCCAAGCCACTGCCCGGCCGCAGTCGCGAGACCTTCCTCTGCTCTCGGTGCGTAGTAGACCGCGTAGCGTTCCGTCACGTCCTGCCCTGACCCCGCTTGCCGATGAGGGCGAAGCGCAACTGGTTGGAAACGAGATCGATGGCGGCCACCGTCACCAGGATC
Source organism: Enhydrobacter aerosaccus (assembly GCA_903839865.1). Lineage (GTDB taxonomy): Bacteria > Pseudomonadota > Alphaproteobacteria > Reyranellales > Reyranellaceae > Reyranella > Reyranella aerosaccus_A. The sequence goes on along the minus strand of CAIMEE010000447.1, from coordinate 33,953 downwards.
ATCAGGATGATGAACGAAGCCTGTTGCAACTCAAGGACACGGATCGCCTCGGCGAGGTGCAGGCCGATGCCGCCGGCGCCCACGATGCCGATGATGGTGGCCGAGCGCGTGTTGGATTCGAAATAGTAGAGAACCTGGCTCGCGAGCACGGGGAAGACTTCCGGCAGGATGCCGAAGCGCACGCCCAGGATGCGGCCGCCACCTGCCGAGGCGATGCCTTCGACCGGCCGCCGGTCGGACGCCTCGATCGCTTCGGAGAAGAGCTTGCCGAAGCTGCCGAGATCGGAAGTCATGATCGCGAGCGCGCCGGCGAAGGGACCAAGTCCCACGACATTGATCCAGATCAGCGCCCAGATCAGGATGTCGACGCTGCGGATCGTGTCGAGTGTGCGGCGCGTCATGAAGTGCAGGATCCGGGCCGTCGTCACGTTCTTGGCGGCCAGAAGCCCGAGCGGCAATCCGAAGGCCGCAGCCCCCAGGGTGCCGATCAGGGCGATGGCGACGGTCTCGATCAGCGCCGAGGTGAAGAGCTTCACGTGCGACCAGCCGCCGGGATCGGGTGGCAGCATCAGCACCACCACCTTGCCCAGTTCGCCGAAGCCGTTCATTACCCGTTCGCCGAAGAAGCCCAGCCAGATCATCCCGAAGACCAGCAGCGCCAGGGCGCCGCCCGCGATTGCCAGCGTCGTCGCGCGGCCGCGGCCGAAGCCCGCGAACTGCGCCGGGTGACGTGTGCGTAACGCGGCGAGATCGATTTTCGGATGTTGCGCCATCAGTGACTTCCCGTGCCGATCAGCCGATGCCGCACCATACCCGTGAGAAAGTCGATGATCGACACGGTGACGACGACCAGCACCAGCATCGCCGACACATCCGAATAATAGAACTTGCGGATTGCCTCGAGCAGGTCGGCGCCGATGCCGCCCGCGCCCACGAAGCCGATGACCGCCGCGCTGCGCACGTTGATCTCGAAGCGCAGCAGGGCATAGCTCACGAAAGTCGGCAGGACCTGCGGCAGCGCGCCGTAGCGCATCGCCACGTGCCACGCGGCGCCCGTGGAGGTGACCCCTTCCACCGGCTTCATGTCGATGTTCTCGACCACTTCGGCGAAGAGCTTGCCGAGCGCGCCGACGCAATGAATGACCAGCGCTAGGACGCCCGCGACCGGCCCCAGGCCGAAAGCGATGACGAAGATCAGCGCGAACACCAGCTCGGGCACGGTGCGGCAGAGTTCGCAGAAGCGGCGGACGGCGATGCGCAGCCAGCGGTTGGGCGCGACGTTGGCGGCGGCCAGAAAACTCAGAAAGAAGGCGCCGGCGGCGCCCAGGATCGTGCCGACATAGGCCATCAGCAGGGTCTCGCCGAGCAGCCGGAGCCAGCGGCCGAGACCCCAGAACCATTCGACGGGGTCGGTCCAGACCAGTGCGCCGCTGTCGAGGTGGCCGAGACGATAGATGTAGCTGGTGAAGTTGCCGATGTTGGCGGCGAAGCGTACCGGCGAAATTTCCGCCGACACACTCGAAAGCACCACCGCCGCCGCCACACAGGCGAAGGTCAGCATCGACTGACGGCGCCGCGTTCGCACCGCCGCCGCATAGGCCGCGAGCAACGGCCGGACCTGGGCTTCAGGTAGCTGGACGACCGGGGAAATCACGCGGGCAACATTACACAGGGCAGGAGATGGGAGGCGACCGGAGGGGTCAGCCGCCTCCCAGGCTGGCTGCCTAGCTCTTCTGCTTGCGCAGGCTGTCGACGAACTTGATGAGTTCGACGACGGTGTCGTAGTACTTGGCGTCGACCTGCTTGAATTCCTTGTCCTTGCCGTCCGACAGCTTGTCGAACGCGGCCTTCGCCTTGGTCGGCGCTTCCTGGAAAGCCTTCCAGATCGCAGCCTTCGCATCGGCTGGCATGTCGGCGAGGTAGGCAAAAGGCGAATTCGGGATCAGGTCCGACTTGGAGAGGATACGGAAGTCTTCCTTTTTCGCCAGGCCCTTCTTGACCATGCGGGAGAGGTTGGAGTCGTCTTCCGAGTTCCACCAGTTGGCCGCGACGTCGACCGTCTTCTGCTGCAGCGCGATCACGGCGTTCTCGTGGCTGCCGGTGTAGGTGACGTGGGAGAAATAGCTCTCCGGCACGATCTTCTCCTTGTTCAGGAGGAAGCGCGGCACATTGTTACCTGAGGTTGAATTCGGATCGACGAGGCCCAGGTTCTTGCCCTTGAGGTCCTCGATCGTCTTGTAGGGGCTGTCGGTGCGGACGTAGAACACCGAGTAGTAGCCTACCGTGCCGTCGTCATTGACGGTGGTGCAGAACGGCTCGGCCTTGACGCCGGTGATGAAAGCGCGCGCGTAGGAGGCCGGGCCGTAACCCGCGATGTGGATCGAGCCGTTGCGCTGGCCCTCGATCACCGCTGCGTAGTCGTTGGCGACGCGCAGGGTCACCTTTGTTCCCAACTCCTTCGAGAGATACTCGACGAACGGCGCATAGCGGTCGGCGACGCCCGAGGCGTTCTCGGCCGGCACAATGCCGAGCACCAGTTCGGGATACTTCTGCTGCCAGCCGGCGGCCCAGCCACTTCGGGTGACGGCCAGCGAGCTGGCGGCGAGCGCGGTGCCGAGGATCTGTCGACGATTGAACATGCAAGTCTCCTGGTTTGGGGGATTATGGGTTGGCGAGCGCGAGGCCGGGCGTGGCGCCCGCGAAACCCGGCTGCATTTCCGGCGCGAGCACCTCGTCGGACTCGAGACCATAGAGGTCGCGCGCCACGCGCTCGGTGAGTTCGGCCGGGACGCCGTCGAACACCAGCCGTCCACCCGCGAGGCCGACCAGCCGATCGCAGTACTTGCGCGCGAGGTCGAGGCTGTGGAGGTTCACCATCACGGTCATGCCCATGTGGCGATTGATGTGCTGGAGTGCGTCCATCACGACCTGCGTGTTGCGCGGATCGAGCGAGGCGATCGGCTCGTCGGCCAGGATGATTTCGGGCTCCTGCACCAGCGCGCGCGCGATTGCGACCCGCTGCTGCTGCCCCCCAGACAGGGTGTCGGCGCGCTGCGCGGCGAGGCGGCCGATGTCGAGGCCCTCAAGCGCCGAGAGGCCCAGCGCCTTCTCGTCGTCATTCCAGAGCTTGAACAGCGAGCGGCTGAGCGGCGCGTGGAAGGCGCGACCCATCATCACGTTGGTCAGCACGTCGAGGCGGCCGGAGAGGTTGAACTGCTGGAAGATCATCGCGCAGCGTGCCCGCCACGCCCGCAGCTCACGGCCCTTCAGCGCCGTCACGTCGACGTCGCCGTAGTGGATGCTGCCCGAGGTAGGGTCGCTCAGGCGGTTGATCATGCGCAGCAGGGTCGACTTGCCCGACCCCGACTGGCCGATCACGCCCACCAGCTGCCCCGCCGGCACGCTGAGCGAAATGCCGTCGACGGCCCGCTTGGAGCCGAAACTCTTGATAACGCTGTCCAGTCGCAACATGGGTGAAGCCGTAACGGCCGCACGCTGCACAAGCGCGACGATTAGGTTACGGAATCAAGACGCCCGGGGACAATTAGGCGAGAGCGTAGAGGCAGACGCCGAGCCAGAGCACCACGGCGGCGATCAGCGGCTTGTCGGTGACGGCGACATCGGTGGGCGATTCGCCGCCGTCCAGCGCTTCGACCACGTACCAGTAGCGGAACAGGCCGAAGATCACCAAGGGGATGGTGAAGCCCAGGCGCTCGTTGTTCGCCGACATCACGAACAGGCTGTAGAAGATCAGCGCGCCGACCGCCGAGATCTCGGCATAGCGATCGACCAGCGCCACCGAATAGCGGCGCAGCACTTCGCGGCTGCCGTCGCCGCTGGTTGCGAGTTCCTGTCGGCGTTTGATCGAGGCGAGATAGAGCGAGAGGCAGAGCGTGGTGATCGCCATCCAGTTGGAGACGGGCACCGAGATCGCCACCGCGCCGGCAAAGATGCGCAACACGAAGCCGCTCGCCACGGAGAAGATGTCGAGCACCGGCTGGTGCTTCAGCCAGAACGAATAGGCGAAGTTCAGCGCGAGGTACCCTGCGATCACCGCCATCGTTCGCGGCGACCAGAACACGCCCGCGATCAATACCGCGTAGAGCGCGACCAGCAGCGCGATCGCCGTCGCGGGTCGGACGGTGCCCGCTGCGAGCGGCCGGCTCCAGCTTTTCACCGGATGGCTGCGGTCGCGTTCGATGTCACGCAGGTCGTTCAGGATGTAGGTCGCCGACGAGGCCACGCAGAACAGGCCGAAGGCGGCGAAGGCCTGGGCGACCGCGCCCATGTCGTGGAACTCCCGGGCAAAGATCAGCGGCGCCAGGACGAAGCCGTTCTTGACCCACTGCTTGGGGCGAGCGAGCCGAAGCAGCTCGGGCAACCGGATATTAAAAGGAAGTTTCATTCCGCTATCTCGCTTATACTGGCAATCAATGCGGCTGGCGATCATCTACGCGGTCTTGGCGCTCATCGCGATGGCCACCAATATCGGCGCCCAGGAGCTGACGGTCCGCGCCTATCAGGGGCCGTTCCAGGTGGCGTTGTCGGTATTCGTCGGCACCGGCGTCGGGCTGGTCGTGAAGTACATGCTCGACAAGAGCTTCATCTTCCGCTTCCGCCCGCGCGACAAATTGCACGATGCCCAGACCTTCGTGCTCTACACCGTGACCGGCGTCGCCACGACGGCGATCTTCTGGGGCTTCGAGTTCGGCTTCGACCGGTTCTTCGAGAGCAAGGACATGCGCTACCTGGGCGGCCTGATCGGCCTGGCGATCGGCTACTGGACCAAGTACCGGCTCGACAAGCGCTACGTGTTCGGCGGCACGCCATGAGACCGGTCTCGTCATGGGGCCGCCTCTCGGCCTTGCCGCACGAGGTCATCGAACTCGCCGACCGCGACCGAATCGGCACCGCCCTGGCAGCGCACAAGCCCGGCATCGCCTATGGGCTGGGCCGCAGCTACGGCGACGCGTGCCTCAATCCCAACGGCGTGCTGTGGAGCACGGCCGGTCTCGACCGCCTCATCGCCTTCGACGAGACGACAGGCCGGCTCGCCTGCGAGCCGGGCGTGCGGCTGCTCGATATCCAGCGGCTCATGATCCCGCGCGGCTGGAGCCTGCCGGTCGTGCCGGGCACCCAGCTCGTGACAGTGGGCGGCGCGATCGCCAACGACGTGCACGGCAAGAACCACCACGGCGCCGGCACGTTCGGCGATCATGTGACGGCGCTGCGGCTGGTGCGCACGGACGGCGAGATCATCGACTGCGGCCCCGAGCGGCAGCCCGAGTGGTTCGCCGCGACCGTGGGCGGGCTCGGCCTGACCGGCGTGATCGCCCAGGCCGAGCTGCAATTGCGACGCTCGCCCGGCCCCTGGCTCGAGGGCGAAACCCTGCCGTTCAAGGGGCTGGACGCCTTCTTCCAGCTCTCGTCGGACTCCGAACCGGCCTGGGAGCACACGGTCTCGTGGATCGACTGCACCTCCGGTGCCGACGTGCGCGGCCTGTTCATGCGCGCCAATCCGACCGCCGGGAGCTACCCTCCGCGCCGCGCGCGGCAGAAGACATTTCCCTTCACCCCACCGGTCTCGCTGGTCAATCGCCTCACCCTGCGCGCGCTCAACGAAGCCTACTACGCCCTGAACAAGCGCCATGCCGGGCGGCGCATCGTGCATTACGAGCCATTCCTCTACCCGCTCGACGGCATCGGGCAGTGGAACCGGCTCTACGGTCCCAAGGGCTTCTATCAATATCAATGCGTCGTTCCTCCCGCCGCCGGCAGGCAGGCGATTGCAGACATGCTCGACGCCATCGCGCGTGCGAACGAAGGCTCGATCCTGGCCGTGCTGAAGACCTTCGGCGACCGCACGCCGCCTGGCCTGCTGAGTTTCGTGGCGCCCGGGGTCACCCTGGCTCTCGATTTCCAGAACCGCCCCGGCGTGCTCGACCTGTTCGGCCGGCTCGATGCCATCGTGCGCACCGCCGGCGGACGTCTCTATCCCGCCAAGGATGCGCGCATGCCGCGCGAGATGTTCGAGGCGACCTATCCGCGCCTCGGTGAATTTCTGGCCTATCGCGATCCGGGCATAAGCTCGGGCATGTCGCGGCGTTTGATAGGAAGCTGACATGACAGGGAAGACCCGTATCGTCGTCATCGGCGCCACGTCCGGCATCGCCGAGCACTGCTGCCGCCTCTGGGTGCAGCGTGGACCGGTCGAGCTTCTGCTGGTGGCGCGGGACGCTGCCCGCACCGAGCGCATCGCGACCGATCTGCGCGTGCGAGGGCCCGGCTCGACCGTAACCGTGATGACCGCCGATTTCCTCAACCCCAGGGAAATCGTGCGCGTGGCCGATGCCGCGACGGCCGCCGGCTCCGTCGACATCGTGCTGATCGCCCATGGCTGGATGCCGCAGCAGGAACTGTGCGAGGATATCCAGGTCGCGCACGACGTGCTGGTCGTGAACGCGGTCTCCCCGGCCCTGTTCGCCGAAGCCTTCGCCAACAAGTTCGCCAAGGCTGGCCGCGGCACGGTCGCGCTCATCGGGTCCGTCGCCGGCGATCGCGGACGCAAGGCCAATTACACCTACGGCGCCTCCAAAGGCCTGCTGTCCCGTTATGCCGAGGGCCTCGAGCATCGCCTGGCCGGCAGCGGGGTCTCGATCGTGCTGCTGAAGCCCGGCCCGACAGATACGCCGATGGCAGCCGATCATAAGGCACGGGGAAGACGCCTCGCCTCGGCGGAGGACGTGGCGCGCGTGATCGTGCGCGGCATCGACCGCAAGAAGTCCGTCGTATATGCGCCGCCGGTCTGGCAGCTCATCATGCTGATCGTGCGCCACATTCCGCGCATCGTGTTCAACAGGCTATCGATCTGATGAGGATCGCCTCCCTCGTCTGGCTGCTGGTTGCGATCCTGGTCGGCGCGTTCGCCGTCGACTTTGCCCAGCGCGTGACGAGTCCCGACATCGTCGCGGTGAGCTTCGCCGAAGGCGGCGACGACGCCTATTACTTCTTCACCGTCGCGCGCAACATCGCCCAGGGCCGCGGCATCACCATCGACGGCACCCACTGGACGACCGGCTTCCAGCCGCTGTGGGCCCTGGTCTGCGCCGTGGCCTTCCTCGCGCCCTCGGATCGGGCGGCCCTGGCGATTATCTACGTCATCAGCATCGCGCTGTGGCTCACCGGCGCGATGCTGTTCGTGCGGCTGGTGCGCCGCCTCTCGCGCACGCCGGTGTCCCCTCTCGCCGTCGCCCTGCTGGCCGTACTGTTCCTCGGCGAGGCGCAATTCACGCGCAGCTATTTCAACGGCATGGAGACCGGCCTCTACCTCACCCTGGTTCTCTGGCTTCTCACGGCCTTCCACGACTATCTCGCTCTCGAGGCGGGCCGCGTCGGCGTACGCCGCGTGCTCGGACTGGGCGCGCTGGCAGGCCTGACGATGCTCGGGCGCAACGACGCCCTCTTCCTCTGCGGCGCGCTGTTGGCCGCGACCTTGTTCTTCGGCAAGCGCCGACAGCCGGTCCGTGACGTGGCGATCGTCGTTGCCGTGGCTAGCGCGATCGTCGTGCCCTGGCTTGCCTACTGCCACTGGGCATCGGGCCACCCGATGCCCCAAAGCGGCATTGCCACCTCGATCGGCGTGCGGGGTTATGTGCCGCTGGTCTCGATCGCGCGCAAGATCGTGATCAGCATCGATCTGCTGGGCTTCCTGAAGGCTCGCACCCTGATCGACGATCACCTCGCGGTGGCCGCTGCAGCGACGCTCGTGGCCGCCGCGCTCCTCGCGCTCTGCTGGAGGCGCCTGCGCCCGGTTCTCGCGCCGCCGTCGGGTTGGCTGGTGCTGAGCCTTGCCGCCGCCACGCTGTGCCTGCTCCTCTACTATCCGCTGGTGAGCGCCGCCGGTCAGTTCTTCGAGCGTTACTTCGTGCCGCTCAAGCTGCTGGTCTTCGTGCTGCTGGCGCTGCTGATCGTGCGCGGCCTCGCGAAACTCGACGGCCGGCCGCTGGCGGACGCGCTGGTGCTGGCGGTCGCGGCCGCGACTGTTGGCTCGAACCTCTACTGGATCGCGCGCGACTATGGCCGGCCGTGGCGCAGCCATCTCGGGCGCGAGGCGTACGAAATCGTGCGTTCTCCCTACGCCACCGGCACGTCGCGCATCGGCATGGCCGAGTCCGGCCGCCTGGGCTTCCTCTATCCCACGCGGGTCGTGAACCTCGACGGCAAGATGAATGTCGAGGCCCTGCGTGCCCTGCTCGCGGGCACGCTCGACCGCTACATCCAGTCGGCCAAACTCGACTACATCATGCTGCATGACGAGGACGTCGAGTATTTCGACAGGACGATCCCGGCATGGCGCCAGAACTGGCGCCCCCGTGGTATGCTGGGGGAGTTCGACGTTTTCGAGAAAACACCATGACCATCGTTTCCGAGAAGCTCTGCGATCACATGGCCGTCGCCGTGACCGGTATCGATCTCAATCGCCCGGCGGACCCGGCGACGCAGGCCGAACTGCGCGAGGCGCTGAACCGCAACCTCGTGCTCTGCATCCGCGGCCAGAAGCTGGCGCCGCCGGCGTTTCGCGATGCCATGGCGCGCTTCGGCACGCCGATGCGGCGCTTGCAGCTCGCGAGCACCGAGGAATGCGCCGAGGTGAACATCATCTCGAGCGAGGACCGCGACGTGCTGGGCGACGGCAAGAAGCTGGTCAACGGCGCCTCGTGGCACACCGACGACAGCTTCATGCGCGAGCCCTGCTCGCTCACCATGCTCTATGGCGTGGTCGTACCGAGCCGCGGCGGCGACACCCAGTTCGTCAACATGCAGGCAGCCTACGAGGCGCTCTCGCCCGAGATGAAGGCGCGCATCGACGGGCTGCAGGTGATCCACAAATACCAGTCGAGCCGCCAGACCAACAAGGTTTCCAAGCGGCCCGAGTCGGAAATGAAGGCGATGCCGGAGGCCACGCATCCGCTGGTGCGCACGCATCCGGAGACCGGGCGCAAGGCGCTCTACCTCAATGCCAATCGCATGGAGCAGATTGTCGGCATCGACCGCGCCGAAAGCGACGCGCTGCTCGACACGTTGATCGCCCACGCCATCGAGCCGCGCTTCCAGTACCGCCATGCTTGGCGCCAGGGCGACATCGTGATCTGGGACAATCGATCCACGATGCACAAGGCCAACGCCGATTATCCCGAAGGCGAGCGCCGGCTGATGCACCGCGTGATCGTGGCGGGCGACGCGCCTTACTAAGGCCCAGCAGTTACCAAAAGTGACCGCTAAAATAACGAGAATATAACGGTTACGAAAAGTAACGCTTTTAATAAGCCAAAAATAAAGGAATGGCTGGTTCCACCCGCACCCTGTCATCCTGAGCGAAGCGAAGGATCCTTCGCTCCGCTCAGGATTACGGCGGCAGCTGTGGCGACGAACCTGCGCAAGCATCGCACGAGTCTAGGCGCGCCGGCTCAAACCACCTATTACGGTCGTTACTGGCGCTGAAATCCACGCCGGCTTGAAACCGAGGACCAGCCCATGACAATGTCCCGCCGCTTCCTGATCGCGGCCGCAACCCTCGCAGCCGTTCCGGCGGCGGCACAAACACAAGGAAAAGCCATGACGACCGAGAGCGGCCTGAAAATCATCGACACCACCGTCGGCACGGGCGCCAGCCCCAAGACCGGCCAGACCTGCGTCATGCACTACACCGGCTGGCTTTCCGAGGCGGGCGCGAAGGGCAAGAAATTCGACTCCTCCGTCGACCGTGGATCGCCGTTCGAGTTTCCCATCGGCATGAAGCGCGTCATCGGCGGCTGGGACGAGGGCGTGGCCAGCATGAAGGTCGGCGGCAAGCGCACGCTGATCATTCCGCCGGAGCTCGGCTACGGCGCACGCGGCGCCGGCGGCGTCATTCCGCCCAACGCCACGCTGATCTTCGACGTCGAGCTGCTGGGCATCAAGTAGCCACCCTACCCCTCCAGGAGCACGGTGTGCTCCGGCGAGAAGGAGAGCGTCACGGGGGCGCCTTCGTTCAGCAGGTTGACCGGAGGACGCCGGACGATCAGGCGGCCGCAAGCGCATTCGACGATGTATTGCACGAAGTCGCCATGGAACAGGCGCTGGCGCACAGTGCCCGGAAGCTGGTTGTCGCCGGGCTGCGGCACAAGGTCGATATAGGCGGTGCGCACCGCGACCTCGCCGCCCGAGGCGGCACCGACCGTCTTTAGAACAATGCCGCCGTCGGCTTCGAAGGTGCCGGGGCCGGTGACCTTGCCCTTGATCAGGTTGGCAGAGCCCACGAAGTCGGCAACGAAGCGGCTCTTCGGCCTGTTGTAGATCTGCTCGGGCGTGCCGATCTGTTCGATCACGCCCACGTTCATCACGATCACGCGGTCGGAGATGGCGAGCGCCTCCTCCTGGTCGTGCGTCACGTACACCGACGTGATGCCCAGGCGCTGCTGCAGCTCGCGCAGCTCGACGCGCATTTCCGCGCGCAGCTTGGCATCGAGATTGGAGAGCGGCTCGTCGAACAGCACGACGGTCGGCGAGAAGGCGATCGCGCGCGCGAGCGCCACACGTTGCTGCTGTCCGCCCGAGAGCTTCGACGCGCCGCGCTCGGCGAGATGGCGCATCTGCACCAGGTCGAGGGCGCGCTCGACGTTGGCCTTGATCTCCTCACGACTTTGTTTCCGCACGCGCAGGCCATAGGCCACGTTGTCGAACACGGTCATGTGCGGCCACACGGCGTAGGACTGGAACACCATCGACACGCCGCGATCCTCCGTCGCAACGTTGATCCCCCGGGCGCTGTCGAACATCGCCTTGCCGTCGACCCGGATGCTGCCGCTGGCCGGTGCTTCGAGACCGGCAATCGCGCGCAGGGTCGTGGTCTTACCGCAGCCCGACGGCCCCAGCAGGGTGAGATGCTCGCCCTGCCCCACGGTGAAGCTGACACCATTCACCGCAGTTGCCTCGCCGTAGCGAATGACCAGGTCGGAAATCTCGATGCGCGTCTCGCTCACGTCAGCTCCTTACGTCGCTCAAGTGAGCTCCTTAGTCGCTCCGCGGCTGAGGCGGAACAGGATCATCAGCGCCACGATCACCGTGGCGGTCTGGATCAGCGCCATCGCGGCGGTAAGCTCGGTGCCGCTCGAGGCGAATGCCGCCACGATCGACGGCGCGATCACCTTGGCGTTGGGGCCCATCAGGAAGACCGACACGCCCAGCTCGCGCACGCAGGCCATGAAGATCAGCAGCCATGCCGCCAGGATGCCGGGCTTGAGCAGCGGCAGGGTCACGGTCCGCATCTGGTAGAGCCAGCCCGCGCCACAGACGCGGGCGCAGTCCTCAAGGCTCTTGTCGATCTGCAGCACCACGCCTGCAAGCGTGCGCACGCCGAGCGGCAGCATGACCGTAAGATAGGCGATCGCCAGCAGCCAGAGCGTGCCGTAGATCGAGACCGGCATGTTGATCCAGGCCCACAGCAGCGCGAGGCCGAACACGAGGCGCGGCACGGCTTGCGGGAACATCACGAGATATTCGATGACGCCGCGGCCCACGATGCGCGAGCGGTAGATGATCCAGACCAGGAAAGCCATCAGCACCACGCCGACGGTGGCGACGCCGAAGCCGAGGCCGAGGCTGTTCATCAGCGCGACGCGCACCGGACCGAGCGCCAGCGCGGTCTGGTAGTTGGCCAGGGTGAACTCGGCCTGGCTCAGGATCACGGTGGCGAAGCGCTCCAGCGACGTGAAGATCAGGGCGGCGAGCGGCAGGACGACGGCCACGAGGATGTAGAGCGCGCAGACGCCGAAGAACAGCCAGGCAAGCCGGCCCATGTCCATCGGGCGCGGCCGGAAGGCCTTGCCGGTGATGGTCGTGAAGCTGCCCTTGTTGATACGCCAGCGATAGAAGGTGAGCGTGCCGAACATCACCACGAACAACGCCAGGCCCATCGCCGAGGCCCGGCCATAGTCGGGCGGATAGCTGAGCGTCGAGTCCCAGATCGCGGTGGTGATCACGTAGATGCGCGCCGGAATGCCGATCACCAGCGCGGCGGCGAACGAGCCCAGCATCTCGGCGAACACGAACAGCGTGGCGCCCAGCACGCCCGGCATGACCAGCGGCAGGGTGACGGTGAGCATCGTGCGGAGCTTGGACGCGCCCATCACGCGGGCGGACTCCTCGAGCGCCGGATCCATCGACTTCATCGACGCCGCGATCATGACGAACGCGACCGTGCCCTCGAACAGCGCCATGATCCAGGCGATGCCGAAGTGGCTGTAGATGTCGACCAGGTCGCCGCTTTGGCCGCCCGCCTTCCACAGCTGGTTGATGAAGCCGCTCTTGGGGCCGGCAATGATGCTCCACGCCAGCGCACCGACCAGCGGCGTCATGTAGTACGGCAGCTCCATCAGCCGTTCGAGCTTCTCGCGGCCGGGCACATTGGTGCGCGTCAGGATCCAGGCGAGCGTGAAGCCGATTAGGATCGCCATCACCGTGGCCATCAGAGCGATCACCACGGTATTGACCAGGACGTTGAAGTCCTCGTCGAACATCGCGATGTAGTTCTTGATCCCGAATTCCTGCGGCGGGAAAGCCATGGGGTCGCCCGTGTTGAGCGACTCCTCGACCAGGAATATCATCGGCAGGACGACGAGGAACGCGACGACAAGCATCACGACCACCGAGATGATCGTCTGCCAGTTCAGCTTGGGCTTGAGCACGGAAGCGTTCATCTATTTCTTCCGGACCGCGAGCCTCCGGCTCGATCATGATCTTGAGCGAGGCGGAGGCTCGCGGTCCGCATGAAAGCGTTCAGCGCCGGGCGCCGACGATGCGGTCCCATTCCTTGGCGAAGCTCGGACGGTCCTTCTCGAAGGCGTCCCAGTCGGCGGGCGACAGCAGCTTCATCTCCTTGAGCGACACAGCGCCGGGAGGCGGCGGCACGTCCTCGCGCGGCGAATGCAGCGCCAGCGCGTCGGCGAGGGCCTTCTGGCCGACCGGCGAGAGGAACCAGTCCATGAACAACTGCGCGGCGTTGGGATGCGGGCCGTCAGCCACGATGCCGTAGGTTTCCGGCACGGCGGGAACGCCTGTCGCCGGGAAGACGAAGCCGATCGGCGCGCCCTTGGCGGTGAACTCGACGGCGCCCGAATACTGCGCGCCCATGATCACCTTGTCCTGGCCGTCGACCAGCCGGCCGTACTGCTGGACGTAGGAATCGAAGGCGCGCGGCTTCTGGGTCGCGAACTTCTTGAAGTAGTCTTCGCCCAGGATCGGCTTCAGCATGTACCAGACGCCGTGCTGCAGGCCCGAATTCGACACCTTGACGTTGATGGCGTCGTTCCACTTGGGGTCGAGCAGGTCTTCCCACTTCTTGGGAGCTTCGGCTTCGGTCGTATTCTTCTTGTTGTAGGCGATGCCGGCCATGATCACCGAGCCCCACGTCCAGTAGCCTTCTGGCTTGCTCTTGTACTCGGGGTTGAAGGCCGCCATCTCGGGCGAGACGTACTGGGTGAAGCCGTTCTTGCGCTGGAAGTCGAGGATCATGCCCATGTCGGAGAGCTGGATGACGTCGACGAGATAGGACTTGGCCTGGCGCTCCGACAGGATCTTGGCGTAGAGCGCCCCCGCCTGCAGGCGGAAGTAGTTCGCCTTGATCTTGGGGAAGGCCGCATTGAAGGCGGCCACCAGCTTCTGCTGCCCGGCCTCGGGGTCGGTTGAATAGAGCACGAAGGCGCCTTCGGCCTCGGCCTTCTCGACATTGGCGCAGGTCTTGAAGCCCTGCATCTGCTTGGGATTGTCGCAGACCTTGGCCTGGGCGTGTGCCAGACCGGTCCAACCGAGAACGCAGGCAACCACGCCGACGGCAGCAATGATCTTCATTGTTTCCTCCGATATCTCTTTTTATTCCGGCGACACTAGATCGTTTTGCAGAGGTTCGGCAATCAGAGGTAAGTTCATCCCATGACGGGACGTAAAATTGTCGCGCTGGCCGGCGGCGTCGGCGGAGCGAAACTGGCCCTTGGATTGGCGCAGGTGCTGCCGGCAGAGGAACTCACCGTCGCGGTCAACACGGCCGACGATTTCGAGCATCTTGGCCTCTACATCTGCCCCGACCTCGACACGGTGATGTACACCCTGGGCGGCCTCGCCAACCCGGAGACGGGCTGGGGACGCCGCGACGAGACCTGGAACGTACTCGACGCAATCGGCAAGGTGGGCGGCGAGACCTGGTTCCGATTGGGCGACAGGGATCTCGCCACGCATATCGAGCGCACGCGGCGCCTGCGCACGGGCGAGCCGCTCTCCTCGATCATCGCCGACTTCGCCAAACGCTTCGGCATCTCGCCCGCGATCGTGCCGATGTGCGACGAGCCGGTGCGCACCGTCGTGAAGACCGACGACGGCGATCTCGCCTTCCAGGACTGGTTCGTGCGCCTGCATTGCGAACCGGTCGTGCGGTCGGTGCGCTTTGCAGGAGTCGAGACGGCAAAGCCCCATCCGGCATTGAGGTCTTTCGACGGGCTGCGCGGCGTGATCTTCTGCCCGTCCAATCCCTTCGTCAGCGTGGCGCCCATCCTTGCGGTTCCCGATGTACGGGTGGCACTGCAGCGGGCGAAAGTGCCGCGGATCGCGGTGACGCCGATCGTCGGGGGCCAGGCGATCAAGGGACCCGCCGCCAAGATGCTGGCCGAGTTGGGTCACGACGTTTCGGCCCTCGGTGTGGCGAAATACTATCAGCGGCTGGTCGACGGCTTCGTGCTCGATGCCCAGGATGCCGCGCTTGCGCCCGAAATCGAGCGGCTGGGCCTCAAGGTGAAGGTCGCAGACACCATGATGCACGACGATTCGGACAAGAAACGCCTGGCCGAGGCGGCACTCGAATTCGTGGACGAGATTGCCGCGGATGGGCGACACTGAGCGGACCATGTTGACCGCTGTCGTCCCGATGAAATCGACCGAATTCGCCAAGAGCCGGCTCGCGCCCGTGCTCGACGCGGCCGGCCGGCGCGCGCTCGCGCAGCAGATGCTCGACCATGTGCTGGCGACGCTGCGCGACGCCGGGCTTGGCTCCGTGCGCGTGGCGGGCGACAATCAGGGCAAGGGCGACCTCAACGCCGACGTCACCGAAGCCGCGCGCCTTGTAGAGCGCGAAGGCGCGTCCCACCTCCTGCTGGTTATGGCCGACCTTCCCTACCTCGCCTCCGACGATATTGCTGCGTTGATCGAAGCTGGCCGTGACAATGCCGTGGTCATCGCCGAAGCCAAGGACGGCGGCACCAACGCCATGCTGCTGACGCCGCCGACCGTCCTCGAATTCGCGTTCGCGACGCACCGGCCGAGCGCCACCTTCCATGCCGAGAGCGCGCGCCGCGCCGGCATCGATCCGGTGATCCTGCGCCGCCCCGGGCTGGCGCGCGACATCGACACGCCCGCCGACCTTGCGGCCCTCGTGGCCGATCATCCCGCGTATCAGGTGTTCCGCCATGTCGCCTGAGTTCGCCTCGCTCCTCACGACCGACCTCGACACCTTGATGAAGCGTGCCGCCGCCATTCGCGACGAGGCCTTCGCCAACCGCATCACCTTCTCCAAGAAGGTGTTCATTCCGCTCACGCATCTCTGCCGCGACAACTGCGGCTACTGCACCTTCGTGCATCCGCCCAAGAAGGGCGAGGCGGCCTACCTCACGCCCGAGCAGGTTCTGGAAATCGCGCGCGCGGGCCAGGCCGCCGGTTGCGCCGAGGCACTGTTCACACTGGGCGACAAGCCCGAGGTCAAGTGGAAGCCGGCCGCCGAGGCGCTCGCCGCGATGGGCTATGCCTCGACGCTAGACTATCTCGCGGCAATGGGCGCGCTGGTCTTCAAGGAGACCGGCCTGCTGCCGCACTTCAATCCGGGCCTGATGGATGCGGCCGATCTCGCGAAGCTGCGCAAGTCGTCGGTGTCGATGGGCATCATGCTCGAGACGACAGCCGAACGTTTGAGCGAACGCGACGGGCCGCATTTCGGCGCGCCCGACAAAGTGCCGGCGCTGCGCCTCGCAACTCTGAAGGCAGCCGGACAAGCGAAGGTGCCATTCACGTCCGGCATCCTGATCGGCATCGGCGAGACGCGCGAGGAGCGCATCGAGGCGCTCGTGGCGCTGCGCGACCTGCATCGCGCGCACGGCCATCTGCAGGAAGTCATCATCCAGAATTTCCGCGCCAAGGCCGACACGCGCATGGCCAACGCGCCCGAGCCGTCGTTCGACGAACTGCTGTGGACGATCGCCGTCGCGCGCCTGATCTTCGGGGAAACGCTGTCGGTCCAGGCGCCGCCCAACCTGCAGGAGCCGGGCTACGGCCGCCTGATCGACGCGGGCATCGACGACTGGGGCGGCGTGTCTCCGGTGACGCCCGATCACGTCAATCCCGAGCGGCCGTGGCCGCAGCTCGACGCACTCGCCGCCGAGAGCGCAAAGTACGGCAAGGTGCTGACCGAGCGCCTCGCCGTCTATCCGCGCTACATCTTCGACAAGAACTGGATCGACAAGGACCTGCGCCCGCGCGTGCTCGCGATGGCCTCGGCCAGCGGCCTGCGCCGCGACAACGACTGGCGGCCGGGCCTCGTAATGGCCATGCCGGCGGACGATGTCGCCACGCTGACGGCGCCGTCGGTACGCGCAAGTGCCAGCCTCGCGCCAGTGATCGATCGCGCGGTGCGCGGCGAAGATCTGCGCGAAGGCGACATCGTGCGTCTGTTCGAGGCACGCGGTCCGGATTTCAAGGCGGTGACCCAAGCCGCCGACGCGCTACGCAAGGACGTCGTGGGCGACACGATCTCCTACGCCGTCGTGCGCAACATCAACTACACCAACATCTGCTACTTCAAGTGCGGCTTCTGCGCCTTCTCCAAGGGCAAGCTCGCGGCCAACCTGCGCGGCTCGCCGTACGACCTCACCGTGCAGGAGATCGTGCGCCGCGCCTCGGAGGCGTGGGACCGCGGCGCCACCGAAGTCTGCATGCAGGGCGGCATCCACCCCGACTATACCGGCCAGCATTATCTCGACGTCTGCACCGCCGTGCGCGAGGCTATCCCGGGCATGCACGTGCACGCCTTCTCGCCGCTCGAGGTCTGGCATGGCGCCACCACGCTCGGCCTCTCGCTCTCGGACTATCTCGCGAAGCTGCGCGATGCCGGCCTCGGCAGCCTGCCCGGCACCGCCGCCGAAATCCTCGACGACGAGGTGCGCGACATCCTCTGCCCCGACAAGGTCTCGACCGACCAGTGGCTCGAGATCATGCGCGCGGCCCACGGCGTTGGCCTCCGCTCGACTGCCACGATCATGTTCGGCCATGTCGACCAGCCCTATCACTGGGCGCGCCATCTCCTGCGGGTGCGCAACCTGCAGAAGGACACCGGCGGCTTCACCGAGCTGGTGCCGCTGCCCTTCGTCGCCGCCGAAGCGCCGATTGCGCTGAAGGGCCAGGCGCGCATGGGCCCGACGTTCCGCGAGGCCGTGCTGATGCATGCGATCGGCCGCCTGGCGCTTCACCCGCACATCCCCAACATCCAGACCTCGTGGGTGAAGATGGGCATCGAGGGCGCGAAATATTGCCTGAACGCCGGCGCCAACGATCTGGGCGGCACCTTGATGAACGAGTCGATCACGCGCGCCGCCGGCGCCGAGCACGGCGAGGAACTGCCGCCGGATGCGATGGAGAAGCTGATCGCCGACATCGGCCGCACCTCGCGCATCCGCACGACGCTCTATGCCGACGCCTCGACCGAGCGTTTCCATGCCGCGCACAACGCGGCCACCCTGGAACCGATCAAGCTCGAAGTGGCGGAACGCTACGCCGGCACGGCAACCGCCAGTGACAAGCGCCGCGTGCTGCCCAAGCCACGGCAGGTCGTCCGCGCGCGGTAGGCGTCAGCCGTACTTCTTGCGCAGACGCGGCATCACGTCCTTGGCGTAGAGGTCGAGGAAGCGCTTCTGGTCCGGGCCCGGCGCGTGAAACACCAAATGGTTGAAGCCCAGCTCGACATAGGGCGCGATCTTCGCGACATGCTCTTCCGGATCGGTCGAGACGATCCAGCGGCTGGCGATGCGGTCGATCGGCAGCGCATCGGCGAGGCGCGCCATCTCGGTCGGATTGTGCGTCTGCACCTTTTCTTCGGCTGAGAGCGCCAGCGCCGACCAGAAGCGCGTGTCTTCCTTGGCCTTGGCCATATCGGTATCGAACGAGACCTTCATCTCGATCATGTGGTCGACCGACCCCTCGGCCTTGCCCGCCGCCGCCATGCCTTCCTTCACCGCCGGGATCAGCTTGTCCCTGTAGAGCTCGGTACCCTTGCCGCTGGTGCAGATGAAGCCGTCGCCCGCGCGGCCGGCATACTTCGCGACCTGCGGACCGCCGGCGGCGATGTAGATCGGCACCGGCTTGTCCGGCCGGTCGTAGATCGTCGCGTCCTGCGTCTTGTAGAACTCGCCCTCGAACGTCACATGCTCCTCGGTCCAGAGCTTGCGCATCAGCACGACCGACTCGCGCATGCGCGCATAGCGTTCCTTGAACTCGGGCCACGGCTGGCCGGTCGCCGGCACTTCGTTCAGCGACTCGCCGGTGCCGATGCCCAGGATCACGCGGCCGGGGAACAGGCAGCCCAGCGTCGCGAACGACTGCGCCACGATCGAGGGGTGATAGCGGTAGGTGGGCGTCAGCACGCTGGTGCCCATGACGATCTTCTTGGTGCTGGCGCCGAGCGCGCCCATCCAGGTGACCGAATGCGGCGCGTGGCCGCCTTCGTGCCGCCAGGGCTGGAAATGATCGCTGACGAAGACGGAGTCGAAGCCGACCCTTTCGGCTTCGATGGAAATGTCCAGGAGCTCCCGGGGAGCGAACTGTTCGGCGGACGCCTTGTAACCGAGCTTAAGCATCGTATAGGGATACTCCAGAACGGGGAGAATATCGATTCACGCCGAACGCCTCGAACTGATCGCGCCCGCCGGCCTGCCCCGCATCAAGCCGGACGACGATCTCGCCGCCCTGATTGCCCCTGTCGGGCTGCAAGACCACGACGTCGTGGTCCTGGCGCAGAAGATCGTGTCCAAGGCGGAGGGCCGCCTGTTTCGCCTCTCGGACGTGACGCCGTCCGAACGCGCGATCGAGTACGGCCACAAGGTCGACAAGGACCCGCGCCTGGTCGAGCTGATCCTGCGCGAATCCAAGGAAGTCATCCGCGCCATCACCGGCGTGATCATCGTCGAGCATCGGCTGGGCTTCGTGATGGCCAACGCCGGCATCGATGCCTCCAACGTCGACGATCCCGATCAGGTACTGCTGCTGCCGGCCGATCCCGACCGCTCGGCCCAGCGCCTGCGCGCCGACTTCAAGCGCATCGCCAATGTCGATGTCGGCGTCGTGATCAACGACAGCTGGGGCCGTGCCTGGCGCATGGGCACGACCGGCGCGGCGATCGGTGCCGCGGGACTTCCAGGCCTGATCGACATGCGCGGCCAGCCCGATATGAACGGCCGTATCCTGCGCGTGACCGAGATCGCCCATGCCGACGAGATCGCCTCGGCCGCCTCGCTCCTCATGGGACAGGCGGCCGAAGGACGACCCGTCGTGATCGTGCGCGGGCTCGGCGCACCCGCGCGCGACGGCAATGCGGCCGAGCTGGTGCGTCCGAAGCGGATGGACCTTTTCCGCTAGCCGCCAATCGAGCGCGAGACGCGCTGCGCCGCACCCGTCACCAAAGGCGTCGCGCCCTGCAGGGTGAGGCCTGCATCGAGATATTTCGGGAAGGCGACGCTCAGGGCTGCCAACACCTTGCCCGAGCGGTCGCGGATCGGCGCGCCGACGGACAGGATGCCGCGGATATTTTCCTCCGACACCGTCGCAAAGCCCGTCCGGCGCACGCGCGCCAGGCCCGCCACCACGGCGGCGGGTTCAGTCACAGTGTGCGGCGTGATCGCGGGCAGCCTGCCGTTGCCCAGGAGCTTGCGTGCGCCCGCGTCGTCGAGCGACGCCAGCAGCACCTTGCCGGCAGCGGTGCTGTGCAGCGGCATCTCGCTGCCTGGTGCCACCTTGATCGCGATCGGCGCTTCGGCCTGGACAGCGAGCAGATAGACCGCACGGCCGCCCTGCAGCACCGAGACGAAGCCATTGAGGCCATGATCGTGCGCCAGCCGGTCGAGTTCGCGGCGCGCGGCGCCAAGATAGTCGGCGGCGTGGTCGTTGCCGGCACCCAGCGCCATGGCGCGGAAGCCAAGACGATAGCGCGCCGTCTCCGCGTTCTTGTCGACGTAGCCGCGCCGGGCGAGCGACGTCACCATGCGCTGCACGATCGTGGGGCTGAGGCGCAGGCGGCGGGCAATCTCGCGCACGCCGATATCCGCGCTCTCGGCCCCGACGATTTCAAGCACATCGAGGCCGCGTTCGAGCGATTGCGAACCGGGCGCCGACTTGAGGTCGCGCAACCTGGCCGGCATGGCCGCCCCTTACTTGACCTCGACGAGGTCGGCGAGGGCCACCTTCTTGTTCAGCACGGTATGCAGGGCGACCCAATGGCCGGCCTGGTTGTACTCGTCGAATTTCACGGTCTTGCCCATCACGTTGGTGAAGGACATCGCCTTGATCGCGTCCTTGATCTTGGTGCCGTCGGTGCTGCCGGCGTCCTTGATCGCCTGCGCCAGCACGCGGATGCAATCGTAGCCGGCCCAAGTCTGCAGGTAGGGCTCGGCATTGTGCTTGGCCTTGATCTTCTCGGCGAACGCCTTGTTCTGCGGCGAATCGGCCAGCGCGCTGTACTGCCAGGCGCTGATCGACTTCTCCATGCCGCCGGCCTCGATGATCGGCTGGTTGCGGCCACCGATCTCGACGCGGCCGGTGTAGGGAATACGCACGCCGATCTGCATGGCCTGGCGCAGGAAGTTCACCGAGTCGCCGCCCAGCTGGAAGGTCGCGATCGCGTCCGGCCGGCGCTGCTGCAGGCGCGTCAGGATGCTGGTGAAATCCGGGGTGTTCTGCGGATGGATGTCGGTCGAGACGACCTGGACACCCGCCTTGTCGGCAACCGCCTTGAACGCGTCTGCGCCGCCGCGACCGAAGTCGGAATCCTCGGCCACGATCGCCACCGTCTTGAACGGCTTCTTCGAGCCGAGATAGATGCCGAGCGCCTGCATCATCGAGGCGTCCGACGCGCTGATGCGGAAGGCGTAGTCGTTGCCGCCCTTGCCCGAGAGCGTGGTGATCTGCGGGTTGGAGGCGATGCCGGTGATCATCGGGATTTTCGCGTCCTGGATGATCTTCATGCTGGCGAGATGGCCCGAGCTGCAGTGCGCGCCCTCGATCGCCACGACCTTGGCCTCGACCAGCTTGTTGGCGACGTTGACCGCCTCCGAGGGATTGCACTTGTTGTCCATCACCAGGACTTCGAGCTTCTTGCCGAGCACGCCGCCGGCGGCGTTGATTTCCTCGATCGCGAGGTTGACGCCCCACATTTCCCATTCGGAGGCGACGGCGGCAGGACCGGTCTGTGCCGTCGACACGCCGATCACGATATTCTGGGCCGATGCGGCACCGGCAAAAGACAGCGTGACGGCCGCGCCGGCCATCCAGGACATAAGTTTCATCGCGTTCTCCCTCGACCCCAAGAAGCGAAACACTGCCGTACCTATTATCGGCACAACGTTTCGATGGTTGAACGTTCGCAAGAACCTTGTTTATCTGTCAACGCTTAATGACCGCGTGGAATAGAGGGCGTGCGCTCGTGCGATTTTTCTCTGGTCCGGTATTTGCAACACCGCGCCCACAATGACCGTCGATGCAGTCTACCTCCTTCAGCTCACGCTGAACGGCCTCGCGCTCGGGCTTCTCTATGCGTTGATCGCCGTCGGCCTGTCGCTGATCTTCGGCGTGATGGAGATCATCAACTTCGCGCACGGCGAGTTCCTGATGGTCGGCGCCTTCGCCATGTGCTTTGCGCTGCCGGTGATGGGCCTGTTGTACTGGCCGGCGCTCTTCGCCTCGGTCCTCGCCACCATGCTGTTGGGCTTCGCGGTCTATGAGGTGCTGCTCGCACGCCTGAAGCCGGACGAATTCGAGCGCTCCATCCTGGTCACGCTCGGTCTCTCGATCATCATCATCCACGTCATGCAGTACCTGTTCACGGCGACACCGCGCATCGTCGACACGCAGTACGGCTTCGACGGCGTCGAGATCGGCTCGATCCGCATCACCTTCACGCGCGTGATCGGCGCGGGTGCCGCGATCGTGGCCTTCGCGGGCCTCTATCTGGTGCTGCGCCACACCCAGTTCGGCCGCGCCATGCGGGCCATTGCGCAGAACCGCGATGCGGCCCTCATGGTCGGCATCCGCCCGCGCATCGTGGCGCGCAACGCCGTGGTCCTGGCGGCAGGCCTGTGCGGCCTGGCCGGCGCCGCCGTGGCGCCGATCCAGAACGTCGCGCCCTACATGGGCCAGTTCATGATCTTCAAGGCCTTCGCGCTGGTGATCATCGGCGGCCTCGGCAACGTGCCGGGAGCGATCGTGGCCGCCATCGGCCTCGGCCTGATCGAAAGCTGGATCGGCGGCTTCTTCGAGATCGTCTGGCAGGAAGCGGCCGTCTTCGTGATCATGATCGCGGTGTTGATGCTGCGGCCCGACGGCCTGTTCAAGCGCGGGGGCATGCGGGTCGGATGAAGCGCGCCCTGCCCCTCGCGTTCCTGTGCGCGCTCGCCCTCGGCGCCCTGCCGTTGGTCACCTCGTCCAACTACTTCGTGGGCATCGGCGTCTCGGCGCTGATCTTCACCGTCGCCGCCGCCGCGCTCAATCTGGTCTACGGCTTCACCGGCCTGCTGTCGTTCGCCCAGCTGGGCTTCTGGGGGATCGGCGGCTACACGACGGCGCTCACCGTCGTCACCTTCGGCGGCAATTTCTGGATGGGCCTGATCTACGCCGCCGTGCTGAACGGCATCGTGGCACTCGCCGTGGGCTTTCCCATCCTGCGCACCAATCGCCACGCCTTCGTGATCTCGACGCTCACCTTCGCGCTCCTGGTGGCGCTGGTCGCCCGCGACTGGGTCGAGCTGACGCGCGGGCCGCTGGGTATTCCCAACCTGCCGCCACCCGAGGCCTTCGGCATCGTCTTTGACAGCACGCGGAAGTTCTACTGGATCGCCTGGGCCTTCTCGGTGGCGATGATCGCCTTCCTCTACACACTCTGCAGCTCGCGTATCGGCCGCACCCTGGTCGCGATCAAGCAGAATGAGCCGCTGGTGCGCGCTCAGGGCATCTCGCCGATGCCGTACAAACTCGCCGCCTTCGCCATCGGGGCCGCGATCACCGGCGCGGCGGGCGGTGTCTTCACCTTTTACCTCCGCATCATCGATACCTCGTTCCTCGACTTCTATTACATGCAGACGTTCCTGATCATCGTGATCATCGGCGGCGCCGGCAGCTTCTGGGGCGTGATCGCCTCGGGCATCGCCCTGTCGGCCCTGCCTGAAGCGCTGCGCTTCTCGGCCGACTTCCGCATGATCATCTACGGCGTGATCCTGGTCGCCGCCATGTTCCTGATGCCGTCCGGCGTCGCGGGCTGGCTGCGCGAGCGGCAGATCGCCCGGATTCGGAAGGCGCTGCAATGACCGCCGTGCTGCAGGTGACCGACCTTCGCAAGGCCTATTCCGGCGTGCACGCGCTCGACGGCGTGTCGTTCGAAGTGGCAGCCGGCAGCATCACCGGCCTGATCGGCCCGAACGGCTCGGGCAAGAGCACGACCATCGACTGCATCTCGGGCTTCCAGAAGCTCGACAGCGGCAAGGTCGTGCTGGCGGGCAACGACATCACCGGCAGGATCTCCCACCTGATCGCGCGCGCCGGCATGATGCGCACCTTCCAGACGGTGCGGGTCTACGAGAAGCTGTCTCTGCGCGACAATCTCGCCATCGCCGCGCAGCAGTTCGACGCGGCCACCTGGATGGACGAATTCCTGCGCACCAAGCGCTATCGCGATGCCGTCGACTCCTCGGAAAAGCGGGCGCGCCAGCTCGTCGACCTGATCGGCCTGCAAAAGTACTACGACATCGAGACCGGCATTCTTTCGTACGGCCAGAAGAAGCTGGTGGCGCTGGCCGCCGCGCTGATGCCGCATCCCAAGATCGTCGTGCTCGACGAGCCGGTGGCCGGCGTCAACCCGACCCGCATCCGCGAGATCGAGGTCGCGTTGCAGCAGCTCAACCAGGCGGGCGAAACCTTCCTGATCGTCGAGCACAATGTCGAGTTCATCACCACGCTCTGCCACAAGGTGATCGTGCTCGACCAGGGCCTGAAGCTGGCCGAAGGCACGGCGGCCGAGATCCACGCCGACAGCCGCGTGCTCGAGGCCTATCTCGGCACCACGCCCGAGATCGCCGAGGAAGAAATGCGGGCCCCCTTCATGGAATCAACTCCATGACCACGTCTCCCGCTCTCGAGTTGGTTTCCGTCACCGCGGGCTATGGCGACAATCCCATCGTGCGCGATTTCTCCGCGCGCCTCGCACCGGGCAGCATCACGACCCTGATCGGCGGCAATGGCGCGGGCAAATCCACGTTGCTCCGTGCCATCTACGGCACCAACCGCATGTTCGATGGCCAGATCGTGTTCAAGGGCGAGACGATCGAGCGCCTGCCGCCCTGGGAGCGGCTGAAGCGCGGCATCGGCTTCGTGCCGCAGGGTCGTTGCAATTTCCCAGCGATGTCGGTCACGGAAAACCTCAAGATGGGCTGCTACACCCTGCCTGCTGCCAGGCACGCTGCGGCAATCGAGCGGGTGATGACGTCGTTCCCGATGCTGCGCGCCAAGGCGAAGATCGATGCCGGCAATCTCTCCGGCGGCGAACAGCAGATCCTCGAAATGGCGATGGTGCTGCTGGTCGAGCCCAATCTCCTGCTGCTCGACGAGCCCTCGCTCGGCCTGTCGCCCAAGATGCAGGGCGACGTGTTCGCGACAGTCCAGCGCATCGCGGCACTCGGCGTCACCGTCCTGATCGTGGAGCAGAACGTGCGCGGCGCGCTCCTGATCTCCGATCGCGCGCTCGTCATGGAGCAGGGACGGCTTTTCATGGAAGGCCCGGCGAAGGAGGTGCGTACGGATCCACGCATCCGTCAGGCCTATCTCGGCGGCAACATCAAGCAAACGGCGGCATGACAATGGAAAAGGCCAAGGAAACAGCACGACTGGCAGTCGATATCGGGGGCACGTTCACCGACCTCTGCCTCGACTGGAACGGCAAGCGCACCAGCGTGAAGGTGTTGACCACGCCGCGCGCGCCGGAGGAAGGCGTGCTGACCGGCGTCGCCGACATCCTGAAGCTGTCGGGTGTGAAGCCCGCCGACCTCGGCATCATTATCCACGGCACCACGCTCGCCACCAACGCCATCATCGAGCGCAAGGGCGCCAGGACGGCGCTGATCGTCACTGAAGGCTTCCGCGATTCGATCGAGATGGCCTTCGAGCATCGCTTCGAGCAGTACGACATCTTCATGATGAAGCCGCCGCCCCTGGTCGCGCGCGAGCTGCGCTTCGGCATTCCCGAGCGGCTCGACGGCCGCGGCAACGTGCTGATGGAGCTCGACGAGGCGGCGGTGCGTGCGCTGGCGCCCAAACTGAAGGCCGCGGGCATCGAGGCGATCGCCATCGGCTTCATGCACGCCTATCTCGACGGCAAGCACGAGCGTCGCACACGCGACATCCTCGCGGAGACGATGCCCGACGTGTCCTATTCGCTCTCGAGCGAGGTCTCGCCCGAGATCCGCGAATACGAGCGCTGGTCGACCGCCGCCGCCAACGCCTATGTGCAGCCGGTGATGGACCGCTATCTCGGCCGTCTCGACGCGGCCCTGAAGAAGCAGGGGTTCGCCTGCCCGCTGTTCATGATCACCTCGGGCGGCGGCCTCACCGGCCTCGACACCGCGCGCAAGTTCCCAATCCGCCTCGTGGAGTCGGGTCCGGCCGGCGGCGCGATCCTGGCCGCGGCGCTCGCCCGCCAGTGCGGCCTCGACAAGGTCCTGTCGTTCGACATGGGCGGAACGACGGCGAAGATCTGCCTGATCGACGACGGCGAGCCGCAGCATTCTCGCACCTTCGAAGTGGCGCGCCAGTACCGTTTCATGAAGGGTAGTGGACTGCCGCTGCGCATCCCCGTCATCGAGATGGTCGAGATCGGCGCCGGTGGCGGGTCGATCGCCCATGTGGACTCACTGAGCCGCGTCAACGTCGGCCCCGAGAGCGCTGGCGCCGAGCCTGGCCCCGCCGCCTATGACCGCGGCGGTACCGAGCCCACGGTCACCGATGCCGACGTCGTGCTGGGCCGTCTC
Source organism: Enhydrobacter aerosaccus (assembly GCA_903839865.1). Taxonomy (GTDB): domain Bacteria; phylum Pseudomonadota; class Alphaproteobacteria; order Reyranellales; family Reyranellaceae; genus Reyranella; species Reyranella aerosaccus_A. The sequence goes on along the minus strand of CAIMEE010000447.1, from coordinate 7,605 downwards.
GATCCGGGTTACTTCGCGGGCGGTTCGATCAAGCTCTCGCCGGAGAAGGCAGGTGTCGCCGTCGACAAGGCGGTCGGCAGCAAGCTCGACCTCAAGCGTCTCGATGCCGCCTTCGGCATCAGCGAGATCGTGGAAGAGAACATGGCCAACGCCGCCCGCGTCCACGCGGTCGAGCGCGGCAAGGAACTGCAGGACCGCACCATGATCGCCTTCGGTGGCGCGGCACCCATCCATGCCGCGCGTCTGGCCGAAAAGCTCGGCATCAGCCGCGTCATGGTGCCGTCGGGCGCGGGCGTGGGCTCGGCCGTCGGCTTCCTGATGGCGCCGGTCGCCTACGAGGTCGTGCGCAGCCGCTACGTCCAGCTCAACGACAAGTTCGATCCGGCCTACGTGAACAAGCTGTTCGCCGACATGCAGGACGAGGCCGCCGCCGTCGTGAAGGCCGGTGCGCCGAACGCCAAGCTGGTCGTCGCCCGCACCGCAGACATGCGCTACCGCGGCCAGGGCCACGAGATCACCGTCGACATGCCGCCGGGCGATTTCACCGCGGCGTCGAAGCAGACGCTGATTGACCTCTACGAGAAGGGCTATGCTGCCACGTTCGGCCGCACGATCCCGGGTCTCGACGTCGAGATCATGAACTGGACCCTGCGACTCGCGGCCGAGCAGCCCGCCGTGCCGAAAATCGCAACACAGCCCGCCGACATCCCGTCAAAAGCGCGTGGCAGCAGGCTGGTTTACGATCCGGCCGATCAAGACATGAAAGACGTGTCGGTTTATCATCGCGCCGACCTCGTGATCGGCAGCGTGATGCCCGGCCCGGCGGTCATCGCCGAGGACGAGACCACGACCATCGTCCCGAAGAGTTTCACCGCGCGGATCACCCCGATCGGCGCCATCCTGTTGGAAAAGGTGGGAACATGAGCATCAACGATCCGCTGTCGCCCATTCGCCTGCAATTGATGTGGGACCGCCTGATCGCGGTCGTCGAGGAGCAGGCGCTGGCGCTGATGCGCACCGGCTTCTCCACGTCGACTCGTGAAGCGGGCGACCTCTCCGCCGGCGTCTTCGACCTCTCGGGCGCGATGCTGGCCCAGGCCGTGACCGGTACGCCGGGCCACATCAACTCGATGGCCCGCGCCGTCTATCACTTCCTCGACCGCTTCCCGGCGAAGACGATGAAGGAAGGCGACATCTACCTCACGAACGATCCGTGGAAGGGCACCGGCCATCTCCACGACTTCACCTTCGTCACACCGACCTTCCGGCAGGGCAAGATGGTCGCGCTGTTTGCCTCCACGTGCCACGTCGTGGATATCGGCGGCCGCGGCATGGGCGCCGACGCACGCCAGGTCTACGAGGAAGGCCTCTACATTCCGCTGATGCACTTCGCGCGCGAAGGCAAGGTCGACCAGACGCTGACCGACATCGTGGCCGCCAACGTGCGCGAGCCCGTGCAGGTGGTGGGCGATCTCTACTCGCTGGCAACCTGCAACGAGATCGGCTGCCGCCGCCTGATCGAGATGATGGACGAGTTCGGCATCGACGATCTCGATCGCCTCGGCGCGCACATCCTTGCCAAGTCCAAGCAGGCCTCGCTCGAGGCGATCTCCAGGATCACGCCGGGCGAATACACGTTCTCGATGACGGTCGACGGCTACGACAAGCCGATCGATCTGGTGGCCACCATGAAGATCGGCCCGACCGGCATCGACGTCGATTTCACCGGCACCTCCGGCGTGTCGGCCTTCGGCATCAACGTGCCGCACTGCTACACTGAGGCTTACGCGTCGTTCGGCGTCAAATGCATCGTGTCGCCCAAGGTGCCGAACAACGAAGGCTCGCTCGAAGTGATCCGCATCACCGCGCCCGAGGGCTGCATCCTGAACGCCAAGCACCCCTCCCCCGTCGCGGCGCGCCACGTCACCGGCCAGATGCTGCCCGACGTGATGTTCGGCTGCCTGCACCAGGCGCTGAAAGGCGGCGTGCCGGCCGAAGGCGCCTCGTGCCTGTGGAACCTGTCGGCGACCGGCGGCCCCGGGCGGGTCGACGGAGATCCGTCGGAGACGATCAACGCCATCGCTTTCAACATCATGAGCTTCCATGCCGGCGGCACCGGTGCCCGACCGGGACGCGACGGCCTGTCAGCCACCGCCTTCCCCAGTGGCGTGCGCAATGTGCCGGCCGAGGTCAACGAGACGATCTCGCCGATTGTGATCTGGAAGAAGGAATACCGCCAGGATTCCGGTGGCCCGGGCGAGTTCCGCGGCGGCCTCGGCCAGATCATGGAGGTCTCGACCCTAGACACCGCGCCGTTCGCCATCAGCGCCTACTACGACCGCGTCGACCATCCGCCGCGCGGCCGCGACGGCGGCCATGACGGCATGGCAGGCAAGGTAACGCTCGACGACGGCACCAAGCTGCGCGGCATGGGCCAGCAGACCGTGCCGAAGAAGAACCGCCTGATCATCTCGATGCCGGGCGGCGGCGGTCTCGGCAGCCCGCGCAAGCGGCCGGCCGCGACCGTGGCCGAGGACGTGCGCCAGGGCTTCATCTCGTCCGACGCGGCACGGCGCGACTATGGCGTCGCCGTGAACGACGACTTCTCGGTCGACGAGAGCGCGACCGCGAAGCTGCGCGCACAGGCGGCCGAATAATGAGAGTCAGCGCCGGCCTGCCGACCGGGATGGAAGGCTTGACCTATCCCATCCCGTTCTCCGATCCCGAGAACGTCATCAAGATCGCCCAGGCCGCCGAGAAGTTCGGCTACGACTCTGTCTGGGGCAACGACCACATGACGACCCAGAACTACGTGCGCGCCGAGTTCCCGGTGCCACCGCGTTTCTGGGAACCGCTGATCACCTACGCGTTCGTGCTGTCGGAGACCAAGAAGATCAAGGTCGGCACCGGCATCCTCGTGCTGCCGATGCGGCACGATATCGTGGTCGCCGCCAAGCAGATCGTGACCCTCGATCATTTCGGCAAGGGCCGGCTTGAGCTCGGCATCGGCATCGGCGCCTATCGCGAGGAGTTCAAGGCGCTGCAGCCCGACGCCACGATCGACCGCGGCGACATCGTCGACGAGGGGCTGCAGGCGCTGAACATGCTGTTCAAGGACCGCGTCTGCTCGTTCGACGGCAAGTACTACAAGTTCAAGGACGTCGAGCTCTTCCCCAAGCCGTTCCAGAAGAAGCTGCCGATCTACGTGAGCGGCAACCACGTGAACAACATCGAGCGCACGGTGAAATGGGCCGACGGCTGGCTGCCGGCCGGCATGCATGTCGACCGCATCCGCGCGGGCGTGAAGAGCTTGCGCGAACAGGCCGAGAAGGCCGGCCGCGACTGGAAGCAGATCGAGGTCTGCCCGCAGTTCGTCGTCCATGTCGGCAAGACGCGTGAAGCGGCGCTCGAGAGCTTCCGCAAGAGCCAGATGAACAAGCACCTGATCTCGCTCGGCAAGTCGACCCTGAAGGGCCAGGGCACCGCAACGCACGAAGAGATCAACCTGATCGGCACACCCGCGGAGATCATCGACAAGGCGATGGCCTTCAAGGAAGCCGGCGTCACTCACCTGCTGGGCCTTTACTTCGCCGCCAACTCCGTGCCCGAACTGCTCGACCAGATGCAGGTCTTCGCTGAAGAGGTCATGCCGAAGGTCGTCTAGGCGAACGCCTTCGCGATCTTCCCCCAGTCCTCGATCGCCTTCTCCTGGCCGGGGACGATCTGGATCGTGAACTGCGTGTAGCCGGCATCGCGCAAGGTGCCGATGCGCTGCTTGAGCTCGCTTTCCGTCGCGGTCCACGACGTCATCTTGATGAGGTCGGCCGTGACGAACTTCCGTTCCTCCGGCTTCACGAACATCAGATGGCCGCGGTGATTGTTGAGGTAGGGCGCATCCTTGGGCTCGAAGCCCTTGGCAAGCTCGAGATAGCCCTCGACCTCGGGACGTTGCCGCGTCGGCATCGCCGTGGTGCCGGGCTTGAAGCCCAGCATCGCCTCGTCGGCGGCGCGATGCAGCATCACGGCCGCGCGCGGACCGGCCTGAGCCATGGCACGCTCGGAGTCCGCAGGCTCGCCGTCCTGCAGCACGCAGCCCAGCGCGAAGGCCGTGGCCTGGAGATCGCCCACCGCGTGGCCCGCCTTGGTCCAGGCCTCGCGCATGTCGGTCACTTCCTTCACGCCGTGCGTCACGTTCGAGACGAAGTCGATCCAGCCGGCCTTGAGCTTGGCGGTGAGGTCGCGCGTGCGCGGTCCGAATGCCGAGAGATGGAGCGCGATCGGGTCCTTCGTGTTGAACAGCGGCAGGTCGGGATTGAGGAAGCGGATCTTCTTCTTCTGCCCTTCCATCTCGAAGTCGACGGTCTCGCGCCGCAGCAGCGCGTAAACCTGCGCGATGTAGGTCTCCATGTCCGCGACCTTCATCGCGCCGAAGCCCATCGCGCGCCGTGCGGTAAAGCCCGTGCCGACACCGAAATCGATGCGGCCGGGCGCCAGCTGGTTGAGGGTGGCGAGCGCATTGGCCGCCACCGGCGCGATGCGGTTCGAAGGCACCAGCACGCCGGTGCCGAGGCGGATCTTCTTCGTGTTCACGGCGGCGGCGCCCATGGCCACGAAACAGTCGGCCGAGAGCATCTGCGTGTCGTAGAACCAGGCGTGGCTGAAGCCCAGTTCCTCGGCGCGTTGCGCCACCTTCCAGGAGTCGGCCGCCGTCGCGACCGCGATACCGAAGTCCATGTGCGTGCTCCTCAGGTATCGGCCAGCGCGGCCAACATCTTGTCGCGCGCAGCGAAGTCGCCGTCGGTGTGGACCGGCTGCAGGCAGACATGGGTGGCGCCAGCGTCGAAGTGCGCGCGCAGGCCCTTCTTCACCGTGGCGGCGTCGCCCCACAGGCACATGGCGTCGATGAACCTGTCGCTGCCGCCGTCGGCGAGATCGGCCTCGCTGAAGCCCTCGCGCAGCCAGTTGTTGCGGTAGTTCGGCAGCACCATGTAGCGGCTCAGCTCCTTGCGGCCGAGCGCACGGGCCTTCACCGGATCGGTCTCGATCGTGACCTTTTGCTCGACTGCCAGGATCTTGTTCGGTCCCAGGATCTTCGCCGCCTGCGCCGTGTGCTTGGGTGTCACGTTGTAGGGCACCGCGCCCATCGACTTCTCGGCGCTGAGTTCCAGCATCTTGGGGCCAAGCGCTGCAACGACGACCGGCGCTTGCGCCGCGTCCGGAAGGTCCTTGTGAATACCGTCGAGATAGGCGCGCATTGTGCCGAGCGGCTTGTCGTAGCGATGACCGCGCAGCCCCTCGACCATCGGGATGTGGCTGACGCCGAGACCCAGGATGAAGCGCCCGCCGAACCAGTCGTTCAGCGACACCATCGCGCGGCGCGCGGTGTAGGGATCGCGGGCGTAGATGTTGGCAATGGAGCTGCCGATCACGAGCTTCTCGCTTTTCGACAGGAGATACGTGGCCAGCGACATCGATTCGTAGCCGCGCGATTCGGGGTACCAGAAGGCGGAATAGCCGTTCTTTTCGATCGTCTTGGCGAGATCGCCGAGCTGCGCGCCGTTCAACTTGTCGGTCGAGTACCAGACTCCGAGGCGTCCGAGCTTCATGATGGGTCCCTCAAGCTTCTTTGCAGGTTCAGGTTAGCGGACGTATCGTCCCGAAGCGACTTCCGGAGGAAACATCAATGGACGTAGGGGTTTTCTATTTTCCCGTCGATTACGGCATCAACGTCGCCGAATTGGCGAAGGCGCTGGAAGATCGCGGCTTCGGCTCGCTCTACGTGCCCGAGCACACCCATATTCCGCTCAGCAGGAAGACGCCCTTCCCGGGCGGCGGCGAACTGCCCAAGCGCTACGCCCACACCCACGATCCCTTCGTGGCGCTGGCCTTCGCCGCGGCGGCCACCAAGAAGCTCAAGATCGGCACCGGCATCTGCCTGGTGCCGCAGCACGAGCCGATCGTCACCGCCAAGGCGATTGCGAGCCTCGACATGCTCTCAAACGGGCGCTTCGTGTTCGGCATCGGCGGCGGCTGGAACGTCGACGAGATGGAGAACCATGGTGCCACCCACAAGGACCGCTTCAAGATCATGCGCGAGCACGTGCTCGCCATGAAGGCGCTGTGGACCGAGGAAGAAGCGTCCTATCATGGCCAGTTCGTGAACTTCGATCCGGTCTGGTCGTATCCCAAGCCTGCGCAGCGTCCGCATCCGCCGATCGTCCTGGGCGGCGAGAGCGATCACACGTTGAAGCGCGTGGTCGAATACTGCGACGGCTGGTTCCCGCGCACACGCGCGGGCTTCGATCCGGTCGAGGCCAAGGCACGTCTTGCCAAGGCCGCGAATGAAAAGGGCCGCGATCCCAGGTCGCTTACGATCACCGTGTTCGGCGCGCCCAACAAGGCCGAGGTGCTGGAGAGCTACGCCAGGGCCGGCATCGAGGGTGCGCTGTTGGCGGTGCCTGACGGCACGCGCGACGAGATCCTGGCCTTCCTCGACAAGAACGCAGCCCTCACCAAGGTCGCGGCGTGAGCGTCGCGATCGGCCTCGGGCTGATGGACTTCCCGTTCAAGTCGGGAAGCGACTATTGGCGCTGGGTCGATCTTTGCGAGGCGGGCGGCGTCGATTCGCTGTGGCAGACCGACCGTTTGGTGAGCAAGCAGCCGATCCTGGAATGCATGGCGACCATGGGCGCACTGGCCGGCCGCACGCGGCGGCTGCGCTTCGGCATGAACGTCGTGTCGCTGGCGCTGCGCGATCCGGTGCTGCTGGCCAAGCAGTGCGCGACCATCGACGTGCTGTCGGAAGGCCGCCTGCTGCCCGCCTTCGGCATCGGCAGTCCGCTGGGGCCCGAATGGACCGCGCTCGACATCGACACCAAGACGCGCGGCAAACGGACCGACGAGAGTCTCGAGATCATCGCGCGGCTGTGGCGCGAGGACACGGTCGACTTCGCGGGCAAGCATTATCGCCTGACCGGCGCCTCGATCTCGCCCAAGCCGGTGCAGCCCGACCTCCCGATGTGGATCGGCGGCTCGTCCGAGGCCGCGATCCGGCGCACGGCCAAGTACGGCACCGGCTGGCAGGGCGGCGGCGAGACGCTGGAAGATGCAGGCCGGGTCGTGACCGCGATCAAGAAAGCCGTCGTCGAGGCCGGCCGCACGATCGACGAGGATCACTATGGCGCGGCCTTCCCCTTCTATTTCGGCAGCCTATCCGACAGCCTCGTGACCGGCGCGATGGCGGCCTACGCCAAGCGCACAGGTCGTGACGCCAGCAGCCACTTCGCCATCGGCGACGCGCAGGTGATCCGCGACCGCGTCGCGGCCTACGTGGCGGTCGGCATCGAGAAGTTCATCCTGCGTCCCGTCGGCTCGGGCTACGAGGTGCTCGTCCAGACCAAGCGGCTGATCGAAGAAGTCCTGCCGCACATCTAGGGAGAGAGACGCCATGAAGCTCGGCGCCGCGATGTTCTTTACCGACTACTCGATGTCGCCCGGTGAGCTGGGCCAGGCGCTGGAAGAGCGCGGCTTCGACTCGGTGTGGTCGCCCGAGCATTCGCACATCCCGCTCAGCCGCGAATCGGCCTTCCCGAGCGGCGGCGAGCT
>CAIMEE010000446.1 GCA_903839865.1 Enhydrobacter aerosaccus | reverse complement strand
TGGAGCGGGCTTCAGCCGGTCACCGACGCTCTGTACCGCACCGCGCGCCAGGCCAACAAGATCATCCCCTGCCGGTGGGCCGGGCACGTCAACAGCGAGAAGGGCGGGCTGCGGGCCAAGGACGGCACGGTCGGCGAATGGACCCATGCCGGCCAGGGCGTGCAGGAGACACGCATCCCTGACAACGTGTTACGCATCACCCGACACAAGGCGCGCGGCATCGAGACCGAGCACCCCGCGGTGTTCCCGGTGAAGCTGCCGGAGTTCCTGATGCGCACCTTCTCCGACGAGGACGCCCTGGTGTTCGAGCCGTTCGCCGGTTCCGGCACCACGATCCTGGCCGGCCAACGCACTGGACGCGCAGTGCGGGCGATCGAACTCGCGCCGGCGTATGTCGATCTGGCGATTGCGCGGTTCCGGTCCCTGCATCCCGATCTGCCGGTGACGCTGGATGGCGACGGGCGCGACTACGATGCCGTCGCCGCGGCACGCAGCTTGAAGGAGATCGCCAATGCAGCCTGACCTCACCGTCATGGCGATGCCAACGGCGTCGCTGGTGCCGTATGCCGCCAACGCGCGGACCCACAGCGAGGCTCAGGTTGGCCAGATCGTCGCCTCGATTGCCGAGTTCGGCTTCGTGAACCCGGTGCTGGTCGACGCCGCCGGGGTGCTTGTCGCCGGCCATGGCCGGGTGATGGCGGCGAAGCGTCTGGGCCTGGCTACGGTGCCGGCGATCCGGCTGGCGCACCTGACCGAAGCGCAGGCCCGGGCGCTGCGACTGGCGGACAATCAGATCGCGCTCAATTCCGGCTGGGATGAGGCGCTGCTGGCCGCCGAACTTGCCCGCATCCGCGACGATGGCGCCATCGACCTCGACGTGCTCGGCTTCTCGCCGCTCGAACTCGACGAGCTGCTCGCCGCCGCGGACGACGAGGGCGATGCCGACGAGGTACCGCCAGTACCGGAAACGCCGGTCTCCAAGACCGGCGACTTGTGGCGCTGCGGCGACCATCGTGTGCTTTGCGGGGACGCGACCAACCTGGCCGATGTGCAGCGTGCACTCGGCGCCGATAGACTGGCAGACATGGGGTTCATTGATCCTCCGTATAATGTTGCGTATCAGGGAGGAACGGCGGCGAAAATGACCATCGCCAACGACGCCCTCGGAGGCAGCTTCATCGACTTCCTGCGGCCGGCGTTCACCAATCTGCTCGCGGTGACCAAGGGTGCCAGTTACATCTGCATGTCCTCGTCGGAGTGGCCGACGTTGCACCGGGCCTGGCAGGACGCCGGCGGCAAATGGTCCAGCACGATCATTTGGGCCAAGAACACCTTCGCCCTGGGCCGCGCCGACTACCACCAGCAGTTCGAGGCCATGCTCTACGGCTGGAAGGCTGGCAGCCAGCACTACTGGTGCGGCGCCCGCGACCAGGGGAATGTCTGGCACTTCGACAAGCCGGCCCGCAACGACCTGCATCCGACGATGAAACCGGTGGCGCTGGTCGAGCGCGCCATCCGCAACAGCAGCAAGCAGCGCGATACGGTGCTGGACCTGTTCGGCGGCTCTGGCACGACGATGATCGCCGCCGAGCGCACCGGACGACAGGCGGTGCTGCTGGAGATCGACCCCCGCTATGTCGACGTCATTGTGCGACGATGGGAAGAGGCAACCGGGGAGACGGCAGCCTTGGAGGGTTCAGCAGTTCAGGGTCGTGATCACACACCCGACACTATTCCGATATCGAACACTATCGCCTGACGCGCAGAGCACTGGATTGCCTGCGCCGCATATTCGGTCACAATCTACCATCTGATATAATCCCGCGTTGCTGAAGACGGCAGCGCCGACAGGCAGGAAAACCCATATGGAGCTCAGAGGGGCGGTCGCGCTCGTGACAGGTGGCAACGGAGGGCTCGGCCAGCGTATCTGCCACGCATTAGCGCAGGAAGGCGTGCATATCGCCGTTATGTACGCGCAGAGCCGCGAACAGGCAGAGGGCGTCGCGGCAGAACTGGCGTCTCGCTATCAGGTCAACGCAGCCGCGTTTGGGTGCGATATTACGGACGGCGCCGCCGTGGAGCGACTGGTGGCTGAGGTAACCCAGCGCTTCGGCCGCCTGGACATCCTTGTCAACGACGCCGCCTTCAACAAGTCGATCCCCTTCACGGATCTGGACAACCTGACAAGCGAGGTGTGGGAGAAGATTATGTCGGTCAATCTCACCGGGCCGATGCAGCTCACCAAGGCGGTTGCGCCGGTAATG
>CAIMEE010000445.1 GCA_903839865.1 Enhydrobacter aerosaccus | reverse complement strand
CCTGCGCAAGCACGGCTGGCCCAACACGCGCATGGTCGAGTTCGCCGACCGGTTGCTGAAGCGCGACGGTGCGCTGATGCGCGGGCTGCTGGTCTATCGCAAGGCGTTGATCGCGGCCAAGCCGCAGCTGAGCGACGTCATCCGCAACATCGGCCGCGGTCACGAGCTCCCGGTTTAGGCCTGGGCGTAGGCCGCTTCGATCCGCTTGTGGAAGGCCGACAGCAGCGCGCTGTCGTCAGTCGGCATCACGCCGGCCGCCCGGCTCGCCTGCAGGATCTCGCATCGCGCCTTGAACGCCTCGGCATCCGCGCGCTTTTGATCGTCGACCTCGTCGCCGAAGAAATGCGCGAACAGCCGCGTGCGCAGGAACGTGTGCGGCGCGATCTGCTCGACGATCGCGGTGGACCCGGGGCGGCGCAGCGCCAGCAGCGGGCTGTGCCATGCGAAGCTCTCCGGGCGGAGGGTTTGCTCCTCCAGCAGCTGCTCGACCACGACTTTCCAGTTGGCGGCGATCTCGGTGACGATCGTCCCGCCATAAGCAGGCAATGCCGATCCCAGCGCTGGTTTTGTGGCGAGCGAGTCCAGCGAGAAGAAGACGATGCCGGCCTCGATCAGCATCGGCAGCGCGATCAGGTTGTGATTGGCCGATGGCTCGCGGGGCGTGACGGGCGGCGGCGCGCCCAGGAACTTGCCCTTCAAGTCGAAGGTCCAGCCATGGAAACGGCAGCGGAAGGTCTCGCAATTGCCGGCGGGGACACCGACCACCGGCATGGCCTGATGGCGGCACATGTTGCGCAGGACGGTGAGGACGCCTGACGCATCGCGGGTCACGATCACGCCCCAGCCGCCGACCGTCAGCGAGACGAAGTCCCCCGCCTTGGGAATCTGCGCCTCGGCGCAGGCCGGCAGCCATCCGGTCGAGAAAATCGAGCGTTTCTCGGCCTGAAACCCATCTCCCTGGGCGTAATCCTCTGATTTCATCTCATTCTGTATACAATAGAGCTTGTCGAAAGGCGAGTTTTGCACAAATCTTCTCAAATTGTATACGATCCAAAGGAGGCTGCCATGGCCAAGAGTGCATTCCGTCTCGCCCTCGAGGACGCCATCGAGCAACGGCATTCGGCCGTGCATCCGTGGAGCGAGGCCTGGACGTCCGGCAAGCTCGACCGCCGCCTGCTCGGCGAATGGGTGAAGCAGCATTATCACTACGTCAGCCACTTCGCGGAGTGGGTCGCCGCCGTCTACGCCAACTGCCCGCACCAGGACGTGCAGCACTTCCTGCTCGAGAACGTGACCGAGGAAGAAGGACTCGTCGGCATGGGCGGCGCAGCGCCGGTCCGTCACTCCGACCTGCTGCTGGAGTTCGGCGAGATCTGCGGCATGTCCCGCGACAAGGTGCTGAGCGCGCAGCTGAACGGCGAGCTGTTGCCCGAGACGCTCGGCCTGCAAAGCTGGTGCACGGTGCAGTCGCGCAAGCCCTTCGTCGAGGCGCTGTCGGGCCTGCTGATCGGCCTGGAGAGCCAGGTGCCGCGCATCTACAGCAAGACCACGCCGCCCTTGCTCGAGAAGTACGGCTTCAGCGAGGACGAGGTCACCTTCTTCTCGATCCACATCGTGGCCGACGTCGAGCACGGCGAGAAGGGCTTCGAAATCGTCGAGAAGCACGCCACCACCGACGAGCAGCGCGCGACCTGCGTGCGCATCGTCAAGGAAGCCGCGATGATGCGCCGCCTCTATCTCGACGGCATCTACCGCAAGTTCCTCGCCCAGCCGCAGTCAGAGAAGAAGCTGGCGGCCTGAGGCGTAGAATCGATGCTCAGTTACAAAACCCTGTCCCTCGCCGAAGCGCACCTCATCCTCGACGCGGCACAGAAAAAGGCAGAGGAGATCGGCGTGCCCGAAGTCCTCTGCGTGGCCGATAACTCCGGCTATCCGATCGCCCTGCGCCGGCTCGACGGCGGAAAGGTGACCAGCGTGCAGATCGCGATGAACAAGGCCTTCACCGCGGCCGGCCATCGCAAGCGCACCGACAACTACAAGAACTCGCTGCCCGGCGAGGAAGCCTTCGGAATCTGGACGCAGCATGGCGGCCGCTTCACGGTGTTCGTGGGCGGCTTCCCGATCGTGGTCGACGGCCAGGTCGTGGGCGGCATCGGTGCCTCGGGCGGCAATGGCGAGCAGGACATCACCTGCTGCGAAGCCGGAATCGCGGCCTTCATGGCGACGCTGAAGAAGTGAGCGACAAGGACTCTCTGACAAAAGTTGCGAGCGACCGCATCCGTAGCCAGATCCTCGACGGCACGCTGAAGCCGGGTGAGCGGCTGGTCGAGGATCGGTTATCGATCGAACTGGGTGTTTCGCGAGTCCCCGTGCGGGAAGCGCTGCTCGGCCTCTCCCGCGAAGGTCTCGTGCGGCTGGAGCCGCGGCGCGGCGCTTCGGTTGCCGAGGTCACGCCGAAGATCGTCGACGAACTGGTGGAGGTGCGCGCGCTGCTGGAAGGCCTCAACGCCCGCCTCGCAGCGCGCCGTCACGATCCCGAGATCGTCGCGCTGCTGCGCGATACGCTCAAGCGCGGCAACGCCGCCGCGAAGGACGGATCGCCCGAAGTGCTGAGCCGCCTCAACGCCGAATTCCACGAGCGATTGACCGAAGCCAGCCGCAACTCCGTGCTGGCCGACACGATGCGCTCGCTCCGCGAGCGCACCAGCCTCGCCTTCGCTCTGAACAGCCGCCCGCGCGCGCGCGACGACTGGCAGGAGCATGCCGGCATCCTGGCCGCCGTCATCGCGGGCGACGAGGAACTGGCGGCCCTGCTCGCCACCCGCCACGTCCACAACGCGGCCGCGGCTTTTGCGAAGGCGCATCCCGCGACCGACCAGGCCGCGGACTGATCGATACCGGCTAGCGCCCCTTCATCGGCAGGCCGCCGAGATGGGTGCCGGCATCGACGATCAGGAACTCGCCGGTGATGTTGCTGGCGCTGGTCAGGAAGAAGATCACCGCCTCGGCCATCTGCTCGGGCGTGCCAGCCTGGCGCAGCGGCGTCGTCTGTTCCTGCGCGTCGCGCAGCTTCTCGTAATTCTCCTGGCCGAGCGCGCCCAGCAGCCAGCGCGTCTGGATGAAGCCCGGGCATACCGTGTTCACCCGCACTGCCGGGCCGAACCAGCGTGCCAGCGAGAGCGTCAGCGTATTCAGTGCGCCCTTCGAGGCGGCATAGGGGATCGAGGTGCCTACGCCCATCACGCCCGCAATCGAGGAGATGTTCACGATCGAGCCGCGGTCCTGATTTTCGTCCCACTGCTTCTTCATCGTGGGGTAAACGGCGCGGCTCATCATGTACGGGCCGGTGACGTTCACACGCAGGATGCGGTCGAAATCCTCCGCCGAGACGCCGTCGAGGTCGCCCTGGCTCTGGAATTTGGTGGTGCCGGCATTGTTCACCAGCCCGTCAATGCGGCCCCATTTTTTCAGCGTCTCTGCCGCGAGCTTTTTGCAGTCGGCATCCTGCCCCATGTCCGCCTGCACCAGGATCGCATCGACGCCCTTGGCCTTCACGGCGGCGTAGGTTTCGTCGGCTTCCTTCTTGCTCTTGGTGTAGTTGATGGCGACGTTCCAGCCGCGCCCCGCGAGATCGACCGCGCACGCAGCCCCGAGGCCCGTCGCCGATCCCGTCACGATTGCCACCTTGGCCATGCTCTTCTCCCCGTAGGTTGTCCCGCCTTACATAGGCTAGGATAGCAGCCCATGGCAGACCTGTTTTCGCTCAAGAACAAGATCGCGCTGGTCACCGGCGCGTCCCGCGGCCTCGGCCGCGACATGGCCGTTTGCCTTGCGGAAGCGGGCGCTACGGTGCTTTGCGCCGGGCGCAGCGTGAAGGACCTCGAGGCGACCGCGAAGGCGATCACCCGGAAAAAGGGCAAGGCCTTCGTCGTACCGCTCGACATCACCGACGAGAAAGCGACCGTCGCGCAGATCCGCGCCGTGATCCGCAAGCACAGGCGCATCGACGTGCTGGTCAACAACGCGGGCGTCATCCATCGCGAGAACATCGTCGACACCGCGACGCCGGATTTCCGCAAGGTCATCGAGACAGACCTGATCGGACAGTTCGTGGTCTCACGCGAGGTCGGCCGCCACATGCTGGCGCGCGAGTACGGCCGCATCGTCAACATCTCCTCGGTGATGGCGGTGCTCGGCCGCGCCTCGGTCGCGGGTTACGTGTCCGCCAAGCACGGGCTTGTCGGCCTCACCAAGAACCTCGCCGCCGAATACGGGCCGCACGTCACGGCCAATGCGATCGCGCCGGGCTACATCCGCACAGAGCTGAACGTGCCCCTGCAGAAGAACAAGGAATTCGGCGCCATGCTGGAGCAGCGCACCGCGGCCAGCCGCTGGGGCACGCCGCATGATCTGCGGGGCGCCCTGCTGCTGCTCGCGTCCGATGCGGGCGCCTACATCACCGGCCACACTCTCGTGGTCGACGGCGGGCTGACGACGATCCTGGCATGAGGATTCCGCTCAACTCGAAGCTCCTGATGCCCGCGCTCGGCGTCGGAGTCCTCGTGCTCGGCACCGTCGTCGCCGAGAACTGGCGCAACAAGGGAGTGCTCACGAAATCGGACTATGTCGGCACGATCGACGTGTCGCCGGAGGACGCGAAGCTCTACCGGGCAGTGCCGTTCAGCTGGCACGTCGCCAGCCGTGCCGGCGCTTTCGACGGCAAGGACCAGGCGTTCGTGCGCATCGATGTGTCGGGAGAAAGCCCTCTCTTGTGCGGTTGGCTGCGCATGGACAAGGCGGGCGCCTCGATTCGCGCGACGCGCTGGCTGAGCGAGGCGCGGCTCAAGGTCGGCGACATCAAGGTCGCGGCGCTGTTCGTGGCGCCGACCGACAAGGGACCGGCCGACGGCCTGAACGCGGGCTGCGCGCGCCTCGACGTCACGACACGCCCCGCCGCCGATGCGCCTCTTTCCTTCGAAGGGCCGCCCGTGCAGGAATAGGCCAAGGGAAGGAAACAAAAATGCCGACATTCAAAGAGGCGCGCGAATTCCTGCTCGCCAACCGCGCGAACTACGCCACTGCGATGGCGGGCTTCAAGTGGCCCGAGCCCGTGGCCTTCAACTGGGCGCTCGACTGGTTCGACGCGGAGCTCGCCCGCGCGCCCGAGAGCAAGGACCGCTGCGGCCTGTGGATCGTCGACGTGGCGTCCGGCGAGGAGACCAGGCTCACCTTTGCCGAACTGTCGACGCGTTCCAACCAGGTCGCGAACTACCTGCGCGCGCTTGGCCTCGGGCGCGGCGATCACCTGCTGCTGGTGCTGAACAACGTGGCGCCGCTGTGGGAGATCATGCTGGCGGCGATGAAGCTCGGCGTCGTGGTCATTCCGGCGACGACGCTTCTGACCGCCGACGAACTCGCCGACCGCGTCGAGCGCGGCCGCGCGAAGATGATCGTGGCCGACGAGCAGCAGATTCCGAAATGCGCGACCCTCAAGCTCGACGGCGTCGTGAAGATCACGACCAGCGACAAGAGCTTCGACGGCTGGAAGCCGCTCAGCGACGCCTACAAAGCCTCGGCGGCCTTCAAGGCGGACGGACCGACGGGTGCCGACGATCCGCTGCTGCTCTACTTCACGTCCGGCACGACGGCGAAGCCGAAGCTGGTGCGCCACAGCCACCGCTCCTATCCGGTGGGCGCGCTGTCGACGATGTACTGGCTGGGGCTGAAGCCCGGCGACGTGCACGTCAACATCTCCTCGCCCGGCTGGGCCAAGCATGCCTGGAGCACCTTCTTCGCGCCGTGGAACGCCGGCGCCACCGTACTGATGGTCAACCAGGCGCCGTTCAACGCCAAGGGGCTGCTGGGCGTGCTCGAGCGCTGCAAGGTCACGACCTTCTGTGCGCCGCCCACCGTGTGGCGCCTGCTGATCCAGGAAGACCTCAAGGCGCCGAAGCTTTCATTGCGCGAAGTCTGTGGCGCGGGCGAGCCGCTCAATCCCGAGGTCATTGCCAAGGTCCAGGAAGGCTGGGGCCTCACGATCCGTGACGGCTACGGCCAGACCGAGACCACGGCGCAGATCGCCAACCCGCCCGGGCAGCCGGTCAAGGCGGGTTCGATGGGCCGGCCGCTGCCGGGCTACCGCGTGCTGCTGCTCGATCCCGACGGCATGCCGGCGACGGAAGGCGAGATCTGCCTCGACCTCAACGACGAACGGCCGGCCGGCCTGATGCAGGGCTACGCCGACGATCAAGGCAAGCTCGCGGGCATCAACGACAGGGTCTACCGCACCGGCGACGTCGCCAGCCTCGATTCCGACGGCTACCTCACCTTCGTGGGCCGCGCCGACGACGTGTTCAAATCGTCGGACTACCGCATCAGCCCGTTCGAGCTCGAGAGCGTGCTGATCGAGCACGATGCCGTGGCAGAGGCCGCGATCGTGCCCTCGCCCGACGACATTCGCCTCTCGGTGCCCAAGGCGTTCATCCTGCTCGTGGGTGCGGCGCCACCGACGAAAGAGACCGCGGCCTCGATCCTGAAATACACCAACACCAAGCTGGCGCCGTTCAAGCGCATCCGCCGGCTTGAGTTCGTGAAGGAATTGCCCAAGACGATCTCAGGCAAGATCCGGCGAAACCAGCTGCGCAAGGTCGAGTATGAGGGCTCCGCGCCCGAAGTGACACGCGGCGTGGAGTTCAGCGAGAAGGACGTGTTGGGCTAGAGGTTCAACGCGGGAACGCGTTGGTGTTCAGCCACTTCCGTGCCTCGTGAATGCTGCGGAAGACGTTGGCCGGCCGTTCCGCGCCGGTGACGCCGCTGAACAGGCGCGCGAGAGGGTCCATCTTTTCGCTGGCCACGATCGCCATGGCGCCGCGCGGCGTGTCCTTCAGCGCCACGCGCAGTCCTTCGCTGAACGTGGCAAGTTCTTCCTGCGTGATGTCGGGCTCCGCACGGGCGATGTCGATGATCTTGCGGAAGCGATGGAGCTGGCCCTCCTGGATCCGGCGCAGGAAATCCACGAGATCGGCCAAAGTAATCCGGTCGGTGGCGACTCCGATCACCAGGCGGTCCGGGGCGAACACATCGAGACGGATAGACATGGACGCATGGCTACTCCGAAAGCGTTCCGTGGTGAAAGACTTCGACACCGCGTAATCTCCGCGCATGTTGTCCACTCAATTGCCCCGACAGGGGGTTACCTCCGCCCTCGCCCGTTTCGTCGCCGAGACCAAATGGGAAGACATCCCCGACACCGTCCGCCACGAAGCCAAGCGCGCGCTGCTGAATTTCTTTGCCGTGGCGATCGCGGGCTGCCGCACCGCGCCGATCGAGCTGGCGCTGAAGTCGCTCTCGGAATTCTCCGGCGGACGGCAGGCGACGATCGTCGGCCGCAGCGAGCGCATCGACGCGCTGAGCGCGGCGTTCCTGAACGCAGCCGGCGCCAATGTGTTCGACTATTGCGACACGCACCTGCCGACCGTCGTGCATCCGACGTCCCCCCTGGCGCCCGCCGTGCTGGCCGTCGCCGAGCTGCGCAAGGTGACGGGACCGGACCTGCTGCTGGCCTTCATCCTTGGCTTCGAGATCGAGTGTCGCGTCGGCGGCGCGGTCTCGCCAGGTCACTATCCCAAGGGCTGGCACATCACCTCGACCTGTGGCGTGTTCGGCGCGGCCGCCGGTGCCGCCAAGCTGCTGAAGCTCAGCCAGGCAGAGATCGTCTGGGCGCTGGGCAATGCCTCGACGCAGTCGGCCGGGCTCTGCGAGTGTCTCGGCTGGCCCGCCAAGAGCGTCTCGGTCGGCAATGCCGCACGCAACGGCCTGTTCTCGGCCCTCCTCGCAGAGAAGGGCTTCGAAGGTCCGCCCGAACCGATCGCCGGCGCGCAGGGATTTCTCGCCGCGATGGGCGAGCCGCCGAACTGGAGTGCGCTGCTCGACGGTCTGGGCAAGAACTGGGAAGTCGCCAACAATTCGATCAAGCCTTATCCAGCGGGCTTCGTGATCCACCCCCTGCTCGACCTCGCGCTCGAGTGGCGCAAGCAGAACCCGGGCGCGATCGTCGAGAAAGTCATGGCGCTCGGCAATCCGTTACTCGTCCAGCGCACCGACCGTCCCGAGGTCGCCACCGGCCGCGAGAGCCAGGTCAGCCTGCAGCACGCCGTGGCCGCCGCGCTCGTCCTGGGCAAGGCCGGCCTCGAGCAGTTCACCGACGCCTGCGTCAACGACCCGAAGGTGAGCGCTATGCGCAAGCGGATCTCGGTCGCCGGCGATCCGAAGATATCGACCATCGCGGTCGAGATGGAGTTCACGACCGCCGACGGCAAGGTTCAGAAGCTGTCGACGCAGGCGGCGAAAGGCAGCGCCGCCAATCCGCTGAAGGACCAGGAAATCGAGCAGAAGCTGCGGGACGAAGCGCACAGCTGGAATGCCAAGCACGACATCCAGCCGCTGATCGACGCCGTGTGGTCGCTCGACAGGAGCAGCGACGTGTCGACCCTGGCGGCGCTGGCTACTCCCCTCTGACTATTCAACAGTGACGTTCGCCGACGTGGCAACGCCCTTCCAGAGGACAATGTCCTTCTGGATGAACGCGGCGAAGTCGGCGGGCGTGCTGCCCACGGTCTGCATCGCCTGATCCTCGAGCAGCTTCTTGGTTCCGGGATCGGCCAGCGCTTTCACGATCTCCTCGTTCAGCTTCTTCACGATCTCCGGCGGTGTCTTCGCGGGCGCCAGGATGCCGTGCCAGGCCAGTGCCTCGAAGCCCAGATAGCCGCTCTCCGCCAGCGTCGGCACTTCGGGCGCGACGGGCGAGCGCTGCAGGCTCGTCACCGCCAGCGGCCGCAGCTTGCCCGCCTTCATCTGGGACAAGACGCTGATCGGATCGCCGAACACCATGCTGAGCTGCCCGCTCAGGAGATCGCCCACCGCCAGCGCCGTGCCGCGATAGGGCACGTGGGTCATCTTGATCCCGGCCTTGGAACTGAACATCTCCGACACGAGATGGTTGGCCGCGCCAACGCCCGTCGAGCCATAGTTCAAGGCGCCCGGCTTGCTCCTGGCCAGTGACACGAACTCCTGAAGCGACTTCACGGGCAGGTCGGGATTAACGACGAGGATGTACGGGTAGGCCGTCGTCATCGAGACCGGCGCGAAGTCCTTCACCGGATCGTAGGGCAGGCTCTTGTAAATCGCGGGATTGATCGAGATCGGCCCCGACTGGCCGAGCAGCAGCGTGTAGCCGTCGGGTTCGGCTTTGGCCACGATGTCGGTGCCCAGGATCGAGCCGGCGCCGCCCTTGTTGTCGATCACGATCGGCTGGCCGATATTCTCGCTCATCTTCTTGGCAACGATGCGCGCCACGCCGTCGGCGCCGCCGCCCGGCGCATAGGGCACGACCAGCCGGATCGGCTTGGCCGGATAGTCTGCGGCGAATGCCGATGCCGCCATGCACTGCAGTGCGAACGCAAGCGCGAGACGCCGTACGATCATGACCATTGCACCAACCTCGCAGGTTTCACAAGAACGACATACCGCCGCTCAGCGCAACTGTCTGCCCGGTCATGTACTCCGTGCGCACCAGCATCATCACCACCTGCGCGCATTCTTCGGACGTGCCGAAGCGACCGAGGGGGATGCGCGCAGGCGACGAGGCAAGACCCTGCTTCACCATGTCGGTCTCGATCAGCGACGGCGCCACGGCGTTTACCGTGATGCCCTCCTTCACCAGCCGCGCCGCGTAGCCGCGCGTCAGCCCTTCCAGGCCCGCCTTCGAGGCGTTGTAGTGCGGGCCGATGCCGCCGCCGCCGCGCGCGGCGCCGGAGGAGATGTTGATGATCCGCCCCCACTTCTTCTGGCGCATGCCGGGGCTCACCCGCTGAATGCAGAGGAAGGCCGACTTGAGGTTCACCGCGATGGTGATGTCGAAGTCCGCTTCCGTCAGATCGTCGATGCCGCGGATGAGGCCGATGCCCGCGTTGTTCACCAGCACGTCGACCGGCCCCAGCTCGGCCTCGACCCCGGCCACCATCCGCGCCACCTCCGACGCCTGGGAGACGTCGGCCTGAATGGTCATCGCCTTACCGCCCTTGTCGCGAATGGACTGCGCCACGACTTCGGCCTCAGCCGATTTCTCGTGATAATTCACCGCCACGGCGGCCCCCGCTTCGGCCAGCGAAATCGCAATGGCCCGTCCGATGCCCCGCGACCCGCCCGTCACGAGGGCCACCCGCTGTGCCAGATCCTTCATATCACGCTCCCGTATCGACCGCGTTGCCCGGCCATGTTACCCGTTTCCTGTCGTCCTGAGCGCGAGCGAAGGACCTTACGTTTCGTCCCGTCAAATCTGAAGTGGCGCAAGATCCTTCGCTACGCTCAGGATGACAAACTAAAGGGAGGCCCGCATGGCGCGGCTCGGTTTCGGCGCATTCCTCGCACCCCATCATCCCATCGGCGAAAACCCGATGCTGCAGTTCCGGCGCG
Organism: Enhydrobacter aerosaccus; assembly: GCA_903839865.1. Classification (GTDB taxonomy): domain Bacteria; phylum Pseudomonadota; class Alphaproteobacteria; order Reyranellales; family Reyranellaceae; genus Reyranella; species Reyranella aerosaccus_A. Next base: position 42,413 of record CAIMEE010000445.1, on the reverse strand, counting down.
ACATCAAGTTCGTGCAGCACCTCGACGAACTCGGCTACGACGAGTTCTGGTGCGGCGAGCATCACTCGTCCGGCTGGGAGATGATCGCCTCGCCCGAGATGTTCCTCGCGGCGGCCGGCGAGCACACCAAGCGCATCAAGCTCGCGACCGGCGTGGTCTCGCTGCCCTACCACAATCCCTTCAACGTCGCGCAGCGCATGGTCCAGCTCGACTACATGACCGGCGGCCGCGCGATCTTCGGTTCGGGCCCCGGCGCGCTGCCGTCCGACGCCTACGCGCTTGGCATCGACCCGATGACCCAGCGCGACCGCCAGGACGAGGCGATCGACATCATCCGCCGGCTGTTCCGCGGCGAACGCGTGACGCAGAAAGGCGCGTGGTACGACCTGCATGACGCCGGCCTGCAGCTCCTGCCGCTGCAGGAAGAAATGCCCTTCGCCGTCGCCTCGCAGATCAGCCCCTCGGGCATGACGCTCGCGGGCAAGTACGGCATCGGCATCATCTCGCTGGGCTCGATGTCCACCGAGGGCCTGACGGCGCTGCCGACGCAGTGGGGCTTCGCCGAGTCCGCCGCGAAGAAGCATGGCACCACCGTCGACCGCAAGAACTGGCGCGTGCTGCTCAACTGGCACATCGCCGAGACGCGCGAGAAGGCCCGCGAGGAGGCCAAGCACGGGCTGAAGCGCTGGCACAACGAATACATCCACGGCACCCTGCAGCGGCCGGGATCGACGGCGTTCAAGTCGCCCGAGGCCGCGGTCGAGGAATATTCCAGCCCGGGGTCGGCCGCCGTCATCGGCACGCCGGACGATCTCGTGAAGATGATCAAGGCGGTGATCGACCAGAGCGGCGGCTTCGGCACCTGCGTCGGCTTCGTGCACGACTGGGCCAATCCCGAGAACACGTTCCGCAGCTGGGACATGGTCGCGCGCTATGTCATTCCCGAGATCAACGGCTACGTGACCAAGCTCCGCGAGTCGGAGAAGTACCTCCAGGTCAACCGCGGCGTGTTCGACCGCGCGGGCCAGGCGATCATGGCCAAGATCATGGAGAACGCTGACGCGGCCGAAGCCCTCAAGGTCACGACCAACCCGCGCGTCGCCGCCGCTTCGGCGCAGGTGCCGAAGGGCCTTAAGGAAGCGCCAAAAGCTGCGGAGTAATTCGCACGAGTGTTGGCTCGGGGCTTGCTTGCCAACGTCCAAGTAAGCCCTGAACCTTCCGAGGAAACGCCCGTGTCGCTGCCGCTGATCGACGTCCACACCCACATGTACCTGCCGCGCTACGTCGCCCTGCTGCGCGAGCGCAAGCAGATCCCGCGCATCGTCTCGCGCGAGAAGGGCGACCGGCTGATCATCCTGCCGGACGAGGACGCCGATACCTCAACGTCCGCCGGCCGCCCGATCGGCAGTGAGTTCTACGAGGTAAAGCGCAAGCTTGCGTTCATGGACCAGCACAACATCGCCGTGTCGGTGGTGAGCTCGGCCAATCCCTGGATCGATTTCGTCGAGCCCGACGCCGCGCCCAAGCTCGCCGCCGACCTGAACGACGACCTCGAGGCGATGTGCGCGTCCTCCAACGGCCGCCTCTATGGCTTCGGCGTGCTGCCGTTGCAGCGGCCGGAGACCTGCGCCGCCGAGCTGAAGCGCATCGCAGGCCTGCCGCACATGCGTGGCGTCATCATCGGCTCGGCCGGACGCGGCCAGGGGCTCGACGATCCCGAGTTCGAGCCGATCTGGAAGGCCGCGGCCGACCTTGGTCTCTTCATCTTCATTCATCCGCACTACGGCATCGGCCACGAGCTGTTCCCCGACACCGGCCACGCCATGCTGCTGGCGATGGGATTCACCTTCGAGACATCCATCGCCGTCGCGCGCCTGATCCTGCGCGGCGCCATGGCGCGCAATCCGGGCCTCAAGCTCCTGATCGCCCATGGCGGCGGCACGCTGCCCTATCTCGCCGGCCGTCTTGATTCCTGCGTGAAGAACGACATCTCCAAGGACTTCGGCCTGCCCAAGCCGCCCAGCCATTACCTGCAACAGTGCTGGTACGACTCGATCGTCTATCATCCGCCCGCCGTGGCCGCCCTCACCGCCTTCGCCGATCCGGCCAAGATCATGTTCGGCACGGATCATCCGTTCTTCCGCCCGCACGTCCCCGAGGATGTGCTCGACACCACGACCTGGGCCGTGCCCGAGGAGAACGTCGCCGCCCTCTCCGGTTTCGACGAGACGACCAAGAAGGCGATCTCCTACGAAAACGGCCTGAAGGCGTTCGGGATTAAGCTGCCCGGCGCGTAATTTTGTTGCGCGGAGGGGGTGGCGGAATCCGGTACAAATCGCCAGAAGCCGTTGTGCCATCGACATCGGAGGTGCCCCAGGAAATTGGTGCACACCGCGTCACTTTTTTAGGCGACCAGGAGCTTGGCGGCTGCCCGATAAGCAGGCCGTTGAAGATCTGCGACAGGACTACACGGCGTTCGCTCCCGGGCGGAAGAGATCACCAGGGACTGCGCTTTTCAGCGCCGAATGCTTCCGCGAACTGCGCCCGGGTCGGAACGAGAGGCCGATTTGCGAATTTCGTTCGGCCCGGATCGAAGAGTTCGATCTCCCAGGCCGAAAAGCCGCCCATGAAGAATCGCGCGGGGGAACCGGCGATCGTGTCGCCCTGGCCGTCCTCCAGTCCGACGACTTGCGGATACCAAGCGCCTCCCGTCACGAGTTGCAGCGGCTCGCTCCAGCCCTCCGGGTTCTCGATGTCCGGATTGACGCAGAGATAGATGCCCTCCTGCAGGAGATTGGCTGCGCCGTTCGCCGTCCGATTGAGAAGCATCACATAGGCATCGAGGCCACGATTGTAGTGGATGGCTGGTCCCCAGAAGCCCGTCGGATCGCTGTGGCGCCAGCCGCGCCCCTGAGGCCACAACGGCTTGGCGAAACGCCCCTCTGCTGCCGGTCTCCAGCCGTCGGCACACCAGAGTTCCAATCCATCGCATGGAACTGACGGCCGGCTCGCGGGAAGGCGGGCCATCACGACGCCTTGGGCGGCTTCGTCGAGCAGGTAACTCGAAAATGCGAGATAGAGAAAACCGCCGTTGCGGTCCGGTACGACGCTGAGATCGCCGCAGCCACCGGCAAAGAAGCCGTTGCGCCAGGTGCAGTCGATCTGCGTGGCCGGCGCGCGCAGGACCTCGCCGCAGCAGCGCCATGTCTTCCCATCGTCGTGCGACACCAGTTCACCGATGTGCGGGACGTACAGGCGCGCGACGCAGGGTGCCAATTCCTCCGCATGATACCAGCCGTGAAGAACACCGGTTGGATCGCGCCACATCCCCTCGATCCATTTGCCCACGCGCGGGTCGGGATCGGCGATCAGTTGCACGGGAAGGGATTTGCCCTCGATGGCATGCGGGTGCTCGCTTCGCCGGCGGAACGTACGGCCAAGCGGTTGATAGTCCGAGAACAAGACGGTCACCCCACCGCCTTCCGCCCGCACCGGACTGTTGCCGTCCGTCCGCCAGAATTCGGCGCTGTGCAGCGACATCGACGATGCCGGCCGAAGCCGGACGCCGATACGATCGTTCGCCACTTCGGCGACCGGCAAACTCACGTCAACCCTCCCGAGGTTCTGGCTCAGTCGATGGTATCAGCCGTCTTGTCCAGCGGGTAGGCAACGACATGGCCGGCGACCGGAACCGCCTTCACCGCGGCACTTGTCGTGCGAACGGGAAAAGCAACGACGCCACAGCCCGCAAGACCGGAGGTGGCAGCGATCATCAGGATCAGCGACACGGCGGCGCGCAAGCTATTCCTCCTTTCCTGACGGATCACCAGACGCGGGCAGGCTTCATTGTACAGTTGGTGCAGCGGCCGTCGCTTGATCTGAATCAAGGGGCGCCGAGTGAGGCCGCTATCGCCTAACGGCTGTCGAAGATCCGCAGCACGATCGCCTCGAGCGCCAGGAAGAAGGCGAAGAGCACGATGCCCACGCCGCACAGCACGACGATGGCGGACAGCAGCAGCGCGGTCTCGAAGTTGTTGGCCGAGAACAGGATGATGTAGCCCAGGCCAGCCTGCACGGTGATGAACTCGCCCAGCACCACGCCGATCACCGCGAAGGTAACGCCGATGCGGAGACCATTGAAGATCTGCGGCAGGGCGAAGATCAGCTTCATGCGCAGGAAGATCCGCAGCGGCGGCATCATCAGGGATTGGCCCAGCCGATCGTAGGTCGGCGGCGTCGCCTGCATGCCGGCGATGGTCGCCACCAGCACCGGGAAGAAGGCGATGAACACCGAGAAGACGATGTTCGCCGCGATCGTGTGGCCGAACCAGATCAGGAACACCGGCGCCAGCGCCACCTTCGGGATCAACTGGAAGAACACGATGGTCGGATAGATCGCCTGCATGAGCCGGCGCGAGAAGGACACCGCGATGCCGAGCCCGATTCCGAGCAGCGCCGCCGCGACGATGCCCGCCACCGCCGCCCAGAACGTCGGCTGCGCCTGCTCCAGCAGCAGGCCGATGGAGCGCTGCAGCGTCTGCCAGACGCGATCCGGCGCCGGCAGGATGCGCGGGCGCACGAGGCCGCTCGCCGCAAGCCACGACCAGACGCCGAACATCAGCGCGAGGCCTGCCAGCGGCGGCAGGATCTGGCGTGCCGCTGAACGGAGATCGATCGCGATCATTCGCCCTGCCACCGGTGGATGGCACGCTCGCCGGCATGAACGAGCCCGTAGAATCCCACGCCCAGCAGGCAGAGCACGACGATGGCCGCCAGGATGAGGTCGGTCTGCAGGAGCGCCGAGCTCTTCAGGATGAGGTACCCCAGCCCTTCCGACGAGGAGATGAACTCCGCGACGATCACGCCGATCACGGCCAGGGTGACGCCGATCTTGAGGCCGGCGAACAGGTACGGCATCGAGGCCGGCAATCGCACCAGCCAGAAGGTGCGCCAGGTCGTGGCGGTCAGGCTGGTGCTGAGCCGGACCAGCGAGCGGTCGGTTGCCTCGAGTCCCGCCATCATCGAGATGAAGATCGGAAAGAAGGCGATGAAGGTCGCGATGGTGAGGCGCGCCGGCGAGCCGATGCCGGCCCAGACGATGAACAGCGGCGTCCACGCGATCTTCGGCACCAGCTGCAGCAGGATCACCAGCGGATAAACCATATCGCGCAACAGCCGGCTGAAGCAGAGCAGCGAGGCGATGCCGACGCCCAGCATCGTCGCCAGCAGGAAGCCCGCCAGCGTGTCGCGCGTGGTGGGCACCGCCTGCTGGCAGATCGTGCCGAAGTTCGCGACCAGCGCGTGGAAGATGTCGGTCGGCGACGGCAGCACGACCTTCGGATACTGGAAGATCACGACCAGTGCCTGCCAGGCGAGCAGCAGCACCAGCGCAAAGGCCGTCGGCAGGATCGCGGCGCGCAGGCGATCGATCACGCCTGCCATGTCAGTTCGGTCTGTGCTGGATCTTGCTGCGGAGATAGCCGCAGATCTCGTTGAACGCCGCACTCTCCTCGATCTCGAGGCCGCGCGGGCGGGCGAACGGGATCTTCACGTCGGCGATCACCCGGCCGGGCCGCTGGCTCATCACCAGCACGCGGTCGGAGAGATAGACGGCCTCGCGGATCGAGTGGGTGACGAAGATCGCGGTGCGGTGATGTTCCTCCCAGATCTTCATCAGCGCGAGGTTCATCTCGTCGCGCGTGATCGCGTCGAGTGCGCTGAACGGCTCGTCCATCAGCAGCAGGTCCGGTTCGAAGACCAGCGCCCGGCAGATCGCCACGCGCTGGCGCATGCCGCCCGAGAGCTGGCGCGGCTTGTGATTGTGGAAACCCGCGAGGCCCACTTCATCGAGCAGCGCCTTGGCGCGCTCGACATGCGGTGCAACCGGGCGGTTCATCGCCCGGTAAGGGAACAGCACGTTCTCCAGCGCCGACTTCCACGGCAGCAAGGTCGGGTCCTGGAACATGACGCCGTTCTCGGCGCGCGGCGCGGTCATGGCGCGGCCCGCGACCGCGACCGTGCCTTCGCTCGGCCGGTCGAGGCCCGCCACCATCATCAGCAGGGTGCTCTTGCCGCAGCCCGACGGTCCCAGCAGCGAGACGAACTCGCCCGACTTCACCGTGAACGAGGTAGGCGCCACCGCCTCGACCTCGTGGCGGCCGCCGGGATTGAAGATCTTGCGGACCCGATCGGCCACGACGTAGTCGGCCGCGTCCTTCACGGACACCACCGTCTCGACGTTGGCCAGCCGATCGATGACCGCCGAAATCATCCCAGTACGTACTTCGCGTTGGCCGTCTTCACGGCCATCCACTCCGCCTCGGTAAGCTTCAGCTTGCCCACGAACTCATTGGTGTAGAGCGTCGCAGGATCGGGCTTCTTGTCGTCGGGCGAACCGGTCGCCGCGATCAGCTCGCTCATCTTCACATAGGCCGCCGGGTCGGCGTAGCCCACGCCATGCTCCATCGACTCCTTGGCGACGTAGTTTGCGGCCCACACGCCCATGCCGATCTGCAGCTGTTCCTTGGCGGTGGACGCGAGCCTGAGCTCCGGCACTTCCTTGAACAGAAGCTCGATCGTCTCGTCGGGCTTCAGCAGCGCGAACTTGACGCCCTCGCACAGGCCCGCTGCCATCGCCTCGCACACGCCCTTCTCCTTGGCGAGATAGGCCGTCGTCGTGGTGAGGCTGTGCGCATAGAAGGGCAGACCGTGCTTGCTGAACAGGAAAGTGCGCGGCTGGACGCCACCGGCCACGATCTTTGGCAGGGCGCTGGCGATGTAGCAGGTGATCGCGTCGACCTGCTTCTCGAGCAGGGCCACTTCGCGCACCTTGCCGTCCAGGGCAATCGACTGGATGTCGGCCATGCCGCCGGCGCCGACATTCTTCAGGAACGTCGGCAGGAAGGCGTACTCGCCCGACGTGTAGGTCGAGCCAATCTTCTTGCCCTTGAGGTCCTTCGGTTCCTTGATCGGCGACTCGGGCAGGACGATGACGCCCATGGTGGTGTCGTAATTGGCGCAGCCGAGGTTGATCAGGGGCAGGCCCTTCATCGCCTGCTGGATGCAGTTCGGCGCCGCGGGAATGCCGAACTCGTACTGGCCCTGCGCGATGCCCTGCGCCGCAGCGATGGAGCCCGTGCCCTTCTCGATCGTCACGTCGAGGCCGGCCTTGGTCCAGAATTGCTTGGCGGCGTAGGAATAGACGTTGGCGCCTTCCGGCAGCCAGCTGAGATTGAATTTTACCGCGACTTTCTTTTGCGCGAAGACCTTCTTCGGCACGAAGCCGGAACTTGCCGCGGCAACACCGGCCGCCGCCGTAGCCACGAATTTCCGACGTGACAGCCCACTCTTGCGCATCAGCCCCTCCCACAGAAGATCTGCGGGAATTCACGCAACATGTATGCCAAATGGCATAGGCCTTGCTCGATTCGGACCATGCAAGGCGTCACGGGATTGGCGGCACTCGAGACACAGGTTCGTCGCGATATCGCGCTCACCGCGCATCCCCGCGCGGACTGGATGAAGCAGAACTTTCGCGGCGGCAAACCCGTCCTCGACGTGCTGATCGTGGGCGCGGGCCAGTCGGGGCTCGCGACCGCCTTCCAGCTGATCCGCGAGCGCGTGCGCAACATCCTGGTGGTGGACCGCGCGCCCAAGGGCAAAGAGGGGCCGTGGGTCACCTTCGCCCGCATGCCAACCCTGCGCAGCCCGAAGGACCAGACCGGTCCCGACCTCGATGTGCCGAGCCTCACCTTCCAGGCCTGGTACGAGGCGCAGCATGGCGCCGAGGCCTGGACCGCGCTCGGGCTGATCGCGAGCAAAGACTGGCAGGACTATCTCGTCTGGTATCGCCGGGCGCTCGACCTGCCGGTGCGCAACGAGGTCGGCGCCACCGCCATCGTGCCAGGCACGCTCGACGATGGCGGACGCTGCCTGCTGGTCACTCTCTCGACCGGCGAGGTGATCGCCACGCGCAAGCTGGTGCTCGCCACCGGCCAGGACGGCACCGGCGAATGGTGGATGCCGGACTTCATCAAGGCACTGCCGAAGGACCGCCGCGCCTGCGCGCCCGACGAGGTCGACTTCGAGAAGCTCCGCGGCCGCGAGGTCGCCGTACTGGGCGCCGGCGCCACCGCGATGGACAATGCGGCCACCGCGCTCGAGCACGGCGCCGATGTCGATCTCTTCTGCCGCCGCGCCGCACCGTCGGCAGTGCAGCAATACCGCTGGCTCACCTTCGCGGGCTTCCTGCGCCACATCGGCGAGATGCCGGACCTCTGGCGCTGGCGGATCATGGGCCACATCATGCGCTCGCGCGAAGGCTTCCCTGCCGATACCTACAAGCGCGTGATGGCCTTTCCGGACTTCCGCATGCATCTCGGCCGCTCGTGGATCGACGCGCGCATGGACGGCGACCGTATCCGCATCGAGACGAACCGCGGGCCATTCCATGCGGACTTCGCGATCTGCGGGCTCGGCACGCGCCAGAACGTCCATGCGCGTGCCGAGCTGGCGGGGATCGCGGACCAGATCGCCCTGTGGAAGGACCGCTTCACGCCACCGCCGGGAGAGGAAGACCCGCTGCTCGACGCCTTCCCCTATCTCGGGGCGGACTATTCCTTCCAGGAAAAGACGCCGGGCGCGGCCCCCTGGCTGGCCGATATTCACCTGTTCGGCATCGGCTCGACGCTCAGCTTCGGGCCCTCGGGCAGCAGCATCAACGCCATGACCATCCATGTGCCGCGGCTGGTAGCGGGCGTGACCCGGGGACTGTTCGAGGCCGACCTGCAGAAGCACTGGGCATCGCTCAAAGCCTACGACGTGAAGCAGGTCGAGTTCGACTGGAGCCGGTTCGTCACCGAGTGATAAGCTTCGATCAATGAGCGAAGCGATCATACTCGTGGTGATGGGCGTGTCGGGCAGCGGCAAGACGACAATCGCCAAGGACCTCGCCGCGGCGCTGCACTGCGAGTTCCTCGAAGGCGACGCGCTGCATCCGCAAGCCAATGTCGAGAAAATGCGCGGCGGCACGCCGCTCACCGATGCCGATCGCCTGCCCTGGCTACAGGCGATCGCCTCCCGCATCGACCGGTGGCGGGCCCGCGGCGAATCGGGCGTCGTCACCTGCTCGGCGCTGAAGCGCGCCTATCGCGACATCCTGATCGGAGATCGCAGGGAGGTGACGCTCGCCTACCTCAAGGGCTCACGCGCACTGATCGAAAGCCGCATGATCGCCCGCCACGGCCATTTCATGCCGGTGAAGCTCCTCGACAGCCAGTTCGCCACCCTCGAAGAGCCCGGCCCCGACGAACGCCCGGTCATCGTCGGTATCGGCGGCACACCGCCCGAAATCGCCGCCGAGATCCTGCGCCAACTGCGGGAACGCGGCTTGTAGCAGCGCGTTAGCGCCAAAGGCTCACTCCAGGGAGGTTGGCAATGGCGAAATATTCGGAAAGCGCGAGTAAAGATGTCGAACGCGCCCTGAAGCGGCGCAAGTCGGGCAAGCTGAAGAGCGGCAAGGATGGCAAAGGCGGCACCGTGAAGAGCCGCAAGCAGGCCATCGCAATCGGCCTGTCCGAAGCGCGCGCGAAGGGCAAGAAAGTGCCCCAGCGCAAGACGGCAAAGCGAAAGACCGCCAAGCGCAAGCGCTGATCTCATGCCTGGCAAGCGCGTCCATCTCGACACCATCGTCCTACAAGCCATCGAATTGCTCGGCGCCGATGAGCGCAAGTGCTTCCAGGAGCTGGCGGACGAGGCCTTCGCGGACCTTCTAAAGAAGCACCAGCGGCCGGTCGGGTTGCGCAACGCCCTGCATCAGAGCCTCCGCCGCGCGCCGGCCAATGCCAACGCGCGCAGGCGGTCGTCCTGATCGCCGCAGCCGGCCATATCCAGAAGATATCGTCGAGCGCCGATCAATATATTGGAAGCCCCGCGTCCTAACGCTCATGATCCGGAACGTCATGGATACGCTCACTCCCCTGATCTGCGATTTCCTCGAGTGGCTGGGCCGCGAACCGCGCACGCATGCCGATGTCATGGAGGTGTGGCGGACCTCCTGCCCGCGCCTGCCGGTCTGGGAAGAAGCGACGGACAACGGCTACGTCGCCCGCCGCGGCGCGCGGGTCGAACTCACCGACCGCGGACGAACCTTCCTCGCGAGCCGGCCCTGAGGATCGGACCATGAGGATCACGATTCTCGACGATTATTTCGATACGCTGCGCACACTGCCGTGCTTCGCCAAGCTGAAGGGCCACGAGGTCACCGTCTGGAACGACCACGTCCAGAACGTCGAGATCCTTGCCGACCGGCTGAAGGACACCGAGGTCCTCGTGCTGTTTCGCGAACGCACGCAAATCCGCACGCAGCTTCTCGAACGGCTGCCGAAGCTGCGCCTGATCAGCCAGCGCAGCGTCTATCCGCATATCGACATCGAGACCTGCACGCGGCTGGGCATCATCGTGTCGTCGAGCCAGCATCCCGGCACGCCGTCCTATGCCGCGGCTGAAATGACCTGGGCCCTCACCCTGGCCGCGATGCGCCAGCTTCCCCAGCACGTGGCCGCACTGAAGGCCGGCACGTGGCAGACCGGCGTCGGCTGGACGCTGAAGGGCAAGACGCTCGGCATCTACGGCTACGGCCGCATTGGCGCGACGGTGGCGGGCTTCGGCAAGGCTTTCGGCATGAAAGTCGTGGTCTGGGCCCGCGAGGCGGCACGCGCGAAGGCCGTCGCCGACGGCTATGAGGCTGCGCCGAGCAAGGAAAAGTTCTTCGAGACTTGCGACGTAGTCTCCCTGCATATGCGGCTTGTGCCCGCGACGCGCGGCATCGTGACGGCCGGCGATCTCGCGCGCATGAAGCCTACGTCTCTCCTGGTAAATACCAGCCGCGCGCCGCTGATCGCGGCAGGCATCCTGGAAGCGGCGCTCACTTCGGGCCGGCCGGGGATGGCGGCCGTCGACGTCTTCGAGCACGAACCCGTGCTGGGCGGCGACCATCCTCTCCTGAAAATGCCGAACGTGGTCGCCACGCCGCACATCGGCTACGTGACGCACGACGAGTACGAGACCCAGTTCACGGAAATCTTCGATCAGATCGTTTCCTATGCCGCAGGCACGCCGGATAACGTGGTCAATCCGGACGTGCTCGGCCGGCTGCCGGGCGGCAGGCCCGGCAGCCGTTCCTAGCGCTTACATCCAGTAGGTCGGCGCACCGTAGTACTTGTCGACCTCGCGGCCGTAGTCCGGCGTCCACTCGAAGTCTCCGGTGCGATCGTAGGTCGGCGCCTTCTCGAGCATCTTCTTGTCGAGGTTGACGACGTACCCGCCCTTGCTCTGGTCGTACTTCAGCGTCGACCACGGCAGCGGATGGTTCTTCTCGCCGATGCCGAGGAAACCGCCGAAGGACATGACGGCGTAGATCGCCTTGCCGCTCACCTTGTCGATCATGATGTCGTCGACCGTGCCGAGCTTGTCGCCCTGCAGGTTGTAGACATTCGTACCTTCGACCTTTTCGGCAGCAATGAGATTGCCCGCGGTGTTCTTGGTCATGTCGGCCATGGTTCAACTCCTTGGTTTATCTTGCTTGGGGTGGGTGGAGACCCGTCGTTCAGGGACGGGCTGCAGTCTCAACGCCCCCCGTGCAAGCCAAGTTGCGTTTGCAGCCACGACCGTGCGGCACCTTCGCCCTCGAACAGCCGGATCGCCCGCGACGCTTCTGCATATGACACGAATGTCTCTGCGGTCGGCCGCAAGGTAGCCGACGTCACGATCGCCAGTGGTCCCATCGGCCCCATCGCGCCGAGGATACGAATGCGTGCGCCGATCGCACGCATGTCTTCGCTCGGCAGCGGATTGCCCGCGCCCGCGATGTCGAAGAGCTTGGCGTAAGGCCCACAGCCTGCGGCGAAGATGTCGGCAAGATAGCGTTCCACGTCGCGCCGGAGGAAGGCACCCTCGACAACGGCAGTCACCAGCAAATCCGGATGATGGATCGCATATGTCAGCGCCATTGACCTTCTCCCCTTGGGAGAAGGTCTCGACGATACGCAACCGGGTCTGTACGGTTGCGAACCTCTGGACGATTTTGCCGGCCGAATCACGAAATAAGCCTCGCAACCTGGAGGCATCTTTTTCTTTGTTCGTTAGCGAACCGACCTATGCCCTCCCCGTCGAGCATAAGCTTGCGCGACTTTGCGCACTTTGGGCCGCTTCAACAGCCGGCAGCGTCTCGTGGTGCATGAATGAGAAACCAAAGAACCGAAGACCAAGGAACTCAAGAAATGGCTGCCGGCGCCTTCGAGAACCTCTTCCTCGCGGCACTCGCGCCCAAGGATCTTGAAATTCTGCGTCCTCACTTGAGAGCGGTGGACCTGCGGCAGGGAACGGTGCTGACCGATCCGGGCGAACGGGTCGAGGAAATCCTTTTCATCGAATCGGGCATGATTTCGATCACGACCACGATGGAAGACGGTGCCGCGCTCGAACTCGCGAGTCTCGGACGCGAAGCCGTCCTCGGTTGCCTGGCCGCACTAGGCACCCACCGGGCGAATGCGCGCGCGATCGTGCAGATCGCGGGCTCAGGCTATCGGGTCAGCGCCGCCGACTACAAGGCCGCCATGGCCAAGAGCGACGTCTTCCTCAAGATCGTCCTCCTCAGCAACGAGCTCTCGATGGCGCAGATGCAGCAGACCGCGGCCTGCAATGCGTTGCATTCGGCCGAGCGGCGCATGTGCCGATGGATCATCCAGGTCCGCGATCGCGTCGAAAACGATGTGCTGAAGCTCACGCACGACTTCGTCGCTCAGATGCTCGCCGTTCGCCGGCCGACTGTCACGCTGATCGCCCAGGAACTGCAGAACGCCGGCCTCATCCGGTATCGCCGCGGCGAGATCACTATTCTCGATCAGGCGGGACTGGAACGCTCGGCCTGCGAATGCGTCGAAGCTCTTCGCCTCAAGACAAAAAGAGTCGTCGCCGACTTCTAGGTCACGCGTCCACGCCGGGCGGGAATGGACGCAATCAGCTCGGCCTTCACCACGGATGCCCTGGGCTCCGCAATCTTGCGGATGCGGATCGTGCGCTCGACGAAATTGCTTTCCTCGCCCTCCACTTCCAGATCGAGGAAACGGGTCGTGCCGGGCGTAAAGGTGCGCCGTTTCGGCGCCACCGCCACCTGTGTCTTCTTGGCAAGCAGCGCCTGAATGGTGCGCACTGTGCGCACGCCAACGTTCTGCACCGGACGGCCCTCGACCTCTACTTCGTAGGCGCCTTCCGGATCGACACCTTCGACGCAGAGCGGCTGCTTGCGGCAAACACTGACCAGAATGCGGACATCGTTGGTGGTCGGGTCGCGGCGAGCATCGAGGATCACCAGACCCTTGTTGCTGGGATTCCGCAGCAGCAGCTCCTCGATTTCCTCGTCCTTGAACTGAAGCGTGATCGCGGCACCGGGCTCAAGCGGCGGGATCGTGACGAAGCCGCCGTGCGCCACGTGGATCAGTTCCTCCCCGCCGTGCCAGACGCTGCCGAACGGCAAGCGCTGCTCGATCACCATCGCGGTGATGCGCCGGTTGGTGGGGTTGGTCACCGTGACGGTGCGGCCAACGTCACGCACCTCGAACTTCAGAGCCTCGTAGTCGGCCATGCGCTGGTACAGCTCTGCCTGGGTCGCAATCCAGTAGTGCTTGCGCTCGGCCAGGTTGATGCAATAGCGCACGTAGTCGAGCGTTCCGCGGCCGTTGTTGACAGACGGATCGCGCGCCAACTCGGGATGGTACTGGAAACTGTAGACTCCGTTCTCCAGCCGGTCGTCGACGCCGTGGCGCTTCGAGCCGTGGCCACCGAAGACCGTCTCCACCAGCTCGTAGTTGGTGTCGTACTCGTGCGTACGATCCCATCCGCGCAACGGCTTCCACTCCTTGTCCGTCGTGATCACCGGATGAAACGGAAACCAGACTCCCGGCGTGGCGATCGTGCGGCGCACGTCGGTGACATAGGTCAGCTGCTTGTCGCCCGCGCCGGTGTACGCAACGACATCGGGATGTCGCACGCCGTATTCGACCATGTGATAGAAGCAAAAGGTGCAGGTGCCCAACATGATCGGGTCGTGGGCATAGAGGTAATCCATCGCATCCAGCGTCTCCGGATGCAGGTGACCGCCCTCGTGACGGCCACAGGTGCAGAACGAAACCCCGAGTGTCTTGCGCGCGTCGGTCACCAGGTTGAACAGGCCCTGGCCGAAGATCGCCGTCGGCGGCGTGCCGATCGAACTGTCGTTGTGCAGCGCGGGTTCGATGAAACTGTGCTGGGTCGTGCGCTGCACCCAGTCGCGCGCCATGTCGTAGTCGATGTTCCTGGAGAACGACGGCGTCTCAATGTCGTAGCTCGCCGGGATCAGGTTCTGGATCTGGTAGTCGAGGAAATTGTAGTCCCGCATGCCGTGCACGTCGTGGCGGAACGACAGCACGCCGTCGTAGGCGCCGAACGAGCGCAGGCGGGTCTGCCACAACGGCTCCAGACCGAGGTCGAGCACGAGGCGGCGCAGGAAGAACAGCAGCGTGTCGCCCCAATGCACCGCATTGGTGAAGTGCCGCACCGCCTCGACGTTGAGATGGGCCTGCAGCATGCCGCCGACCATCTCGAAGACCTGGTTCGCGACGAACAGCGTCTTGTCGGTCGCCACGATGGCCGGCCCGATGTCGCTGGCCGTGGCAGTCGCGGCATTCTCGAGATCGCCCGTCAGTTCGACAAGCGCGGCGAGCACCTTGCTGCCGGGCGCCGCCTCGACCTTCTGGACCGTGAAGGCTTTGTAGCTGCTGACATAGAGGCTTTCCCAGTCGCCGTTGGCAAAGGGCGAACCCGGCAGCCAGCGCCAGCCCGTGAAGCCGCTCGACGGACCCGGCGTGCAGGATGTGAGCCCGAGCAGCCGCGGCGGCAAGTTGGTCTTGCCGGTGACGATCAGGCGCTTGTCGGCGCCTTCCAGCCAGCGCTCGATACGTGCGATCGTCTCTGCCGAGAGGTGTCCCGCGTTCGGCACCAGCACGGCCCTCAAACCGCCGAGTCTTTCGTCCGTGAGGGCAGCCTCCTCGATCAGCTCGTGCTTGAGGTTGCAACGTGACAACAACAACCGCGCCGCATTGGGCGCGAGATAGGCATATTCGCCCTTCAGCCAGGTGCGCGGCAGGCCCCACGCGTCGGTGAAGGTGTAGGTCTCCTTGGCGTGGGCGGCTTCGACCGCGTACGCGGCGCGACTACGATCGCTGAACAGGACGGCGATCATGAAGCTCAGACCTCGTCGACGCCGAAGGCCTTGCGCATTGCATTGACGCCTTCCTGATGCGGCGTCCACATGCGGCCGCCGACCATGCCGCCGTCGACCACGAGATCGTGGCCGTTGATAAACGAGGAATCGTCGGACGCCAGGAACACCGCGGCGTTGGCGATGTCGTCGACGATGCCGGCGCGCGGGATCGGCTGGTTCTTGGCCATGCCCGCCTTCATCGCCTGCGCGTAACCATCGGCCTTGTCGGGCGGCAAGCCGAGCGCCTTGGCGAAGATGCCGGTGGCTATGCCGCCGGGCGAGATCGAGTTGCAGCGCACGCTCTTCTCGCCGAGCTGCATGGCCGCGCACACGGTGAGGTGGTTCACCGCGGCCTTGGCCGCGCCATAGATCATCGAGGTCGAATAGCCCGCGCGCCGCGCCGCAACGCTGCCGTTGTTAATGATGCTGCCGGAGCCCTGCTTCATCATGATCGGCGCCGCGTGCTTCATGCCCAGCATGACCGAGCGCACCAGGGTAGCCATCGCGGCGTCGAAGCCCTCGACGGGCACCGTCTCGATGCCGCCCACCGGCGCGGGGCCGCCGGCATTGTTGAACAGGCAGTCGAGCCGCCCCCATTTCGAGACGCAGGCGTCGATCATCGCCTTCACGTCGGCTTCCCGGGTGGCGTCGGCCTTCACGAAAAGGCACTTGTCCTTGCCGAGCGCGCTCTCCAGCGACTTGCCCAGTTCCTCGCGGCGGCCCGTTGCCACGACCTTGGCCCCCTCGGCCACGAACTTCTCGACGGTGCGCCGGCCGATGCCGCTGGTTGCGCCGGTCACGATGGTGATCTTGCCGTCGAGCTTGCCCATTACCTGTCTCCCTTTTTGCCAGCGGGAATGATACACCACCGCCTCCGAGGAGAAGCAAAAATGACTGTTCTTGGCGTTCTGGGCGGCAGCGGCGTTTATGACATTGCAGGTGTCAAGAACGCGCACTGGAAGCGGGTCGCGTCGCCCTACGGCGAAACTTCGGACGAGTTTCTCTTCGGCGTGCTCGACGGACTCGACGTCGTGTTCGCGCCCCGCCACGGCCGCGGCCATTTCCACTCGCCCTCGACGATCAACTACCGCGCCAATATCGACGCCCTGAAGCGCTCGGGCGTTACCGACATTCTCTCGGTTTCGGCCTGCGGGTCATTGAAAGAGGAGCTGCCGCCGGGCCACTTCGTCGTGGTCGACCAGTTCATCGATCGCACCTTTGCGCGCGAGAAGAGTTTCTTCGGTGAGGGACTGGTGGCCCATGTCTCGATGGCGCATCCGACCTGCAACCGCCTGGCACAGGCCGTGTACGCCTGCGGCAAGAAGGCCGGCTTCCCGATCAAGATGGGCGGCACCTATCTGGCGATGGAAGGCCCGCAATTCTCGAGCCTGGCGGAATCCAACCTCTACCGGACCTGGGGCTGCGACGTAATCGGCATGACCAACATGCCGGAAGCCAAGCTCGCCCGCGAGGCGGAGATTTGCTACGTCACCGTCGCCATGGTCACCGACTACGACTGCTGGCATCCGGACCACGACCACGTTCAGGTCTCCGACATCATTCGCGTGCTGACCGACAATGCCGAGAAGGCCAAGACGCTGGTCTCGATGGTGGCGCCCCTGCTCAAGGATGACCGCCCGGCACCCTGCCCCGCCGGCTGCGACCACGCTCTCGATAACGCGCTGATCACCGAACCCGCCGCCCGCTCGCCCGCAATGATCGCCAAGCTCGATGCCGTGGCGGGACGTGTCCTGAAGCGCTGATCAGATCGCCGATCAGATCACGGGTGCCAGCCGGTGGGCGACTGCCGATGCAATGCGCGCGGCTGCGGGAAGGAAAGTGCGGAAGTCGACGTGACTTTCGGCGCCGGCCAGATCACTCAGGCACCGGATGTTGACGACGGGGATCCGCGGGTCCCACCACCGCGCGACTTGCGCCACGGCACCGCCTTCCATCTCCACCGCCTGCGCACCAAACCTTTCCTGCAGGCGGCGCCGCGTTGCTTCGACGTTGATAAAGCTGTCGCCGGTGAGGATCGGACCGAAGCAGATCTTCGGTGTGCGCCGGCCGGCGTCGACGTCCGCGGGCAGAGGCTCCAGTACGATGCCGTCGAGCGCAGCGCGCAGCCGCATTACGAGTGACCCCGACAAGGCATAGCCCGGCGTAAAGTCCTCGCCGAGCGCAGGCCGGCTTCCCGGCTGGATATGAAAGAACTCGCCGGTCTTCTCGATGCCGAAATCGTGCTGGATGTTGCTCGTCGCGACCACGACGTCGCCGACATTGAGCGCCGGATCGAGGCCGCCAGCCACGCCGCACAGCATCAGCGCCCGGCAGCCGAAGCGGTCGAGCAGCAAGGCGGTCGCCACGCCGGCATTGACCTTGCCCGCCCCCGATTCGACGAAAACGGCCTCACGACCCGCGATTTGGCCGCGCCAGAAGGAGTGCCCGCCGACGGAACTCGTCTCTCCCGAGCGATCGGAAAAATGAGCGAATTCCTCGGGAAGGGCAGCTATGACACCGAGGAGCCTGTTTGCCATGTCGGGATGGGTTATAAGGTCGCCGCATTCATGTCCACGACCCTGCCCGATCTCGTCACCCTGCGCGATGCCTGCACCGGCTTCGCTCGCGACGCCGCGCGCGAGATCATGCGCATCTACGCAGGCGATCTCGGCGAGCGCACCAAGGCCGACAAGTCTCCAGTGACCGACGCGGATCATGCGGCCGAAGCCATCATCGTGGCCGGCCTGCGCAAGATTGCGCCCGGCGCGGCCGTGGTCGCCGAGGAGGAGATGGCCGCGGGCCACACGCCCAGGATGGACGGCACGCCGTTCTGGCTGGTCGATCCGCTCGACGGCACCAAGGAGTTCATCAAGAAGAACGGCGAGTTCACGGTGAACATCGCCCTGATCGAGAACGGCAAGGCCGTGCTCGGCATCGTTCTCGCGCCCGCGACCGACATACTGTGGCGCGGCGTGGCGGGCTTGGGCGCCGACCGCAGCGAGAACGGCGGCGCCTTTGCGCCGGTCTCCGTGCGCAAGCCGCCGGCCGCGGGCCTGACGTGCCTCGCAAGCCGCAGCACCGCGATCTACAGCCAGCTCGACATCTGGTTCGCCGGCAACGGCCTGCGCGTCGCCGAGCGCGAGCATGCGGGCTCATCGCTGAAGTTCTGCCTGATTGCCGAGGGCAAGGCCGACATCTATCCGCGCTTTGGCCCGACCAACGAGTGGGACACCGCCGCGGGCCAAGCCGTGCTCGAGGCGGCGGGTGGCGAAGTCGTAACGACCGACAACAAGCCCCTGCTCTACGGCAAGAAGGGTTTCGGCAATCCGCACTTCATCGCGCGGACCAAGGAAGCAAGGTGAGCATTGTCGAGCCGGACGTGGCCTCGATCATGCGGGCCGCGAAGCTGCTGCAAGATGGCGGCCTCGTCGCCTTTCCCACCGAGACGGTCTACGGGCTGGGCGGCGACGCCACCAACGAGCGCGCCGTCGCCGCGATCTTCGAAGCCAAGGGCCGGCCGCAGTTCAATCCGCTGATCAGCCATGTGCTTGGCCCCGACGAGGCCAAACGCTTTGTCGACTGGAGCGATACGGCCGACCGACTTGCAGCCCGCTTCTGGCCCGGCCCCCTGACCTTTGTGCTGCCGCGCGCCAAGGCATCAACGATCGCGCTGCTGGCGACGGCAGGCCTCGACACGGTGGCGATCCGCGCACCGTCTCATCCGGTGGCGCAGGCGTTGATCCGCGCCGCGGGCCACCCCATCGCCGCGCCCTCGGCGAACCGCAGCGGGGCCGTCAGTCCGACACAGGCGGCGCACGTCGCGGAGTCTCTTGGTGAACGCGTGAGCCTGATCCTCGACGGCGGCCCCTGCCTGGTCGGTGTCGAGTCCACCGTGCTCGACCTGTCGGGCAACCGCGCCACCTTGCTGCGCCCTGGTGGCGCCACGCGCGAGGCAATCGAGGCGGTGATCGGTCCCATCGCCATGAGCGACGCGCTCCCCTCGGGCGACGCGCCCCGCACATCGCCCGGCCAGCTCGAAAGCCATTACGCCCCCGCCCGGCCTGTCCGGCTCGCGGCAACGAACGTGTCGGCCGACGAAGGTCTTCTCGCGTTCGGGCCGACGCCCCCCGCTGGTGCCATGCTGACCTACAATCTCAGCCCGTCCGGCAATCTCGCCGAGGCGGCTGCCAACCTCTTCGCTCAGATGCGGGCGCTCGACCGACCGGGCATTGGCCGCATTGCGGTCATGCCGATCCCCGAAACGGGCCTCGGCCTTGCGATCAACGACCGCCTGCGCCGCGCGGCCGCTGGTGACCCGACCCGCGCGCGAGGCTAAGGTTCGGGCAATAAACGAGGAAACCATGCCCGATACCGTCATCACGCCCAGCATTCCGACCGCCGCCGTCACGCCCGCCATCCTGGAAGGGCTGCGCGCCATTGTGGGCGACAAGGGCCTGATCCAGGACGAACAGGGCAAGCAGCCGTTCGTGACCGACTGGCGCGGCTCGACCGTCGGCACGGCCGCCGTCGTGGTGCGCCCCGCGACCGTCGAGGAAACGTCCAAGGTCGTGAAGCTCTGTTTCGACAACGGCATCGCGATCGTGCCGCAGGCGGGCAACACAGGCCTGATGGGCGGCGCGACGCCATGGCCCACGCACACCGGCATCGTTCTGTCCGTCGGTCGCATGAACAAGGTGATCAACGTCGACCCGGTCGGCTATTCGATGACCGTCGAGGCGGGCTGCATCCTCCAGACCCTGCAGGAGACGGCGGCGAGCCACGACCGCTTCCTGCCGCTCAGCCTGGGCGCCCAGGGCTCGTGCATGATCGGCGGCAACCTCTCGACCAACGCGGGCGGCGTGCAGGTGCTGCGCTACGGCAATGCGCGCAACCTCGTGATGGGCCTTGAGGTGGTGCTGCCCAATGGCGACATCTGGAACGGCCTGCGCGCGCTCAAGAAGGACAACACCGGCTACGACCTCAAGCACCTGTTCATGGGCGCGGAAGGCACGCTCGGCATAATCACCAAGGCCGTGCTCAAGATTTGGCCGAAGCCCAAGGACGTGGCCACCGCCTGGATCGCGCTGCGCGACCCGCAGGCCGCCATCGAGATCCTGTCGGAGGCGCACGGCGCGTCGGAGGACAACGTCGGCTCGTGCGAGCTGATGAGCCGCGCCTGCACCGACATGGTGCTGCGCCACATTCCGGGCACCCAAGACCCGCTCAAGGCCGATACGCCCTGGTATCTGCTGCTCGAATGGACCTCGTCGCGGCCCAAGTCCGACGGCGCCGAAGGCATGTCGGACAAAATGGAACAGTTCCTGGCCGACCAGATGGAAGCTGGCCGCGTGCTCGACGCCGTCATCGCGCAGAACGAGAGCCAGGCCCGCAACATGTGGGTGATCCGCGAGTCGGTGGCGCCCGCGTCGCGCGCCGAAGGTCCGGGCCTTAGCTACGACATCTCCGTCGCGGTCTCCAAGATTCCCGAGTTCCTCGACAAGGGCATCAAGGCCTCGCTCGACATCCTGCCGAGCATTCGCCCCTATCCGCTGGGCCATATCGGCGACGGCAACGTCCACTTCTCCTTCATGGGACCGAAGGGCATGGACCGCGCGACACTGGGCCAGTATTCGCCCGCCATCACCCGCGCGGTGAACGACCTCGTCACGTCTATGGCGGGCTCGATCTCGGCCGAGCACGGCATCGGTATCGACAAGCTCGACGAGCTCGCACACTACCGCAGCAAGACCGAGCTCGACACGATGCGCACCATCAAGCGCGCGCTCGATCCCAAGAACATCATGAACCCCGGCAAGGTGCTGCGCCTCGCATGAGCGACTTTATTTCCAGGCTGCGCGCCATCGTGGGCGACAAGGGCCTGATCCTCGACGAAAAGGACAAGCACCCGTTCCTCACCGACTGGCGCGAGAACTATCTCGGCGCGGCTATGGCCATCGTGCGCCCGGCCTCGACCGAAGAAGTTTCCGCGGTCGTGAAGCTCTGCGCCGCCGAAAAGGTCGCGATCTGCCCGCAAGGTGGCAACACCGGCATGTCGGGCGGCGCCACGCCGCAGGAGGACGGGCGCGAGATCGTGCTGTCGCTTACCCGCATGAACAAGATCCTCGAGATCGACAAGGTCGGCTACTCGATGACGGTCGAGGCGGGCGTGATCCTGAAGACCATCCAGGAGACCGCGGCCGAGAACGACCGGCTGTTCCCGCTCAGCCTCGGCGCGGAAGGAAGCTGCACCATCGGCGGCAATCTCTCGACCAACGCCGGCGGCGTGCAGGTGCTGCACTACGGCAACACGCGCCAGCTCGTGATGGGCATCGAGGTTGTTCAGCCCAACGGCGACGTCTGGAACGGCCTGCGCGCGCTCAAGAAGGACAACACGGGCTACGACCTGCGAGACCTCTATCTCGGGGCCGAAGGCACGCTGGGCATCATCACCAAGGCGGTGCTGAAGCTGTGGCCCAAACCCAAGGACGTGGCGACCTCGTGGAACGCCGTGCCCTCGCCCGAAGCCGCGGTGGAGTTGCTGAGCGGGGCGTACGCCGCGTCGGAAGACAACGTCGTGTCCTGCGAGCTGATGGGCCGCATGGGCCTCGAGTTCGTGTTCAAGAACATTCCAGGCTCGACCGACCCGCTCGTCGACAAGCACGAGTGGTACGTGCTGCTCGAATGGGCGTCGTCGCGGCCGCCGCGCGAGGGCGAGAACCAGTCGGGCCTGCGCGACAAGATGGAAGCCTATCTGGGCGAGGCGATGGAAAAGGGCCTCGTGCTCGACGCCGTGATCGCCCAGAACGAGGCGCAGGCACGCGCCTTTTGGGCGTTGCGCGAGAACCACTCCGAGGGCCAGAAGCGCGAGGGCCCTTCGATCAAGCACGATATCTCTGTCGCGGTGAGCAAGCTCCCCTCCTTCATGAAGGAAGGATTGGCCGCGATGAAGAAGGCGCTGCCGGACTGCCGCCCGGTGCCGTTCGGTCATGTCGGGGACGGCAACATGCACTTCAATTGCCAGTCACCGCCCGGCTGGACGAAGCCGCAGTTCATGGCCTACGGCGACAAGATCAGCGGCGCGATCTACGACCTCGTGACGGCCTGCGGCGGGTCGATCTCGGCCGAGCACGGCATCGGCCGCATAAAGGTCGACGAGCTCACGCACTACCGCAGCAAGATCGAGCTCGACGTCATGCGCTCCCTGAAGCGCTCGCTCGATCCCGACAACCTGATGAACCCGGGCAAGGTCATCCGGGTCTAGCGCCGCTCGTCATCGCGGCGCTCGACGATCTCGTAGGGCACATCGATCACCTTGGGGGCGTTGCGATCGGGCCGCGGACGGCCGGCGAACAGCGTGCGCAGCCAGGCCTTGGCCTTGAAGCCCAGGACCATCAGCACGATCACCGCCGCCACGCCCGCAATCACCGCGAAGCCCAGCACCGCCAGCACGACGAAGCCGATCAGGCCCAGGATCGCCTGCAGCCAGACGCGCGCCGGCAGGCGGGCGAGCAGTTCCAGCAGCGGAAACCGCCCGTTCATTGCGCCCATTTCTTCTCGAAGTCCCAGACGTCGGAGAAGCCCATCAGTTCGTGCATGTCGCGATATTGCGGAACCTTGACGCCGTTGCTGGTGCCGTTGGCCTTGAGATATTCCCAGGCCTGGCGCATCGCTTCGGCGGCCACGCTGAAGCCCAGGCCCGGATAGATCGCAAGATCGAAGCCCCACTTCTTGAGCTTGGCGACATCCGATCGCGGCGTCTTGCCGAACTCGACCATGTTGGCGAGCAGCGGCTTGCTCACTTCGCGGCCGATACGCTCCAGCTCTTCTTCGCTCTCGGGAGACTCGACGAAGATGATGTCGGCGCCCGCCTCCTCGTAGAGCTTCGCGCGGCGCAGCGCCTCGTCGAGGCCGAGCGCGGTGCGGGCGTCGGTGCGGGCCACGATCATCGTGGCCTCATCGCGCCGCGCCTCGACCGCAACCCTGATCTTCAGCACCATGTCTTCGGCTGGCACCACCCTGCGGCCTGGCGTGTGGCCGCACTTCTTGGGCGTCTCCTGATCCTCGATCTGGATCGCAGCAACGCCCGCGGCCTCGTAGCCGCGCACCGTACGCTGGACGTTCAGCAGGCCGCCGTAGCCCGTATCGGCATCGGCGATCAGAGGGGTCTGGATGACCGAGCAGATCATCTCGGCCCGGCCCACCATGTCGGAATAGGTCGCGAGACCCGCGTCGGGCAGCCCCAGCATCGACGCCGTGGCGCCATAGCCCGTCATATAGAGCGCGGGGAAGCCCATCGTGTCGGCGACGCGCGCGGAGATGCCATCATAGATGCCGGGCGCCAGGATGAACGCGCCCTTGGCCAGTTGTGCGCGCAGTGCGTGTGCCTTCACGTTGGTTGTCATGAGTGTTGCCCTCTTCAGAGGTGTTTGACGCCGAGTTCGATATCGCCGATGCGGATCTTGTCGCCAGGACGGATCACGGCCGGCGCGCCGGACTTGAGGTCGGTTCCGTTCACCGAAGTGCCGTTGGTCGAGCCCTGGTCCTCGATCTTCAGCGCCTCGCCCGTGAGCACCAGCCGCGCGTGGCGGCGCGACACGGTGGCGTGCGCCAGCACCAGCTCGCACTGGTCGGCGGCGCGGCCGATCATCATGCCCTGAGGCAGCTGCATCAACTTGTCGATCGCGACGTCGAAGCCGAATTTTTGGCCCGCCGTGTTCGCGCCTTCGAAGCGCAGCACGACCTGCGGGACGATGCGCGTCGTGGTCTTGGCCGCATCCTGTGTCGTCAGTGCCGGCACCGCCAGGTTGCGCACGTGGAAGATATGGACCGGCCGGCTCACGTTCTTGAGCTTGTGTTCGCCGCCGTCGACGAAGGCATAGTTGACCTTGAGCTCGGCCATGTCGCGCACGGTGCGCGACACCGCGATGCCGCCCGGCTCGGCGGCGGCCTGGATGCGCGCCGCAAGATTGACGCCGTCGCCGAAGATGTTCTGGTCTTCCTCGTCGACGATGACTTCGCCCAGGTGCACGCCGACGCGGAACTGCATGCGCTGCGGCTCGTCGAGCGCCTGGTTGAAGGCGGCCATTCGCTCCTGGATGTCGATCGCGGCCGAGACGGCGGCAACGGCGGAACCGAACTCGGCCAGCATGGCATCGCCCGCGGTGCCCACCAGCCGGCCGCCGCCGCTATCGATCGCGGGACGCCAGACCTGGATCTGCGCGGTCTTGAGGTGACGGAAGGTGCGCGTCTCCCCGCTCTCCATCATGCGGGTGAAGCCCGCGAGGTCGGCGTGCAGGATGGCGGCGAGGCGGCGCTGGGTGGTGGCCATGGCCGTCAGTTTAGCGGCCAAATTTCGGTTTCGCGCCCATCCCGGAGATATTTTGCCGAATGGGGAGACACGCGCCCGACCGGCGCCAGGGCGGGCCCGGCGGCCTCGAGCGCGACATATTGGCGACCTTGCGCGCGGATCGTCTGGTCGCCCGACTCGGCCGGCACGTCGGCCGCCAGGATCGCGTGCTCGGGCATGGTGACCACCACAAGCTTGCGCGACGGCGCGTAGGTCCGCAGGACGGCGGCCAGCGCCACGGCCTTGCTGTCGCAATCTCCGCGGTTCTGGGCAAGCAGGGCCGCCGCCGGCAGGAAATCACCCCCGCGGCGATCCTTGTCCTCCAGAACCGCGTACGGCACTTCCTGGAAGAAGGCGAGCGCCAGCGCGATCCGGGCGCGATCGCTGTCGGCGATGTTGGGCGTGGCGCCCAACGCCCGCGCTACCGCCGTCATTGGCCCCTGCAGCGCCTGGGTCGCGGCCGGGAAATCCACCATGATCCGGCGGGCATCGACGCGACGGCGCAGATGCCCGGCCAGATAGTCCTTTTCCGATCGTGCGAGGCGCTCCTTGATCTTCTGCATGAGCTGGTCGGCCGTGGCCTGGTCCGACGCCTCCACCTTCCAGCGCAGGCCATCGCCCGCGCGGACCAGTTCAAGCTTGGTGCCATGCCCGAATTTCCGCGCCTCGTCGTACAGGTCGGCCTCGTTGATGCGCCACATGGCGTTGAGCGTGAAATCGCGGAACGAGGTTTCAGACTGGGCGATCGCGGCCTTCGTGAGGGTGAAGGCAGTGGTGTGCTCGCGCTTGTCGAGATCACGCCAGCGAAAGGCGAGCTTCTCGTCGCCGCTCCGCGACTCGCGCTTGAAATCGATCTGCTGGGCGTGAACGCCACCGCCGAACGCCAGCAGCATCGCCACGGCCAGAAGGCCGCGCATCAGCGGCCTTTGAAAGCCGGCGTCCGGCGTTCCTTCAGCGCGGCCAGCCCCTCGCGCAAGTCCTCCGACGTACGGCACTCGTCGATGCCGGCGCGGATCTTCGGGATGTTGGGCTCGGCCTGCGCGAACTGCTCGATCGCACGCTTCATGTTGGACATCGCCAGCGGCGCCAGGCCGGCAAGCTTGGCCGCCGTCTCGTCGACCTTCGCCGCGAACTCCGCGCGATCCACCAGCCAGTCGAGATAGCCCACGCGCAGCAGGTCCTCGTCTGTGAAATCCTCTGACAGCAGGAAGGCGCGCTTGGCGAAGCTCGGGCTCACCTTCTGGGTGTAGCGGCGCAGGCCGCTCGGATAGTAATGCAGCCCGAAGCGCGCGGCCGGCATGAAGAAGCGCATGCCCCTCACGCCGAGGCGAAAGTCGCAGGCCAGCGCCATGTCGGTCGCGCCGCCATAGACGCCGCCGTTCAGCGCGCACAGGGTCGGCATGCGCATGGCTTCCAGCCGATCCATGACCGTCTCGAAACTGTGGGCGCCCTCCGGCGGCTTCACGTCCTTGCCCGACGAGATCGAACCCAGGTCGTAGCCCGAGCAGAAGCTCTTCTCCCCGGCGCCGGTGAGGACGGTCACGCGCACATTGGGATCGGCATCGGCCTTCTCGATCGCGCCCTTGAGCTTGCCCAGCCCTGGCGTGTCGAGCCGGTTGTGCTTGGCCGGGTCGTTGAGGGTGATGGTGGCGCGGGCGCCGTCGATCTTCAGCAGAACGGTATCGGTCATGATGGCCGCAGGATACGCGACAGGGCGCATTGCGACTACTCGCAATGCGCCGGGTCGCCTTTGGCGATGCGGCGCGGCATAGTGCAGACCGGAGGAAGACACATGACCTACACTGCCCCGCTGGCCGACATGCGTTTCGCGCTGCGCGAAGTGGCCGGCCTCGGAAAGATCGCGGCCCTTCCCGGCTACGAACACGCGACCGACGACACCATCGACGCGGTGCTGGAGGAAGCGGCCAAGCTCGCGGGCAACGGCCTCGCCCCGCTCAACCGCGACGGCGACAAGGTGGGCGCCAAGCTCGAGAACGGCGTGGTGCGCACCGCGCCCGGCTTCACCGGCATCTACAAGGAGTTCGTCGACGGCGGCTGGAACTCGCTGCCGTTCGACCCGGAATTCGGCGGCCAGGGCATGCCGTGGCTGCTCGCGGCCACCGTGCAGGAGATGTGGCAGGCGGCCAACATGGGCTTCGGCCTGGTGCTGCTGCTGAACCAGGGCGCGATCGATGCCA
The DNA here is from genome assembly GCA_903839865.1 of Enhydrobacter aerosaccus. Lineage (GTDB taxonomy): Bacteria > Pseudomonadota > Alphaproteobacteria > Reyranellales > Reyranellaceae > Reyranella > Reyranella aerosaccus_A. The sequence goes on along the minus strand of CAIMEE010000445.1, from coordinate 15,571 downwards.
TTCACCATCACGGCTCCGCGGAGCAGAAGGCCGCGTACCTGCCCAAGATGATTTCGGGCGAATGGACCGGCACCATGAACCTCACCGAGCCGCAAGCGGGCTCGGACCTCGGCCAGCTCAAGAGCCGCGCGGTGAAGAACGGCGACCACTACCTGGTCAGCGGCCAGAAGATCTTCATCACCTACGGCGAGCACGACCTCACCGAAAACATCGTGCACCTCGTGCTGGCGCGCACACCCGATGCGCCGGCCGGCGTGCGCGGCATTTCGCTCTTCATCGTGCCGAAGTTCCTGCCCGGCGCGGACGGCAAGCCCGGCAAGCGCAACGACCTGCGCTGCGTGTCGCTCGAGCACAAGCTCGGCATCCACGCGAGCCCGACCTGCGTCATGAGCTTCGGCGACGACGGCGGCGCGGTGGGTTATCTCGTGGGCGAGGAAGGCCGCGGCCTCTCCTACATGTTCACCATGATGAACAATGCCCGCCTCTCGGTCGGCATCCAGGGGCTGGCCATCGCCGAGCGCGCCTATCAGCAGGCCGTGGCCTTCGCCAGGCAGCGCGTCCAGTCCAAGGACGACGGCAGTCCCAGCCCCGCGCCGGTGTCGATTGTGCATCACCCCGACGTCCGCCGCATGCTGATGTCGATGCGGGCACAGATCGAGGCGATGCGTGCTTTGGGCTACTACACCGCCGCCGGCATCGACGGCGCGCTGCGCACGCCCGACAAGGAAGCCGGCCGCAAGATCCAGGATCGCGTAGACCTCCTGATCCCGATCGTGAAGGCATGGTTCACCGACCTCGGCAACGAGATCGCCTCCACTGGCGTGCAGATCCACGGCGGCATGGGCTTCATCGAGGAGACGGGCGCCGCGCAGCACCTGCGCGACGCGCGCATCCTGCCGATCTACGAGGGCACCAACGGCATCCAGGCGCGCGACCTGGTCGGCCGCAAGGTGACCAAGGACGGCGGCGAGACGATGCTCGCCCTCGTGGCCGAGATGCGCGCTTTGGTAAGCGAGATGAAGGCCGCCCCGGGCGACGATCTTTCCGCGATCGCAGCGGGCCTCACGGCGGCCGCGGACGCCCTGGAGGACGCCACCCGGTGGGTGGCCCAGTACGCCAAGGCGCAGCTCGCGGACGCTCTGGCGGGCTCGGTACCCTTCCTGCGGCTGGCCGGGACCGCCCTGGGCGGCTGGCTGCTGGCCAGGAGCGCCCTGGTGGCCCAACAGAAGCTCGCCTCCCGCGACGGCGATCCGGCCTTCCTGGAGGCCAAGCTGATCACCGCGCGGTTCTATGCCGAGGTCATTCTGCCGCCGGCGCTGGCCCAGCTCGGTCCGCTGAAGGCTGCCGGCCGCACGGTCTTCGCCCTCACCGAGGAGCAGTTCTGAGGGGGTTACGAAAAGTAACGCTTTAAATAAGCAGGATCTAACCGCGAAAGAAAACGCCCGGTCTTTCGACCGGGCGTTTCAATTCAGTTCAGGAAGAAGTGGCTTACGCCGCCTCCTGCTGCTCCGCCGCATCGGCCGATGGACCGGAGTCCATGCCCTTGGCAGCGGTGTCGCGCTCGACGAACTCGATCACGGCCATCTCGGCTGCATCGCCGAAGCGGAAGCCCGCCTTCAGGACGCGGAGGTAGCCGCCGTTACGCTTGGAGTAGCGGGGACCGAGCGTCGTGAACAGCTTGTCGGCGACGTAGGGATCGCGCAGGAAGCCGATCGCCTGACGGCGCGCGTGCAGGCCGCCCTTCTTGCCGAGCGTGACCAGCTTCTCGACGATCGGACGCAGGTCCTTCGCCTTGTGGAGCGTGGTCGTGATCTGCTCGTGCTTGATGAGAGCACCGGCGAGATTCATGAACATCGCCTTGCGATGCTCTGCAGTGCGGTGGAATTTCCGGCCGCGATTACCGTGACGCATGACTTATTTCCCTATTCCACTCGAGCCTAGTACGGCTCTTCCAGGCGCTTGGCCATTTCCTCGATATTGTCCGGCGGCCAGCCGGGAATTTCCATGCCGAGGTGCAGGCCCATTCCGGCCAGCACTTCCTTGATCTCGTTCAGCGACTTGCGGCCGAAGTTCGGCGTGCGCAGCATCTCGGCCTCGGTCTTCTGAACCAGGTCGCCGATGTAGATGATGTTGTCGTTCTTCAGGCAGTTGGCCGAGCGGACAGACAGCTCGAGCTCGTCGACCTTGCGCAGCAGGTTGCGGTTGAACGGGAAGTCGTCCTGCTGCTCTTCCTTGCGCACTTCGCGCGGCTCTTCGAAGTTGATGAAGAGCTGCAGCTGGTCCTGCAGGATGCGGGCCGCGAGCGCCACGGCGTCGGCCGGGGCCGTCGTGCCGTTGGTCTCGACCGTCATCGACAGCTTGTCGTAGTCGGTGACCTGGCCGACGCGGCTGTTTTCGATCTTGTACGAAACGCGCTTGACCGGGCTGAACACCGAGTCGACCGGGATAAGGCCGATCGGCGCGTCTTCCGGACGGTTCGCCGAGGCCGGGATGTAGCCCTTGCCGGTGGCGACCATCAACTCCATCGAGATCGAGGCGCCGTCGTCGAGCGTGCAGATGAGATGCTTGGCGTCCATGATCTGGACGTCGCCCGGCAGCTCGATCATGCCCGCAGTGACTTCGCCGGGGCCGACGGCGCGCAGGTACAGACGCTGCGGGCGATCGCCCTGCATCTTCACGGCCATCGCCTTGATGTTCAGCACGATGTCGACCACATCCTCGCGGACGCCGGGGATCGACGAGAACTCATGCAGCACGTTGTCGATCTTGATCGACGTGACGGCCGCGCCCTGGAGCGACGACAGCAGCACGCGACGCAGCGCGTTGCCGAGCGTCAGGCCGAAGCCCCGCTCGAGCGGCTCGGCGACGATCGTCGCCGTACGGCCGGCGTCGACGCCAGCCTCGGTAACGAGCTTCTCCGGCTTGATCAAATCTTGCCAGTTCTTCTGAAGCACGGGGGCTACCTCTCTAGATCGATGGGCGCCACGAACCCTTGCGAGTCCACGGCACAATCAAAAAGCCGCCGGCGCCGAATGGCGCCAACCGGCATGAAACTCAGACGCGACGGCGCTTCGGCGGACGGCAGCCGTTGTGCGGGATCGGCGTCACGTCACGGATCGAGGTGACGGCGAGGCCGACGGCCTGCAGCGCGCGCAGCGCAGACTCGCGTCCCGAACCCGGACCGCGCACCAGGATCTCGATGGTGCGCATGCCGTGTTCCATGGCCTTGCGGCCCGCGCCCTCGGCCGCCATCTGGGCGGCGAACGGCGTGGACTTGCGCGAGCCCTTGAAGCCCTGCTGACCCGACGACGACCAGGCGATGGCGTTGCCCTGTGCGTCGGTGATCGTGACGATCGTGTTGTTGAACGAGGCGTTCACGTGAGCGACGCCCGAGATGATGTTCTTGCGTTCCTTGCGACGGGGACGCGCGGCGCCAGTAGCGGCGGCGCCGGTAGCAGCAGCTGCTGCGGCTTTGGCCATGATCCGGTTCCCCTAACTTACTTCGTGACTTTTTTCTTGCCGGCGATCGGCTTGGCCGGACCCTTGCGGGTGCGCGCATTGGTATGCGTGCGCTGGCCATGGACCGGCAGGCCGCGGCGATGGCGCAGTCCGCGGTAGCAGGCGAGGTCCATCAAGCGCTTGATGTTCATCGCCACTTCGCGGCGCAGGTCGCCTTCGACCGTGTAGTCCTGGTCGATCGCCTCGCGGATGCGGATCACCTCGTCGTCGTTCAGCGTGTTCACGCGACGCGACTCATCGATCCCCACCTTGGACAGAATTTCCTTGGCTTTCGCCAGGCCGATCCCGTGGATGTACTGCAGTCCGATGACCGCACGTTTGGCGGTCGGAATGTTCACGCCGGCTATACGAGCCAAATCCCAACTCCTTCAAAGACTTACGGCGCGCTCACGCGCGCCCGATTTCGTTCCGCTGGCCCCGGAAAAGCGCGCGATTATATGTATCGGCGCCCCCGAGTCAACGACCCTCCCGTTTGTCAAGCCCCTGCCAAAACAGCGCGGATTTGACTATAAACCTCATCCATGGCGGCCATCCCATCGACCTTCTTCAGGACCCCCCGCGCCCGGTAGTAGGGCAGCAGCGGCTCCGTCTGGGCGCGATAGGCGACCATCCTCGTCTTCATAGTCTCTGCATTGTCATCCTTGCGGCGGGTGAACTCCTTCGACCCGCAGACATCGCAGACACCGTCAACCTTCGGGCGCTTGAAGCTGTCGTGGTAGCCGGTTCCACATTTCGCACAGGTGAAACGTCCCACGACCCGCTCGGTCAGCGCCTTTTCGTCCACTTCCATCTCGACCACCTGGTCGAGCTTCATGGCCATCTCCGCCAGCATCTTGTCCAGGGCCCTGGCCTGTGCTTCCGTTCGCGGGAAGCCGTCCAGGATGAAGCCCTTGGCGCAGTCCGGCTGGGCGATCCGGTCCTTGATCAGGCCGACGATCAGATCGTCGGGGACCAGTTCACCCTTCTCCATCAGTCCCTTGGCCTTCTTGCCAAGCTCAGTCCCCGAAGCCACCGCCGCCCGCAGCATGTCACCCGTCGAGAGCTGGACCATGCCGAGGTCGCTTTGCAGCCGCTGGGCCTGAGTGCCCTTTCCGGCGCCCGGCGGCCCCAGAAGAATAATGTTCATCGTCCCCTTCCCCTGAAGTCACGGCTCTAGCGGCCGCGACCTCTCAGCCGGGCCTTCTTGATGAGGCCCTCGTATTGATGCGCGAGCAGGTGCGCCTGAATCTGGGTCACCGTGTCGAGCGTGACCGACACGACGATCAGCAGGCTGGTGCCGCCAAAGTAGAACGGCACGCCGCCGCGTGCGATCAGCAGTTCCGGCAGGATGCAAACCACCGAGAGGTAGGCCGCACCGACGAGCGTCAGCCGGTTCAGGATGTATTCGAGATACTCGGCGGTGTTCTTGCCGGGACGGATGCCGGGCACGAAGCCGCCGTTCTTCTTCAGATTGTCAGCCGTGTCCGTCGGGTTGAAGACGACCGTCGTGTAGAAGAAGCAGAAGAAGACGATCAGCGCGACATAGGCCGCAAGATAGAGCGGCTGGCCGTGGCTGAGATAGGTCGCGATGAACTGCGCCCAGCCGGGCTCGTTGCCGCCGGTCTGGAACGACGCGATGGTCGCCGGGAAAAGCAGCAGCGACGACGCGAAGATCGGCGGGATGACTCCCGAGGTGTTGATCTTGATCGGCAGGTGCGAGGCCTCGCCGCCGTACATCTTGTTGCCGACCTGGCGCTTGGGATACTGGACGATAATCCGCCGCTGCGCGGTCTCGACGAACACCACGGTGGCCACCACCAGCACGATGCCGACGGCCAGGGCGATGATGAACAGTGCCGACAGCGCGCCCGTGCGGCCAAGCTCGAGGGTCTGCACCAGCGCACTCGGGAGCGCCGCCACGATGCCGGCGAAGATGATCAGCGAGACGCCGTTGCCGACGCCGCGCGCGGTAATCTGCTCGCCGATCCACATCAGCAGCAGAGTGCCGCCGACCAGGGTGACGGTAGTGACGAAACGGAAGAACAATCCCGCGTCCAGCACCACGTGGGCACCGCCGGAAGCGACTTGGCCCTCGAGGCCGACGGCGATGCCGTAAGCCTGGAAGGCGGCCAGCAACACCGTGCCGAAGCGCGTGTACTGGTTGATCTTCTTGCGGCCGGCCTCGCCTTCCTTCTTCAGCGCCTCGAGCGACGGCACCACCGTCGTCAGGATCTGCATGATGATGGAGGCCGAGATGTACGGCATGATCGACAGCGCCAGGATCGACATGCGGCCGATCGAGCCGCCGGAGAAAACGTCGAGCATTCCGGCGATACCGCCGGAATTGCGGTGAAACACTTCGGCCAGGGCCTGCGGATCCACACCCGGGACCGGGATGTAGGCACCGATGCGGAAAACGACGAGCGCGCCGATGGTAAACCACAGGCGATTCTTGAGCTCGGTCGCCTTACCGATCGCGCCCCAGTTCATGTTTGAAGCGAGTTGCTCGGCGGCGGATGCCATTGAAAGCTACCCCGTGTGAAAGGACTTAGGCCGCCTCGGCAACAGGCTTGGGCGGCAACTCAACCTTGCCGCCGGCCTTCTCGACCGCGGCAATCGCCGACGCCGAGGCGCCAGCGACCTTCACTTCTATCTTGGTCTTGATCTCGCCTTTGCCAAGGAGGCGGACGCCGTCCGAGGCGCTCTTGAACAGGCCGGCCGCGAGCATCGCAGCGCTGTCGATCGGCTTGCCGGCGTCGAGCTTCTTGTCGTCGATCGCCTTCTGCAGCGTACCGACGTTGATCACCTGCCATGTCTTCTGGTGCGGCGGACGGAAGCCACGCTTGGGGAGACGACGATAAAGCGGCATCTGGCCGCCCTCGAAGCCCTTGATGGCCACGCCGGTGCGCGACTTCTGGCCCTTCACGCCACGGCCGGCAGTCTTGCCCTTGCCGGAGCCGATGCCGCGGCCCACGCGCATGCGGCCCTTGCGGGCGCCTTCGTTGTCAGCGATCTGGTTCAGCTTCATCGTTCTTCCCTTTGCACCTAGGCCCGAGCAGGCTTCAGCGCTTCTCCTCTACGATGCGCACCAAGTGCTGCACCTTGTTGATCATGCCGCGCACCGACGGCGTGTCCTCGAGGACCGACGTGCGGTGGCGCTTGTTCAGGCCCAGGCCCTTCAGCGTGTCGTGCTGGTCGACCGTGCGGCCGATCGGGCTGCCGGTCTGTTCGACCTTGATCGTCTTCTTGTCAGCCATGGTCATTCTCCTCAGGCGGCCGCTTCAGCCGACTGATCGCCGTCACGGCGGCCGAGCAGGTCACCGACCTTCTTGCCGCGGCGTGTCGCGACCATGCGCGGCGAGTTGAGCTTTGCCAGGGCCACGAACGTGGCCTTGATCATGTTGTGCGGGTTCGACGTGCCCACCGACTTGGCGACGATGTCCTTGATGCCCAGCGTCTCGAAGACGGCTCGCATCGGGCCGCCGGCGATGATGCCGGTACCGGCCGGGGCCGCGCGCAGCGTCACCTTGCCGGCGCCGAAACGGCCCTTCACGTCGTGATGGAGCGTGCGGCCGTCGCGCAGCGGCACGCGGATCAGGCCGCGCTTGGCAGCTTCCGTGGCCTTGCGGATCGCCTCGGGAACCTCGCGGGCCTTGCCGGCGCCGTGCCCGACGCGGCCGCGCTGGTCGCCGATGACCACGATCGCGGCGAACGCGAAGCGACGTCCGCCCTTCACCACCTTCGCGACGCGATTGATGGTGACCAGCTTGTCTTTCAGTTCGTTTTCTTCATCGCGGTCGCCACCGCGACGCTCGCGCGGCGGACGTCCGGAACCAGAAGGTGAACGAGCCATGTGCTAACTCCTCAGAACGACAGGCCGCCCTCACGGGCGGCAGTGGCCAGCGCAGCGACGCGGCCGTGATACTGGTAACCGCCGCGATCGAACACGACAGTCTTGACGCCGGCGGCGATCGCACGCTCGGCGATCAGCTTGCCGACGGCCGTGGCTGCGTCCTTGTTGGCGCCGGTCTTCACCGTGAGCGCCTCGTCGAGCGACGAGGCCGCAGCCAGGGTGACGCCTTTGCGGTCGTCGATGACCTGGGCGTAGATGTGCTTGCCCGAGCGAAAAACGCTGAGGCGCGGACGGCCGTTGGCAGCCTTGCGCAACGCATAACGCGCGCGACGCTGGCGACGGGCGAACAGAGCTTTGGAGTCGGCCATGATGGATGCCTTTACTTCTTCTTGCCTTCTTTGCGCCGGATCGTCTCGGTCGAGTACTTGATGCCCTTGCCCTTGTACGGCTCGGGCGGACGCAGGCTGCGGATCTCCGCGGCGAGCTGCCCGACCTTCTGGCGATCGGCGCCGGTGATCTCGATCTCGGTCGGCTTGATCGCCTTGATCTGGATGCCGGCGGGGATCGGAACCTTGACGTCGTGGCTGAAGCCCAGCTGCAGGTTCAGCATCTTGGCATCGGCCGCGGCGCGATAGCCGACGCCGTTGATCTCGAGGTTGACGGTGAAGCCGTCCGACACGCCACGCACCATGTTGCGCGCGAGGTTGCGGGCGGTGCCCCACTGCATGCGCGCGCGGCGGCTTTCGTCGCGCGGCTTGAACGTGAGGGTCTCGCCTTCCTTGGCCACGACGACGTCATCGTGGATCATGAGGGAGAGCTCGCCGCGCTTGCCCTTGACCTTGAGGGCCTGGCCCTTGAGGTCGATGGTGACGCCCGCGGGAACGGGAACGGGGTTTTTGCCGACGCGCGACATGCTCAGAACACCTTGCAGAGGACTTCGCCGCCGACATTGGCAGCGCGTGCTTCGGCGTCGGACATGACACCGCGCGGGGTCGACAGGATCGAGATGCCGAGGCCGTTGAAGTGGCGCGGCAGGTCGACGATCTTGGAGTAGACGCGGCGGCCCGGCGTGGAGACGCGCTTGATCTCCTTGATGACCGGAAGGCCGTTGTCGTACTTCAGCTCGACGCGAAGTTCCTTCACGCCCTTGCGAAGTTCTTCCTCGAACCAGCCGCGGATGTAGCCTTCGCGCTGGAGCACGTCGAGAACGTTGGAGCGCATGCGCGAGGCCGGAACCGTCACGCTGTCGAGGCGTGCGGACTGGCCGTTACGGATGCGGGTCAGCAAATCGCCGACTGGATCGGTCATCATGGTCTACGGTCCCCCGTTACCAGCTGGACTTCACGACGCCGGGCAGAGCACCCGACGACGCGAGCTGGCGAAGCGCAAGGCGCGACAGCTTGAATTTGCGATAGACGGCGCGCGGCCGGCCGGTGAGCGTGCACCGGTTGCGGATGCGCGTCGGCGAGGAATTGCGCGGCAGCTCGGCAAGCTTGAGCCGGGCGCCGAAGCGCTCTTCCGGCGACAGCTTGTTGTCGACTGCCATCGCCTTCAGCTTGGCGCGCTTGCCGGCGTACTGCTTCGCCATCTTGGCGCGGCGGTTGTTCTTTTCGATCGAGCTCTTCTTGGCCATGTCTTTTCTCCGGCCTCAGTTCACGAACGGGAAGTCGAAAGCCTTGAGAAGCGCTCGTGCTTCGGCGTCCGTCTTCGCTGTCGTGCAGATGATGATGTCCATGCCGCGCACCATGTCGACCTTGTCGTACTCGATCTCGGGGAACACGATCTGCTCCTTGAGACCCATGGCGAAGTTGCCGCGGCCGTCGAACGACTTGCCGTTCAGCCCGCGGAAGTCGCGGACGCGCGGCAGGGCGATGTTGATCAGACGATCGATGAATTCGTACATGCGATCGCGGCGGAGCGTGACCTTGGCGCCGATCGCCATGTTCTCGCGCAGCTTGAAGGTGGCGATCGAAAGCTTCGACTTGGTAATGACCGGCTTCTGGCCGGTGATCGCCGTCAGGTCGGCCACGGCGCCGTCAACGGCCTTGCGATCGTTGACCGCCTCGCCGACGCCCATGTTGATGACGATCTTGTCGAGCTTCGGCACTTCCATGGGGTTCTTGTAGGAGAACTCCTTGGTCAGCGCTTCGCGGACGGTGGACGTGTAGTGCTCTTGCAGACGCGCGGGCATAACCCTGGCTCCTAGCGGTCTAGTGTTTCGCCCGAACCGCGCGCGATGCGCACTTTTCGGCCGTCTTCGAGGAACTTGAAGCCGATTTTGGTCGGCTTGTCGGACTTGGGATCGAGGATCGCCACGTTGGAGACGTGGATCGCGGCCTCGCGCTCGACGATGCCACCGGCATCCGTGCGGCCAGGCTTGGTATGGCGCTTGATCATGTTCACGCCCGACACCACGACACGCTGCTCGGCGGCGATGACGCGCAAGACGTCGCCCACCTTGCCCTTGCTGCGGCCGGTGATGACCTTCACGCGGTCGCCCTTACGGATCTTCATCTTAGCGGCCATGGATTACAGGACCTCCGGCGCGAGCGAGATGATCTTCATGAACTTCTTGGCGCGCAGCTCGCGAGTGACCGGTCCGAAGATACGGGTGCCGATCGGCTCGTCCTGCTTGCTGAGGAGGACGGCGGCGTTGCGGTCGAAACGGATCGCCGAGCCGTCGACGCGGCGCAGCGGGAACGAGGTCCGTACGACGACGGCGCGATGGACTTCGCCCTTTTTCACGCGGCCGCGCGGAATGGCTTCCTTGATGGACACCACGATGACATCGCCGACGCTGGCATACTTGCGGCGCGAGCCGCCCAGCACCTTGATGCACATTACTCGGCGGGCGCCCGAATTGTCGGCGACCTCGAGGTTGGTTTGTACCTGGATCATGTTGCCCTGCTTAAGCCTTGGCGCCGTCGACCAGAACTTCCCAGTTCTTGGTCTTCGACAGCGGACGGCACTCCCGGATCTTCACGTTCTGGCCGACCTTGCCCTTGAAGGCGTTGGTTTCGTCGTGAGCGTGATACTTCTTGGAGCGACGGATGATCTTCTTGTAGATCGGATGCTGAACGCGCCGCTCGACTTTCACGACGATGGTCTTGTCCATCTTGTCGCTGACGACGACGCCTTCGAGAATTCGCTTCGGCATTTACGACTCCTTAACCCGCGGCCTTTTCGCCGAGCACCGTCTTGATGCGAGCGATGTCACGGCGCACCTGGCGCACGCGACCGGTCTTGCCGAGCTGTCCGCCGGCCTTCTGAAAGCGCAGGTTGAAAGCTTCCTTGCGCAGGTTGCCGAGCTCGCTCTTGAGCTCGTCTTTGGTCTTCGGACGGAGATCAGTGGCCTTCATGGCTTTCTTCCTTAACCTTCGGCGCCGACGCGGCTCACGAAGCGCGTCCTGATCGGCAGTTTGGCGGCCCCCAGGGCCAGCGCTTCCTTGGCGACGAGCGGCGTCACGCCCTCGAGCTCGAACAGGATGCGGCCCGGCTTCACGCGGGCGGCCCAGAATTCTGGCGCGCCCTTGCCGGAGCCCATGCGGACTTCGGCAGGCTTCTTCGAGACCGGTACGTCCGGGAACACCCGGATCCAGACGCGGCCGGCACGCTTCATGTGACGCGTGATGGCGCGGCGGGCGGCCTCGATCTGGCGCGCGGTCAGGCGGTCCGGCTCCATCGCCTTCAGCCCAAAGGAGCCGAAGTCGAGGTTGAACCCGCCCTTGGCAGCGCCGCTGATGCGGCCCTTGAACTGCTTGCGGTATTTCGTGCGCTTGGGTGACAGCATGACTTCTTACGCGTCCCTCTGCTCGACACGCGCCGGCGTGCGTTGCGGTGCGGCTTCCTCGGCGCGCTTGTCGTGCGCCATCGGGTCGTGCGCCATGATCTCGCCCTTGAACACCCAGACCTTCACGCCGCAGGTGCCGAAGGTGGTGAAGGCCGTCGCGACACCGTAGTCGATGTCGGCACGCAGCGTGTGCAGCGGCACGCGGCCTTCGCGATACCACTCCATGCGGGCGATTTCAGAACCGCCGAGGCGGCCCGAGCAATTGATGCGGATGCCGCCGGCGCCAAGGCGCATCGCCGACTGCACGGCGCGCTTCATGGCGCGACGGAAGGCGACGCGGCGCTCGAGCTGCTGGGCGATGTTCTCGGCGATCAGCGTGGAGTCGATCTCGGGCTTGCGGATCTCGACGATGTTCAGGGCCACTTCACCCTTGGTCATCTTGGCGAGGTCGCCGCGCAGCTTCTCGATGTCGGCGCCCTTCTTGCCGATCACGACGCCCGGACGGGCGGTGTGGATCGTGACGCGGGCGCGCTTGGCCGGACGCTCGATGACGATCTTGGCGACACCCGCCTGGTTCAGGCGCTTGTGCAGCACCTTGCGGATCGCGATGTCCTCGTGGAGCATCGTCGAATATTCCGCGCCTTCGGCGTACCAGCGCGAGTCCCAGGTCCGGTTGATGCCGAGACGCAGCCCGATCGGATTTACCTTTTGACCCATTTTACTTTTCCTCCGCCTCGGGGCGCTCGCGCACCACGATGGTGAGATGGCTGAACGGCTTCTGGATGCCTGCTGCCTTGCCACGGCCGCGGGTCTGGAAGCGCTTCATGACGAGGCCCTTGCCGACCGAGGCTTCGGCCACGATCAGACGGTCGACGTCGAGGTTGTGGTTGTTCTCGGCATTGGCGATCGCCGAGTTCAGCGCCTTCTTCACGTCGATGGCGATGCGCTTCTTGGAGAAGGTGAGCTCGTTGACCGCGAGCGAGGCCTTCTTGCCGCGGATCGTGGCGGCGACCAGGTCGAGCTTGCGCGGGCTGATGCGGATGGTCCGCAGCACGGCCTTCGCCTCGTTGTCCGCCTCGCGGCGGGGAGTGGCTTGCTTGCTCATCGGCTAATCCTTCGAAACCTTCTTGTCGCCCGCGTGGGACGTAAAGGTCCGCGTCGGCGAGAACTCGCCGAGCTTGTGACCGACCATTTCCTCGGTGACGGCCACCGGGATGAACTTCTTGCCGTTGTAGACGCCGAACGTCAGCCCGACGAACTGCGGCAGGATCGTCGAGCGGCGCGACCAGGTCTTGATCACTTCGCTGCGAACGTTCGAGCTCGCCTTCTCGACCTTCTTGATCAGGCTGCCTTCTACGAAGGGACCCTTCCAGACGGAACGTGCCACTTTCTATCTCCTAGCGGGTCGCATGACGGCGACGGATGATCAGCTTGTCCGTCGACTTGTTCTTGCGGGTCTTCTTGCCCTTGGTCGGCTTGCCCCACGGCGTGACCGGATGACGGCCACCCGAGGTGCGGCCTTCGCCGCCGCCGTGCGGATGATCGACAGGGTTCATGGCGACGCCGCGGGTGGTCGGACGGATGCCGAGCCAGCGCGAGCGACCAGCCTTGCCGAGCACGATGTTCTGGTTGTCCGGGTTCGAGACCGCGCCCACGGTCGCCAGGCACTCGCCCGGCACCAGGCGCAGCTCGCCCGAGTTGAGCTTGATCTGGGCGTAGCCCGCGTCCTTGCCGACGAGCTGAGCGTAGGTGCCGGCGGAGCGGGCAATCTGGCCGCCGCGGCCCTTCTTCATCTCGACGTTGTGCACGATCGTGCCGACCGGCATGTTGGCCAGCGGCATGGCGTTGCCCGGCTTGATGTCCACGCGCTCCCCCGACACGACCTGGTCGCCGGCCTTGAGGCGCTGCGGAGCCAGGATGTAGGAGAGCTCGCCATCGGCGTACTTCACCAGCGCGATGAAGGCCGAGCGGTTGGGATCGTACTCGAGGCGCTCAACGGTCGCGACCTGGTCGAACTTGCGGCGCTTGAAGTCGATCAGGCGCAGACGGCGCTTGTGACCGCCGCCCATGTGGTTGCTCGTAATGCGGCCGTGGTTGTTGCGGCCGCCGGTGTTGGTCTTGCCGCGCGTCAGCGCCTTGACCGGCTTGCCCTTCCAGAGGCCCGAGCGGTCGACGATGACCAGCTGTCGGAGCGACGGCGTGATCGGCTTGTAAGTTTTAAGAGCCATTTTCGTTCCCTTGTCCTACAGGCCCGTGGTCACGTCGATCTTGTGACCCTCGACCAGCGAGACGATCGCTTTCTTCCAGTCGCTGCGGACACCCGGACGGCCCTTGAAGAGCTTCTTCTTGCCCTTCACCGTGACCGTGTTGACCGCCTTCACCTTGACCTTGAACAGGCCTTCGACGGCCTGCTTGATCTCGGGCTTGGTCGCATCGGCGGAGACCTTGAAGGTCACCTGGCTGTGCTCCGAGCCGTTCGTCGTCTTTTCCGTGATCAGCGGCGCGCGGATCACTTCGTACATGCGCGCACGCGACACGACGGCCTTGGCGTAAACTTTCGCGCTCATTGCAGGCGCTCCTCGAGATGCTTCACGGCATCCTTGGTCAGCACCAGCGTATCGTGGCGCAGGATGTCGTAGACGTTGGCGCCCTGCTGCGGCAGCACGTCGGTGTGGGCGAGATTGGCCGCGGCGCGCGCGAAGTTCACGTCGACCTCGGCGCCGGCGATCACCAGCACGCTCGACACGCCGAGCTTGCCGAAATGACCCTTGAGCTTGGCCGTCTTCGGCTCTGCCATCGTGGCGGAGTCGAGGATGATCAGCTTGCCTTCGGCTGCCTTGGACGAGAGCGCCGTGCGAAGGGCCAGCTTGCGGACCTTCTTGGGAAGCTCCGATGCATGGCTGCGCACGACCGGGCCGAACGCCTTGCCGCCGCCGCGGAACTGCGGGGCCGCCTGGTTGCCGTGACGGGCCTGTCCGGTGCCCTTCTGGGCGTACATCTTCTTGGCCGTCGCCGTCACTTCGGCGCGGCCCTTGGTCTTGTGCGTGCCCTGCTGGCGGCGCGACAGCTGCCACACGACGCAGCGGTGCAGGATGTCCTGGCGAACGGGGGCGCCGAACACCGCATCGGCGAGATCGATCTCGCCGGCGCTGCCGCCCTCGATGGTTTTGACTGCGATCTTCATGACCTGTCCTTAAGCCTGCGGAGCGGCGTCAGCCGCCGGAGCCTCGGGCGCCTTCGCTTCCGCGGCAGCCTTGCGCAGGCCGGCGGGGTACGGGGCATCCTTGTGACGGGCCTTCTTCGACGCGTCCTTGACGATGATGAATCCGTTGTTGGCACCCGGAACGGCGCCCGACACCAGCAGCAGACCCTTCTCGTCGTCGGTGGCGACGACCTTGAGGTTCTGCGTGGTCACGCGCTCGCTGCCGTAGTGACCGGCCATCTTCTTGCCCGGGAAGGTACGGCCCGGATCCTGGCGGTTACCGGTCGAGCCATGCGAACGGTGCGAGACCGACACGCCGTGCGAGGCTTCGAGGCCGTGGAAGTTCCAGCGCACCATCGAGCCGGTGAAGCCGCGGCCCTTCGTGGTGCCGACGACATCGACGAATTGGCCTGGCACGAAGTGGCTCGGCACAAGCTCGGCGCCGACTTCGAGAACGGCGTCCTTGGCGACGCGGAATTCGATGAGCTTCTTCTTCGGCTCGACCTTGGCCTTGGCGAAGTGGCCGCGCATCGGCTGGCTCACGTTCTTCACCTTGGCCTTGCCATAGCCGAGCTGCACCGCCGTGTACTTGTCCTTCTCTTCCGAGCGGACGGCGACAACCTGCAATGTTTCAATCTTCAGAACGGTAACCGGCACATGCTCCCCGGCGTCATTGAAGACGCGGGTCATGCCAACCTTCTGGGCGACGAGACCGCAACGCATGGTCTGTTCCTCTTCCCTTTTCCCTAGGCGCCGAGCTTGATCTCGACGTCCACGCCGGAGGCGAGGTCGAGCTTCATCAGCGCGTCCACGGTCTGCGGCGTCGGGTCGACGATATCGAGAACGCGCTTGTGGGTGCGAATCTCGAACTGCTCACGCGACTTCTTGTCGATGTGCGGCGAACGGTTGACGGTGAACTTCTCGATACCCGTCGGCAGCGGGATCGGCCCGCGGACCGTCGCGCCGGTCCGCTTGGCCGTGCTGACGATCTCAGTCGTCGATGCATCGAGAACGCGATGATCGAAGGCCTTCAGCCTGATGCGGATATTGGTGTTGTCCATCGCCATGATCTGTACTCGCCTGTGGCTCGTTATTTCACGACTTTGGTGACAACACCGGCGCCGACGGTGCGGCCGCCCTCGCGGATGGCGAAGCGCAGGCCCTCGTCCATCGCGATCGGCTGGATCAGCTCGACCACCAGCCGCGCGTTGTCGCCCGGCATCACCAT
>CAIMEE010000444.1 GCA_903839865.1 Enhydrobacter aerosaccus | reverse complement strand
CTCGCTCATGATCTGAGCGAGCCGGAGGCTCGCGGTCCGGAGGAAGACTACTGAGCCGCGATTTTTGACGCCGCCGGCGCGAACACGCGCTCCATCTCGCGGCGCAGCTTCACGGCCGTGAGAGTTTCGTCCATCGCCACGTCGGCGTAGGTCAGTGACTGGCCGGCCTTGATCGGCTTCAGCAGCTTGACGTTGTGTGCGAGGCCGAGCGGCAGGCTGCCCAAGTTGGTCGACTTCTCCGACGGGAAGAGCTTGCCGTAGACGGTGTAGCCGCCCTCGCCGTCCAGCATTTCGCCGGGCTTGAGGTCGCGCTTGGCGGTGGCGATCACGTCGGCGTGGAAGCCGATCGGGCAACCGGTCGGTTCCTTGCGCAGGCCGACCGAGGCCACCGAGATGCCGACCTCGAGGCCGATCAGGTGCCAGCGCTTGTACATCACCGAGTGCCGGCCCGACGGGTCGGTCTGCAGCATGTACTCCTCGAAGCAGTTCTTCTGGTACTCGGTGTTGGCCTCGAACACGACCCACACGCCCTTGCGGATCTCGTAGGGAATCGCGCGGCCGTCCTTCTCCAAGGACGAGGCCACTTCGACCTGGCCCTTGTGGTGGAGCTGGCCGCCTTCGGAGACCGGGCGCATCACGAACGGCAGGTCCTCCACCGAGCACGGCGGGAAGGCGAGGCCGTCCGGCGCCGGCGTGAGGCCGGTGGCGTTGGAGACGGCGGTGCTCTCGATCGCGGGCTTGGAGCCGTCGAGGAAGGAATTGAACATCTTGGGGTTCAGGCCGCCGCGCTTGGCCTGCTCCTCGTTGAGGCCCCAGTATTTCCACACCGTCTCGGGAGTCGACTGCGCGAAATGCGGCAGCCACTTGTGGCCGCGGCCGGCCGCCGTGACGGAGAAGCCCGAGGCGCGCGCCCAGTCCACCAGTTCGCAGATCAGCGCCGGCTGGTCGCCGTAGGCGAGGCTGTAGATCACGCCCGCTTCGGCGGCGCGGCGCGCCAGCAGCGGACCGCAGAAGGCGTCGGCCTCGACGGTTACCATCACCACACTCTTGCCGTTGCGGAAGGCTTCCAGCGCGTGTTCGACGGCGGCGATCGGATCGCCGGTCGATTCGACCACGACATCGATCTCGGGATGGGAGACCAGCGCCTTCCAGTCGTCGGTCAGGAAGGTGTTGCCATGCTTGCGCGCTTCGGCGAACGAGGTGGCGGAGGTGACGTCGGGCTTCCAGCCCAGCCGCGCCAGATTTTCGCGCGCCCGCGGCGGCGACATGTCGGCGATGCCCAGCAGATGGATGCCCGGCGTCGTCGGGATCTGGCTCAAGTACATCGCGCCGAACTTGCCGGCGCCGATCAGGCCGATGCGCAGCGGATTGTTGTTCGCCGCGCGCTCCAGCAGCATTTTATGAAGGTTCATTTTTCTCTCCCTATTCCGCTGCCGCCTTGCGCCGCGCCGCCTGTGTGACGCAGTCGTCCTCCCAGGCGTCGATCGGCGTGAAGTCGCGATGGGCGATGTATTCCGGCCGCTTGTAGCGGGTGATGGCGTTCTGCACCGAATTGTAGGTGACGTAGATGATCTGGCGGTCCCACGGCGACATGTTGGGCGGGCTGCCATGGACCAGAGTGCCGTGGAAGAAGATCGCCGAGCCCGGGCCACCCTTGGGCGCCACGATGCCGCCCTGGGCCACCAGCTTGGCGATGACGTCGTTGTCGATCACCCACAGCGGATACGAGGTGGTGGTAAGGTCGTGCTTGGCCTCGATCGCGCCCTTCTTGTGGCTCTTCGGGATGAAATACAGCGGGCCGTTGAATTCGTTCACCTCGTCGACGAACACCGCGAGGTTCATGGCGCGCGCTTCGGGCATGCCGTCGTCGGCCTTCCAGGTGCCGTAGTCCTGGTGCCACTGCCAGACGTCGCCGTCGAAGGCGGCTTTGCCGTTGATCTTGAACTGGTGAATGTAGGTCTTGTCCCTGAGCAGTTGCTCGGCCGGCTCGACGAAGCGCGGGCTGTGCACCAGCGCCTCGAACACCGGATGATAGGTGTGCACGGCGAAGGCGGTGCGGACCACGTCGCCGGTCTTCTCGCGCACATTCTCCTGGCGGCGCTGCTGGAAGACGCCGGGGATCGCCGCCTTCAGGATCTGCGTCTCTTCGGACGAGAAATAATTCGGGAAGAAGAGATAGCCTTCCTCGTCGAACTGCTCGAGCTGCTCCTTGGTGAGCTTCATGGCATTTCCTCCTGCGTCGTCTTCTTGTAGAGCGGCGGCTCAGGCCGCGCGCGAGATCACGTCCTTCAGCCTTCCCATCAATATGTCGGCCATCTTCTCGACATGGTCGCGGCACAGCGCTTCGGCGTCGACGGCGTTGCCGACCTCGAGCGTGTTCAGGATGACCTGATGCTCGTCCCAGACGCTGACCCGCATGTCGTCTTCGCTCAAGGCGGCAGCCATCACACGGCGCATGTGCTGCCAGTGCGGTTGCGCGGTCTCGCCGATCAGCGGATTGCCGGAGGCTTCATAGATGAAGAGGTGAAAATCGATGTCGGCCTCGATCACCGACTGTACGTTGCCGCTCTTGATCGCGCGGCGGCCGACGTCGAGCAGCAGGCGGCCGCGATAGGCGAGATCGGGCGTGTAGCGGGCGGCGGCAAGGCGGGCGGCGACGCCATCGAGCGCGCCGCGTACCACATAGAGGTTGCGCGCCTTCTGGAGATCGAGGGGAGCCACGCACACGCCCTTGCGCCCGGCCTCGATCAGGAACCCCTCGCGCCGCAGCAGCATCATCGCCTGCAGCACCGGCTGCCGCGAGACGCCGAACTTCTGGGCAAGATCTTCCTGGGTGATGCGCTCCCCGGCTTTCAGCTCGCCGGAACAGATCGCCTCCAGTACGGAATCGTGGATGCGTTCGGACAGATCGGGCTCGGGAAGAAGGGGGCGCATGGTTTCTGTATACAGAACACCGAGCGCCGGGAGTCAATGCATTAGCGAGGTTTCAGGCCCTTTTCGTCGAGCACGGCCATGCCGCGGTCCGGGTAGTCGGTGATCAGCCCGTCGACCTTGATGTCGATCAGCCGCTTCATTTCGGCCGGGTCGTTCACGGTCCAAGGTATGACTTTCAGCCCGAGCGCGTGGGCTTCGACCACATTGCCGGCGGTGACGTTGCGCCAGAAGGGCGACCAGGCCGAGCAGCCGGCCCGCTTCACGAGCTGCTGCAGCGATCCGCCGGGATTGACGTCTAGCCCCGCCATCCAGGGCGAGGGCTTGGGACCGGTGGTGTTCATGTCGCGCGATTCGATCGTGAGGCAGACGGTCTCGATCTCGGGCGCGATCTTCTTCGCCTCGACGAGGGTGCGCCAGTCGAAAGACTGGATCGTCGTGCGCTTCTCCTTCTTCGCGGCGCGAATCGCATCGACGACGAGGCGCGTGAAATGCGCCGGGTCCACCGTCTCGCCCGGCTTGGTCGGGTCGATCTTGGTTTCGATGTTGAAGCGCACGCCGGGACCGGCCATCGCATAGAGCGCGGCGAGGGTCGGAAAGCGCTCGCCGTCCGACGGCTTCTGCGCCGGAAATTGCTGTCCATACTTCGTCGCGGGATTGAGCCGGCCGATATCGTAGGTCTTGAGTTCAGCCAGGGTGAGCGAGCGGATAGTCGGTCCGGTGCCCGCGAGCCACGTGCCGTCGGGGCCGCGCACGAGATCGGGATTGAGGCGCGGTTCGTGGCTGAACACCAGTACATCGTCCTTGGTCACGGCGAGGTCGGTCTCCAGCGTCGTGACGCCCAGCGAGATCGCGTTCTTGAAGCCGGCGAGCGTGCTCTCGGGCGTCAGTCCTCGGCCGCCGCGATGGGCCTGCAGGTCGAAGGCCTCCGCTGGCGTCGAAACGGCCATCGCCGTGCTAGCCGCCCAGATTGCGCAGGCGAGCGATACGGTCCGCAGTCTCGGGATGGGTCGCCATGAGCGCGGAGGTGAGGGCCGTGATCTTCTGCACGGGATTGACGATGAAGAGGTGCTGCGTGGCATTGCTCACTCCGGGAAACGGCTTGGCGGCCGCGTCGAGTTTGGTGAGGGCCGAGATCAGCCCCTGGGGGTTACGCGTGAACTGGACCGATGTCGCGTCGGCCAGATATTCGCGCTGGCGCGACACCGCGAGTTGAACGGCCTTGGCCGCGAGCGGCGCGAAGATCGCGACCACGATCAGCACGACGATCAATATGCCGCCGCCACTGTTGCCCTTCTTGTTGCTGTCGCTGCCGCGGTTGAAGCTGCCCCACTGCAGCGTGCGCAGGATCATGTCGGCCACCAGCGCGATCAGCCCCACGGTGACGCCGACGATGGTCATGTAGCGCGTGTCGAGATTGGCGATGTGACCCATCTCGTGGCCGATCACGCCCTGCAACTCGTCGCGGTTGAGCGTGGCCAGCAGGCCGCGCGTGGCGACGATCGCGGCGTTGTGCGTCGACGTGCCGGTGGCGAAGGCGTTGAGCGCATCGGTGTCCATCAAGAAGAGCCGTGGCATCGGCACGCCAGCGGCGATCGACATCTCCTCCGCGACGTTGAAGAACTGCGGTGCGTCTTCCTTCGCGATCGGTTTAGCGTCCGCCATCGACAGCACCATCTTGCCGCCGAAGGCGAGCGAGATCAGGCTCCAGCCCACGCTCGCCGTTGCCATGATCGCGGCAAGGCCGAGGCCCAACGGACTCACGACCTGGAACGTGTCGGTCGTCTCGTTCTGCAGCGCCCAACCGATCAGATAGCCGAAGCCGGCTGCAATTGCCGTCAGCAACGCCAGAAGCAGCATCGTGCTGCGCCGGTTGGCGGCCTGCGCCTCGACGAAATTGGCGGTGCCGGCCATGTCCTACCGCAGCGCGACCTTGGGCACTTCCTTCTCGGCGTCCGGCATGGTGAACAGTTCTGCCGGTCCGAAGCCCAGCGACTGGGCGGCCAGCACCGCCGGGAAGGTCTGGCGGCGGGTGTTATAGCTGCCGACCGAGTCGTTATAGAACTGGCGGGCGAAGGCGATCTTGTTCTCGGTCGAGACCAGCTCTTCCTGCAGCGCCTTCACGTTGTCGTTGGCCTTGAGCTGCGGATAGCTCTCGACCAGGCCCATGAGGCCGCGCGTGGCGACCGACAGCGCGGCCTCGGCGGGGCCGGCCTGGGCGGGACCCGAGGCGGCGACGGCATTGTTGCGCGCCTGGATTACCTTGATGAGCGTCTCCTGCTCGTAGCCCATCGCGTCCTTCACGACCTGCACGAGGTTCGGAATGAGATCGTGGCGGCGCTTCAGCTGCACGTCGATCTGGCTCCACGCCGTCTGTGTCTGGGTGCGGCCGCCGACCAGGCCGTTGTAGGTCATGATCAGCCACAGGCCGATCAACACGACGATTCCGACGACGATCCATGTGGTCATACGAGAGCCTCCCTTGTCGCGTCTCTTGCGGCAGTGCCCAGTTTAGTCATGATTGCGGCCATATCGGGAGGAATAACAATGGATCTGTCAGCGCTGCTGAAGCAATTCACCTCGGCTGTGGAACGACATGACGGCCGCGCCTTCGCCCAATTGTTCGCCGAGGACGGTGTCTATCACGACGTCTTTTTCGGTCCGTTCGCGGGCCGGGCGAAGATCGCCGAGATGATCGACGACTGGTTCTATCGCACGGCCCGTGACTTCCGCTGGGAGATGTTCCGGCCGGTCAGCGACGGCAAGATGCTCTACGCCTACTACACGTTCAGCTACGTCTCGACCCTGCCCGAGGCGAACGGCAAGCGCGTGGGCTTCGACGGCGTGTCGATCATGCAGCTCCGCGACGGGCTGATCGTCGAGTACCGCGAAGTCGCCAATTCGAGCATCGGCCTGCTCGAGATCGGCTTCGCCCCCGAGCGGGTCGCGAAAATCCTCGGCAAGGAAGCCAAGCACATCAAGGAACGGCCGGAATGGCAGCGGCACGCGGTCTGAAGGCGAGAGAAATCGGGCGTTCAGCTCCAGTAACGACCGCAATAGGGCATTCGCGCTAGCGCGCTCAGACTCGCGCGATGATCACCAATTGCGACCGCCCTCATCCTGAGGAGCCGCGCGTAGCGCGGCGTCTCGAAGGAAGGGAACGAGCACCATGTCTTTTGCCCATCCTTCGAGACGCGGCCCTTTGGGCCGCTCCTCTGGATGAGGTTTGGTGCAATCCACATGCATGCACTGAAGTGCGGCTGTTCCCGTCTACCGCCCGTTTACTAGACGGGAATG
>CAIMEE010000443.1 GCA_903839865.1 Enhydrobacter aerosaccus | reverse complement strand
GGCATCGTCACGCCGGTGCGCGACGGCACCGACACGGCGACCGGCGCCTACTGCCGCGAGTTCCAGCAGACCGTCACCATCGGCGGCAAGTCGGAACAGGCTTACGGCACTGCCTGCCGTCAGCCGGATGGCACATGGAAAGTCATCGGCTCTTAACGTAAATTCACTTTCGACGCGTGGAACGGCCCGACCCACGTCGGGCCGTTTCTTTATTTGGTGTACGCTGAGCGACAAGGTCGAGGAAAGAAGTCCTAAATGGCCCGCGATCCGTATCAGGTGCTCGGGGTAGCGAAGACGGCCAGCGCCGACGAGATCAAAAAAGCGTATCGGCGTCTCGCCAAAAAGCTGCATCCCGATCTCAACCCCGGCAACAGCAAGATTGCCGAGCAGTTCAAGGAAGTCGCCTCGGCCAACGACATCTTGTCGGATCCCGAGAAGCGCCGGCGCTTCGACGCGGGCGAGATCGACGCCACCGGCGCCGAGGTGCCGCCACGCGGCTTCTACCGCGACCAGGCGGGCGGCCCCGGGGGCGCCAAGTATTACCGCACTGGCGGCCAGGAAGAATTCGGCGACATGAGCGGCATCTTCGAGGAGATGTTCCGGCGGCGGGGCGGAAATGGCGCCGCCGGGTTCGGTTTCGAGGCCGGTCCCCCGCCGGTCACCTATACGCTGCCGATCGCTTTCCTGATCGCCGCGCGAGGCGGCAAGCAGCGGGTCACCATGCCCAATGGCAAGACCCTCGACATCGATGTTCCCGAGGGTGCGACCGACGGCCAGACCCTGCGCCTGAAAGGCCAGGGAACGTCGGGCGGCGACGCCTATGTCGAGCTCCGGGTGCAGCCGCATGCCTTCTTCGAGGTGCGCGACAGCAACATCCATGTCGAGCTGCCGGTGACGATCACCGAGGCGGCGCTGGGCGGCAAGATCAAGGTGCCGACCGTCGGCGGCCCGGTGATGCTGAACGTGCCGGCGGGCTCCAATACGGGCACGTCGCTGCGCCTCAAGGGGCGCGGCCTGCTCGACAAGAAGTCGGGCCAGCGTGGCGATCAGTATGTGAAGCTGAAGATCGTCCTGCCGTCGGAACCCGACGACAAGCTGAAAGCGTTCCTGGAAGGGTGGGAAGCGGGCAAGGCCCAGGACCCCCGCAAGGACATGGAGCAGTTTACGTGACCGTCACGGCGATACATATCGAACGCTGGGTCGCTCGCGGCCTCGTCCGTGGGCTCGAGCCGATCGACCAGGCACGGCTGCGCCTGCTGAACGAACTGGCCGACGACCTTGGTCTCGACGATGACACGGTCGAGGCAATGGTCGCGCTGATCGATCAGGTCCACACCCTTCGAACCGAACTCCGGCTGGTGGCCGCGGCCATCGCCGAGCAACCGCCGCAGACGCGCGAAGCCATCGCCGCGGCGCTGCGGCGCCTCAGCGGAGATTAACGGGCCACTTCGCCCAGCGCTTTGACTTCCGCGAGGCGGCGCTTGATGACGTCAGGGCCGCACGTGCCGATGCTGCCCAGGATGGTCGAGCGCACCGGGCGAAAGCCGCAGAAGCGCAGGATGTTGCGCTCGAGGTTCTTCAGCCCATGCGCCAGGAAAAACCAGCGATAGACCAGCGCCGGCATGCCCAGGGTCACGATGATGCGGGCCGAACGTCCCTTGAGATGCATGATGGGGAAGCCGTGGG
>CAIMEE010000442.1 GCA_903839865.1 Enhydrobacter aerosaccus | reverse complement strand
TGTTCGAGATGAACAACGGCTGCATCTGCTGCACCGTGCGCGGCGACCTGATCCGCATCATCGAAGGGCTGATGAAGCGCAAGGAAAAGTTCGACGGCATCCTGGTCGAGACCACCGGCCTCGCCGATCCCGGCCCCGTGGCGCAAACCTTCTTCACCGACGACGACGTGAAGGCCAAGACGCGCCTCGACGCGATCGTGACCGTGGTCGACGCCAAGCATTTCCTGGGGCAGCTCGAGCAGGGCAGCGAAGCGGTGCAGCAGATCGCCTTCGCCGACGTGATCGTGCTCAACAAGCTCGACCTCGTGGGCGCCGACGACCTCGCGAAGGTCGAGGCGAAGATCAAGTCGATCAATCCCTACGCGCGCATCCACAAGACCGAGAAGAGCAAGGTCGATCTCGACGCCATCCTCGACAAGGGCGCGTTCGACCTCAACCGCATCCTGGTGTTCGAACCGGACTTCCTCGAGCACGGCCACGACCACAATCACGAGGAAGAGGTGAAGAGCCTCTCGATCACCTCCGACCGCGCGGTCGATCCCGACAAGTTCCAGAAGTGGATGGGCGCGCTCCTGCAGATCAAGGGCGGCGACATTTTCCGCAGCAAGGGCATCCTGGCGATCGACGGTGCGCCCAAGCGCTACGTCTACCAGGGCGTGCACATGATGATGGACGCGGGCTGGGGCACGCCGTGGAAGGCGGGCGAGAAGCGCGCGAGCAAGCTCGTCTTCATCGGCCGCGACCTCGACGGCGACAACCTGAAGCGCGGCTTCGAAGATTGTTTGAAGTAGTCCTCGCGTGAAACTCGATCTCGGAAATCCGGCGTGGCAGACCACGCTGCCGCCGCAGCGTACCGTGCCCTGCGATGCGCCTGTCGCCGCCTGCGCCTTCAGCCGCGACGGCGCGACGGTGGGCTTCGGCCTGGGCGACGGCCGCGTGCGGCTGTTGCCGGCCGACACCAAGCAGCCGGCGTCGGCGATCGCCGAGCCCCTCCATAAGGGCGCGGTGCTGTCGCTGATCGGCGATCCGACGGGCGACGGCTTCATCTCGGGCGGCGACGACGGCCGCCTGCTGCGCCTCGCCCTCGACGGCGGCACGACCGATATCGCCAACCAGACGGGCAAGTGGATCGACAAGCTCGCGGCCCATCCCGCGACCGGCGCGATCGCGGCCTCCGTCGGCAAGATGGCCCTGGTCGTCGACAAGGCGGGCGCCGTCCGGGAGTTCGGTCCGCACCCGAGCACGGTGGCCGGCCTCGACTTCAGCAAGGACGGCAGCCGCATCGCCGCCGCCCACTATGGCGGCGTCACGGTGTGGAGCATCGGCGCGGTGACCCTGCCGCCGCGGCTTCTGCGCTGGACGGGCAGCCACGTCGCGTTGAAGTGGAGCACCGACGGCAAGTTCATCGCCACCGGCACGCAGGAAAACGACATCCATGTCTGGCGCGTCGCGCAATCGACCGACATGCGCATGCAGGGATATCCCGCCAAGGTGAAGTCGCTCAGCTGGTCGGCCGATGCGCGCTGGCTCTACACCTCCTCGCAGCCGGTGTTCACCGCCTGGCCGTTCGCCGGCAATGGCCCCGAAGGCAAGCCGCCGCTGCAATTCGGCGACGAGGGCGCAGGCCTGATCACCGTGGTCGCCGCGCATCCGACGGCGGCCTACGTGGCCGGCGGCTACGACTCGGGCGAACTGCAGGTCGGCGACATCAAGACCAAGCGCTCCGCCGTGCTCAAAATGTCCGACAGCGGCGCCATCACCTGTCTCGCCTGGTCGCCCGACGGCACGCACCTCGCCGCCGGCAACGACAACGGCGACATGGTGGTGGTCGACCTCAGGCGCTAGGGCGCCGTCCACTTCGGATCGTCAGCCATAGCGGGCTTGGTCTTGCGGATATGGCCGTCGAGTTCGATGTGCATTTCCGTAAAGTGACCGTCGCGTCGGCCCAGCACCTCGAAGTGCTTGGGCTTGCGACGCGGGTGGCCGACCGCTTCGTAACCCGCCGCCTTTGCCGCCTTCAGTACGATCGCCGGATCGGCGGGTGCGCGATGGTGATCATCGTGATGCGGCTTCTTCTTGTGCTCGATCTGTACTGTCTTTCCGTCGCACGTCAGTTTGGTGACCTTGAGTTCCGACGGCTTCTGCTTGCCTTCGAGGGTGACCGTGTCGCCGACCTTCAGCGCAATCTGTTCGGCCCCCTTTGGCGTGATGTCGGCCAGGACGACGCCGTGAGTCGTCTGGACCACGAAGCGATGCGCAAAGAGATGCAGGATCTTTCCGGAGACGCGCGCAAGATGATCGGACACGAAAACTCCATTTGAAGATAAGGAAAGAACGACGCGGCCGGCCCAGCGGTGCCGATCCAGCCGCAAGACAAATCATCGCGGCGGCGGCGGGCGACCGCCGGGCTCCAAAAGCTCCTGTGAGAGCCTGCAAGGGCGGCCAATCATGCGCCTGGCGAAGCCATCCGTTTCAATCCGGCGTGCATTTTACTGCCAGTAACGACCGTAATTCGCGATCTGGAGGAGTGCGCCTAGGTTCGGCGGACTGAGAGGCGTCCGATATTTACCGGATGTTTTTTAAATATAGATGGCGTCACGGAGACATCGATGGTTTTCAAAAAAGGTCATCCCGGCGGCCCCGGCCGTCCGAAGGGCAGCCGTACGGCGGCCAACCGCATTCTCGACCAGCTCTCTGGCGAAGGCGCGGAAGCTATCCTCAGGAAGCAGATAGAACTCGCCCAGCAGGGCGACAGCCGCGCCGCCGAGATGGTGCTGCGCCGCGTCTGGTCGATGCCGCGCGGCCGGCCGGTCGATGTCGACCTGCCGCCGGTCGAGACCGCCCCAGACCTCATGCGTGCGCATGCAGCTGTGATGGCGGCGCTGGCGGCCCAGACCATCACGCCCGAGGAGGCGACGTCGATCGCCACCGCGCTCGATGCGCAGCGGCGCGCCATCGAAGTGGTCGATCTCGAACGCCGCGTGCGCGCGCTGGAGGAAGAAGACGAAGAAGACAAAGAGGAGCCGTCGCCGTGGCCCGCGCCCTGAGTGGAACGGTCAAGCGGATCGAGCGACGACGGAAGCCGAAGCTCGGCGGCATGGGCATAAGCCACGCGGAGTATGTGCGCATCCTGCAGCAGATCGAGCGTGACAACCCGTTCCGCCCGTACGCGAATCCGGCGCCGACGCCGACTGTCATCGAGATGCCGGTGAGCGTCGCGCCGCCGGTGCCCGAGCCCACGCCCGAGCCGATGGGCGGACAGCCGACCGAGTTCCCCGAGCCCATTCGAGAAGTCACCTGGCGCCCGCGCGGGCCACAGGATTGGAACGACGACAGCGAGGACGTGGTGGGCCGCTGCCTGACGGACTACGACCCTCTTGCGGATGAAGACGAGGACGCGTGAGCGGTCGTGCGATCCTAAGTGCGCGGCACCAGCAGGCGGTGGGACACGAAGCAGAGGATGCCGGCCAGGCCCATCGCCACCGTCATGGGGCCGATCGTGCCGTCGTAGGTCTGGCCCACGGCGGCGCCGAACAGCGCGCCGATGCCGAACTGCATGACGCCCATCAGCGACGAGGCCGTGCCCGCCATGTGCGGATAGCGCTGCAGCGCCAGCGCCATCGAGTTGGGGCCGATCAGGCTGATGGTGGCGATCTGCGGCGCGAAGCAGGCCACGATCGGCCACATGCCGATGGTGCCGTAGCGCGCCTCGATCTGGCCCAGCACCAGCGAGCCCACGCCGCACACGCCGGGCACGATCACGGCATAGCGCAGGATGCGGTCGGAGCCGAGGCGGCGCACGAAGCGGGCGTTGAGCAGGCTGCCGATGGTCATGAACACGACCATGGCGCCGAAGATCACGCCGTAGCTGCGCGGCGGGATGCCGTATTTCTCGATGAACACGAAGGGCGAACCCGACAGGAACGACAGCAGCGCCGAGAACATGAACGACGTCGTGAAGGCGTAGCCCATGAACGCGGTGTGCCGCACCAGTTCGCCAAAGCGCTTCAGGACCTGCGACAGCACGAGTGGCTGGCGATATTCCGGCCGCAGGGTCTCGGGCAGCCGGAAGTATGTCGTGACCAGCGCGAACAGGCCGATGCCGGCCAAGGTCCAGAAGATCGCGCGCCAGCCCACGAACCACAGGATCTGGCCGCCGATCAGCGGCGCCAGCATCGGCGCGATCGAGGTGCAGGCCATCATCAGCGACATGGCGCGCGCCGCCTGGTCGCGCTCGGCCAGGTCGCGCACCATGGTGCGGGCGAGCACGACGCTTCCGCACGCCGCCAGTCCCTGGAAGAGCCGCAGGAACACGAGGTGCATGGCCTCGTCCGCGAAGGCGCAGCCGATCGAGGTCAGCACATAGACGCAGAGGCCGCCCAGGATGACGGGGCGGCGGCCGAAGCGATCGCCCGCCGGACCGTAGAAGATCTGGCCCACGCCGAAGGCAATCATGAAGGCCGAGAGAGTGAGCTGCAGGTCGGCCGCCGTGCCGTGCAGGTCAACGGCGATGATGGGCAATGCCGGCAGGTAAAGGTCGATCGACAGCGGCGTGAAGGCCGACAGCAGCGCCAGCAAGGCAAGCAGAAGCGGCGTCAGGGTCGGACGCCCCTTGCCTGGAGTATCGGCTGCCGGAGGGCCTGCTGCGGGGGCGTTCATCGCGCGGGGGTGTACCAGTCAAACACCCTCCGGCCCATGCTATAAGCACGCCAATGACGTCCCTCCCGGACATGACGGAACTGCAAATCCGGCGGTATGCCCGGCATATCGTGCTGGCCGAGATCGGCGGCATCGGCCAGGCGCGGCTGATTGCCGCCAAGGTGCTGGTGATCGGGGCGGGCGGACTTGGCGCGCCCCTCCTGCAATATCTCGCGGCCGCCGGAATCGGCACGCTGGGCGTGATCGACGACGACACGGTCGATCTCTCCAACCTGCAGCGGCAGGTGATCCATCGCACTGGCGACATCGGCATGGCGAAGGCCGAGAGCGCCAGGAAAGCGCTGGGCGAGATCAACCCTGAAGTGAACGTGGTCGTGCATCGCGAGCGCCTCACCGCGGCGAACGCCGAGAAGATCATCGCGGGCTACGACCTCGTGGCCGATGGCAGCGACAACTTCGCGACGCGCTATCTGGCGAACGACACCTGCTTTGCGCTGAAGAAGACTCTGGTCTCCGCCGCGATCCTGCGCTTCGACGGCCAGATCTCGACCTACAAGGCGTTCGAGGGCGCGGGCCACCCGTGCCTGCGCTGCATCTTCCCCGAAGCGCCGTCGGAAGACGCCGTGCCGAGCTGCGCGCAGGCGGGCGTGCTGGGCGCGCTGGCGGGCACCCTGGGCTCGATGCAGGCGATCGAAGTAGTGAAGGAGATCCTCGGCGTCGGAAAATCCTTATCGGGGCGGCTGCTGATGTACGACGCGCTCGCCGCTTCGTTCGACGAGATGGCGATCGCCAAAAGTCCCGGTTGCTCGACCTGTGGCACGCCATGAGTGATTTGGTTTCTGGGGGCGGCCTCTCGATCATCGTGCGTTCGGGCAAGTACGAGGACGTGCACTATGCGCTGGCGATGGCGGCGGCCGCGATCGCGGTCAACAAACCCGCCGTGCTGTTCTTCACCATGGCCGGCATCCATGCGCTGACGGGCCCGCCGCCTCCGCTCGACGGCTGGGAGCGCGATGCGCTCAACAGGCAGCGCGGCGTCGGCGACTTCGAGACGCTGCTGCAGGCGTGCGTCGAGCTTGGCGCGCGCTTCATCGTGTGCGAGATGGGATTGCGCTCGCTCGCCATCGACCGTACGAGTTTGCGCGCCGACGTGCCGTTCACGGTCGCCGGCATCGTGACCCTGCTGGAAGAAACCAAGTCCGGCATGCATCTTTTGGAGATCTCATGACATCCGCTGCCTTCGACGTGCTGGGAATCGGCAATGCCATCGTGGACGTGATCGCCCGCGCCGACGACCGCTTCCTGTCCAAGCACGACCTCACCAAGGGCAGCATGATGCTGATCGACGAGGCCCGTGCCGATGCGCTCTACGCCGCGATGGGCAGCGGCATCGAGGTCTCGGGCGGCTCCTGCGGCAACACGATGGCCGGCATTGCCTCGTTCGGCGGCAAAGGCGCGTACATCGGCAAGGTGCGCAACGACCAGCTGGGCCAGGTGTTCGGCCACGACCTGCGCGCCATCGGCGTGTCGTTCGAGACGCCGGCGGCCACCAGCGGTCCCGCCACGGCGCGCTGCCTGATCAGCGTTACGCCCGACGCGCAGCGCACCATGAGCACCTATCTCGGCGCCTGCACCGGCCTCGGACCCGCCGACATCGACACCAGGCTGGTGGCTTCCGCGCAGGTCACCTACGTCGAGGGCTATCTGTGGGACGCGCCTGAAGCCAAGAAGGCAGTGCTCAAGGCCTTCGATGCCGCGCATGCCGCCGGCCGCAAGGTCTCGATCACGCTCTCGGATTCCTTCTGTGTCGGCCGCTATCGCGCCGAGTTCCGCGACCTGATCCGCAACCAGGTCGACATCCTCTTCGGCAACGAGAGCGAGATCACGTCGCTCTACGAGGTGAATTCCTTCGAGGAAGCGCTCGAGATGGCGCGTAAGGAAGCCAAGATCGCCGCTCTCACGCGCAGCGAGCAGGGCTCCGTGGTGATCAAGGGCAGCGAGACCTATGCCGTGCCGGCGGCGCCCGTCGCCAAGGTGGTGGACACGACCGGCGCCGGCGATCTCTACGCCGCGGGCTTTCTCTTCGGCTTCACGCACGGCAAGTCGCTGGCCGAATGCGCGCGCCTGGGCGGCATCGCCGCGGCCGAGATCATCAGCCATGTCGGCGCCCGGCCGGAGACGCCGCTCAAGGGCCTGATGTGAGCGACACGGCGAAGCAAGACTCGGACAAGCGGGATTGGGGCGCCACGCTCGCGACGTACATGCACCCGCGTGTCGTCACGTTCCTGTTCCTGGGATTCTCCGCCGGCCTGCCGTTCCTGCTCGTCTTCTCGACGCTCTCGGCATGGATGCGCCAGTACGGCGTCAGCCTGACGGCGATCGGCTTCGTGAGCTGGATCGGCATCACCTACTCGTTCAAGTTCGTGTGGTCGCCGGTCGTGGATCGCGTGCCGCTGCCGCTGCTGACGCGCTGGCTCGGCCGTCGGCGTTCGTGGATGCTGCTGGCGCAGACCGGCATCGGCCTCGGCCTGCTGGGCATGTCCTTCTGCGATCCGCGCACCGAGCTGTTCAAGCTCGTGGTCTTCGCGCTGATCGTGGCCTTCTCCTCGGCGACGCAGGACATCGCGATGGACGCGTTCCGCATCGAGGTGACGGACGAGAGCCTGCAGGGCGCGACCGCAGCCACCTACCAGTTCGGCTACGGCATCGCCGCGCGGCTGATCGCGGGCGCGGGTGCTCTCTACATGGCGGAGTACGCCTCCTGGCCGTTCGCCTACCGGGTGATGGCGGGCTGCGCGCTGGTGGGCTTCCTCACCACCCTGATCATCTCCGAGCCCGAGCGGCGGGTGGCCGCGGGCACGGCCGAGCGCGAGGGCAAGATCGCCGACTATGCAGCCAGCCTCGGCCCGCTGCCGCACTGGCTGCGCGAGACGCTGATCTTCCTCTATGGCGCGATCGTCTGCCCGTTCGTCGACTTCTTCATCCGCTACCGCTGGCACGCCGTGACGTTGCTGGCGTTCATCGGACTGTTTCGCCTGAGCGACATCGCCATGGGCATCATGGCCAACCCGTTCTACGTCGACATGGGCTTCACGCTGCAGCAGATCGCCAACGTGACCAAGCTCTACGGCTTCGTGATGTCGATGGCGGGCGCGTTCCTGGGCGGCGTGCTGGTGTTCCGCGTCGGCGCACCGCGGCTGCTCGCGATCTCGGTGTTCCTGATGGCCACGTCCAACCTCACCTTCGCGTGGCTGGCCTACGTCGGCAAACCCGACCTCACGATCCTCACGATCTGCATCAGCGTCGACAATCTGGTGACCGGCATGTCGGGCACGATCTTCATCGCCTTCCTGTCCAGCCTCACCAACACCGCGTATACGGCCACGCAGTATGCGCTGTTCACGTCGATCATGACGCTGCCCGGCAAGCTGATCTCCGGCTCGTCGGGCTGGATCGTCGACACGTTCCAGGCCGCGCGCTACTCGACGCGCAACTTCGGCGGCTACGAGGGTTTCTTCATCTACACGGCGATACTCGGCATCCCGGCCTTCGTGCTGGCCGTCATCGTCCGCCGGCATTTCGAAAAAGAAACCCCTCCATCCTGACGGAGGGAGGGGGAAGGAGAGAACGGCTGCGGGGTGTCGACCGAGCCGGGGAACCTGCCTGCTCCGGAGCGGGGCGTGGGAACGAGCCGACGGAAGCAAGCAACTCTGAGGTACGCCCGGCAGGCTACAAAACCGTGACTGCAGGTGTGGAAAACTGGCCTCGTTGCTACCCTTGCGCGTCGAGGGCGTAGCCCGCGGCCCGGACGGTGCGGATCACGTCGGCCTGGTCGGTGCCGTTCAGCGCAATGCGCAGGCGGCGGATATGGACGTCGACGGTGCGCGCCTCGACGTAGACATCCTTGCCCCACACCGCGTCGAGCAGCTGCTCGCGCGAGAAGACGCGGCCGGGATGCTCCATGAAGTGGCGCAGCAGGCGGAACTCGGTCGGGCCCAGGTGCACGGGCTTGCCCTCACGGGTCACGCGGTGCGCCACAAGGTCCATCACGATGTCGGCGTAGGAGAGCGCCTCGTCGGCCAGCGCCGGCCGGATGCGGCGCAGCACGGCGCGGATGCGGGCGACCAGCTCGGTCGGCGAGAACGGCTTGGGGACGTAGTCGTCGGCGCCGGCATCGAGGCCACGGACGCGATCGCCCTCTTCTCCGCGCGCGGTCAGCATGATGATCGGCACGTTAGCGGTCGCGGTCTGGCGGCGCACCTGGCGGCAGACCTCGATGCCCGACATCAAGGGCAGCATCCAGTCGAGCAGGATGAGGTCAGGCGTGTCCTCCTGGATCGACGCCAGCGCTTCCTCGCCGTCGTAGGCGACGGCGACGCTGAAGCCCGCCTGTTCGAGGTTGTAGCGCAGCAGCTCGACCAGTGCGGTCTCGTCCTCGACGATCAGGATGCGCGGCTTCACCGAAGAAGTCTGGGTCTCGCGTCGGGAGGGAGCCGTGGTCGCCATGCTCATTACGTCGCCCCTGTCGTGTAGAGCGCGCCCGAACCCTTGGGCCGCGCCTCGGCAAAGGTCGTGCCGGTCTTCCGGAAGCTCACCAGCTCGGCGATGTTGGTGACGTGGTCGCCGGCGCGCTCGATGTTCTTGGCCATGAACAGCAGGTGCGTGCAGGCCGTGATGTTGCGCGGGTCTTCCATCATGTAGGTCAACAGCTCGCGGAACAGGCCGGTGTAGACCTGGTCGATCTCCTCGTCGCGCTGCCAAACATCGTGCGCCTTCTCGACATCCTCCTCGGCGAAGGCATCGAGCACATCCTTCAGCGCCGTCCGCACCAGGCGGCCGAGCCGGTCGATGCCGGACACGGCCGAGGCCGGCGCATTGCCCTGGGCAAGCACGATCGAGCGCTTGGCCGTGTTCTTGGCATAGTCGGCGATGCGCTCCAGAGCGGCGGCGATCTTGATCGATGACAGCACGACCCTGAGGTCGACCGCCATCGGCTGGCGCAGCGCCAGCAGGTGGACCGTCTGCTGCTGAACCTGCATGTCGAGCGCGTCGACGCGCGCGTCGGTGGCGATCACCTGTTCGGCGAGGCCGGTGTCGCGCTCGCGCACGGCGTCGAGCGCCTTGGCGAACTGGCTCTCCGTCAGGCCGCCCATCTCGTTGATGGTGGCGTTCAGCTTTTCCAGATCTTCGTCGAAACGCTTCAGGATGTGGTCGGCCATGTCTTTATTTCCTCTTAGCCGAAGCGGCCGGTGATATAGGCCTGGGTGCGCTTGTCCTTGGGGGTGGTGAACAAGGTGGCCGTCGCGTCGAACTCGATGAGATCGCCGAGATACATGAAGGCGGTGAAGTCCGAAACGCGCGCCGCCTGCTGCATGTTGTGGGTCACGATCACGATCGTGTAGTCCTTCTTCATCTCGTCGATCAGCTCCTCGATCTTCGCGGTCGAGATCGGATCGAGCGCCGAGCACGGCTCGTCGAACAGGATGACTTCGGGCTTCACGGCGACGGTGCGCGCGATGCAGAGGCGCTGCTGCTGGCCGCCCGACAGGCTGAGGCCGCTGGCGTTCAGCTTGTCCTTGACCTCGTCCCATAGCGCCGCGCGCCGCAGCGAGGATTCGACGCGGGCATCGAGGTCGGCACGGGAAATCTTCTCGTAGAGGCGGATGCCGAAGGCGATGTTCTCGTAGATCGTCATCGGGAACGGCGTCGGCTTCTGGAACACCATGCCGATGCGGGCGCGCAGGAGGTTGATGTCCTGGCCCGGCGCCAGCAGATTCTCGCCGTCGAACAGCACTTCTCCGGTCGCCCGCTGGCCCGGGTAGAGGTCGTACATCCGGTTCAGAACGCGCAGCAGCGTCGACTTTCCGCAGCCCGACGGGCCGATGAAGGCCGTCGTCTTGTTTGCGTAGAGAGAAAGGTTGAGGCCTTTCAACGCACGGCTTTCGCCGTAGAAGAATTCGAGGTTCTTGATCGAGATCTTCGCGGGCAAGCCTTCGGTGCCGACGGCGGCATGCATGACGAGCGAAGAACCGGGAGCGGTGGCAGCGGCCATATCCATGATTATTTTCTCGCAGCTGTGAGAGAACGGGCGAGGATGCTGAGCGCCAGCACCGTCACGGTGATCAGAAGCGCGCCGGTCCAGGCCAGCCGCTGCCACTCCTCGTAAGGCGACAGGGCGAACTGGAAGATGACAACCGGCAGGCTCGGCATCGGCGCATTCATGTTGACGCTGAAGAACTGGTTATTCAGCGCGGTGAACAGCAAGGGCGCGGTTTCGCCGCTCACCCTCGCAATGGCGAGGAGAATGCCGGTCACGATTCCCGCGCGCGCGGCACGGTAGGCGATGCGCACGATCATGTGGGCGCGCGGCAGGCCGATCGAGGCGGCGGCCTCGCGCATCGTGTCGGGCACCAGCATCAGCATGTCCTCGGTGGTGCGCACGACGACCGGTATCACCAGCACCGCGAGCGACACCGCGCCGGCGTATCCCGAGAAGTGGCCCATTGGTGCCACGACGATCTGGTAGACGAACAGGCCAACCACGATCGAGGGCGCGCTGAGGAGGATGTCGTTGATAAAGCGCACGATCGACGAGAGTTTGTCGTGGCGGCCGTACTCGGCCATGTAGGTGCCGGCCAGCACGCCGATCGGTGTGCCGATGACCACGGCCAGGATCGTCATGATGAGGCTGCCGACGATGGCGTTCAGCAGACCGCCATCGGAGCCCGGCGGCGGCGTGTCATGGGTGAAGACGTCGAGCGTCAGCCCGCCCAGACCGTTGTAGATCAGGACGCCCAGGATCAGCACCAGCCATCCCAGGCCGAAGGTGGTCGCGCCATAGGCCAATACCTTGGAAATAGCGTCGCTGCGACGGCGCCGTGTGTAGAGCGGATTGGAGGCAAAGGAGGCCATGGTTCTACTTGCCTCCCTGCTTCTGCAGGCGAAGCAGCATGTAGCGCGCGGCCGCCAGCACGAAGAAGGTGATGATGAAGAGGATGAGGCCGAGCGCAGTCAGCGACGAAGTGTAGAGGTCGCTCACCGCCTCGGTGAACTCGTTGGCGATCGCCGCGGAGATGGTCGTGCCGGGCTGCAGGATCGACGCCGAGATCTTGTGCGCGTTGCCGATCACGAAGGTGACCGCCATCGTCTCGCCGAGCGCGCGGCCAAGGCCCAGCATCACACCGCCGATTACGCCCACTTTCGTGTAGGGCAGGACGACGCTGCGGAACACTTCCCACTGCGTGCAGCCGAGGCCATACGCGGCTTCCTTGAGCACCGGCGGCACCGCGTCGAAGACGTCGCGCGAGATTGCGGTGATGAACGGCAGGACCATGATCGCGAGGATGAGGCCGGCGGTCAGCATGCCGATGCCGTAGGGCGGGCCCTCGAATACGGAGGAGATACCCGGAACGTTGCCGAGGGTATCGATCAGGAACGGCTGGATGTACTTCTGCAGGAAGGGCGCGAAGACGAAGAGGCCCCAGATGCCGTAGATGATCGACGGGATGCCAGCCAGCAACTCGATCGCGATGGCGATCGGGCGGCGCAGCATCTTGGGGCAAAGTTCGGTGAGGAAGAAGGCCACCATGATGCCGACCGGAACGGCGATCACCATGGCGATGATCGACGTAACGAGCGTGCCGTAGATCGGCGCCAGGGCGCCGAATTCCTCGGTCACCGGGTTCCACACCTCGGTGTAGACGAAGGCGAAGCCGAATTTCTGCAACGCCGGCAGAGCGCCGATGACCAGCGCCAGAATGACGCCGCTCAGGATCAGCAGCACGAACAGGGCGCAGCCGCGGGTGATGCCGCGGAACATGTTGTCCGTGACACGAAGGCGTTTCAGGACGGCGGCGCGCGATGCGCTTTCGCCGGTTGCCATGGTCGTATCGTTCAGAGCCACTTCAGACACCTTAAGCCCCCTCGCGGCGAAAGAACGGGGAAGAGCGCGGCATGCGCCCTTCCCCGCGAACCGTGATCAGTGCGTCAGAGTGAACAGCGACTTGCCGCTCGCGTCCTTGATGTCGGAGCTCCACATCTTCTGGACATCGCTGACGGTCTTGGCAGGCATCGGGACGTAATCGAGGTCCTTCGCCATGTCCTGGCCCTTGGCGTACGACCAGGCGAAGAACTTAAGCGCTTCGGTGGTCGCGGCCGCATCGGGAGCCTTTTTGTAGATCAGGATCCAGGTCGCGGCCGTCATCGGCCACGAATTGGCACCTGGCTCGTTGGCCAGGATGACACCGAAGCCCGGCTGCGAATTCCAGTCGGCGTTGGCGGCGGCAGCCTGGAAGGTCTCCGCCGTCGGCGCGACGGTCTTGCCGTCCTTGTTCACCATCTTGGTGAAGGTGAGCTTGTTCTGCTTGGCGTAGGCGTACTCGACATAGCCGATCGAGCCCTTGGTGTTGGAGACGTTATTGGCGACGCCTTCGTTGCCCTTGGCGCCGATGCCGGCCGGCCACTGCACCGCGGTGTTGGTGCCGACCTTCGTCTTCCAGTCCGGGCTGACGTCGGAGAGGTAGTAGGTGAAGTTGTAGGTCGTGCCCGATCCGTCGGACCGATGGACCAGCGCGATCGCCTGCGTCGGCAACTTCACGCCGGGGTTGAGCTTGGCGATCGCGGCATCGTCCCACTTCTTGATGTCGCCGAGGAAGATCTTGGCAAGCGTCGGACCATCGATCACCAGGTCGCCTGGCTTGATGCCGTCTAGGTTCACAACCGGCACGATGCCGCCCATCACCATCGGGAACTGCGCGAGGCCTGCCTCGTCGAGTTCCTTGCCCGGCAGCGGCGCATCGGAGGCGCCGAAGGTCACGGTCTTGGCCTTGATCTGCTTGATGCCACCGCCGGAGCCGATCGACTGGTAGTTGAGGCCGATGCCGGTCTCTTTCTTGTAGGCGTCCGCCCACTTGGCATAAACGGGGTACGGGAACGTGGCGCCCGCGCCGGACAGGTCCGCAGCAAACGCCGTCAGGGACGTGGCGACCATCGCGACCGCCGTCAGGGCAGCAATCTTGGTGAATTTCATCGAGAACCCTCCTCTTTCAACTGATGTGAATGGCAGTAGGGACGCTCGGATTCCCTTATATGACCGATATGTGACAGTTCAGTGACAGTCCCTCGCCCGGCCTGGGGGCAAATTGTCAGGCGGACGGCAAAGTCACTGTAAAGACTGAGCCTTTGCCCGGGAGACTCTGGATGTCGAGCCGGCCGCGGTGGCGATTCACCACATGCTTGACGATGGCCAGGCCAAGGCCCGTACCGCCCAACTGGCGCGAGCGGGCATTGTCGACCCGGTAGAAACGCTCGGTGAGGCGCGGCAGGTGCGCAGCCGGAATGCCGTCACCCTCGTCGCTGACCGCGACCGAGATCTGGTCGTCGCCGACCGGCTGCGCTGCCACCCGCACCGTCGTGGAGGGCTTGGCGTATTTCAGCGCGTTGTCGATCAGGTTCTGGAACACGATGGTGAGCTCGTCGTAGTCGCCGACGGCCTTGCGCAGCGAAGGATCGATCGCGAGCTCGACAGTCACATTGCGCGCCACGGCCTTGAGCTGCAGCAGGTCCTGCACGCCGCGCAGCACGCTCGCGAGATCGACCTCGCCCGCCGGCCGCGCATGCTCGTGCTGCTCGATGCGCGAGAGCATCAACAGGTCGTCGACCAGCCGGCGCATGCGGTCGGCCTGCTCGGCCATGATGCCGAGAAAGCGGTCGCGGGCGGCCACGTCGTCGCGGGCGGGACCTCGCAGCGTCTCGATGAAGCCCGCAAGCCCCGCGATCGGTGTCTTGAGCTCATGGCTGGCATTGGCCACGAAGTCGGCGCGCATGCGCTCGGCGCGCCGCAGTGCCGAGGTGTCGTGCAGCACGAGCAACGCCAGCGACCCATCAGCCGCCGCGCGCGGCAGGCGGCGGGCATGGACGATCACGTCGAGTTCCGGTGCGCCCGACAGCACGATCTCGATCGCGGTCTGGTCCGGTCCGGTGAAATTGCCGTCGGGTCCGGTCTCGAGCAACGCATCGATGGCCGCCAGCAATTCGGGATGGCGCATGGTCATCGACAGATCGCGCTCGGCGGCGATCGCGCCGAGCAAGGCGCGCGCGGCGATGTTGGTGCGCACGACCCGGCGCTGGCGGTCGAGTGCGATCAGCGGATCGGGCAGGCCGTCGACGATCGCCTGCGCGGAGGCTGCGAGATTGTCGATCGAGGCGCGCTGGCGGCGCCAGCCCATGGCGAGAGTAGCGGCGGCGGACGCCAGCTCCTCGGTCGCGGGCGCGAAGGACAGACGCGGCATCACGGGCTCCTGAACATCCGAAAGCTCGCTTACGAAGCGCGCGAAGCGGGCAAGGGACCCGAGATAGCGTTGAACGAGAAGGACCGTGACGACCGTGACGCCGGCGCCCGCGATCAACGCCGGTCGGCCGGCGAGAGCGCCCCATCCATAAAGCGCTGCCAGCGCCGCATAGGCGGGCGCCAGGGCCACGATATTGGCCGACAGCGTGCGACGGAACGAGAGCGGCTGGTCGGCCATGCCGTCGCGGCGCCTCTAGTCCGCGTCCTGCGGAGGATCGGGAAGAACAGGCAGCGGCGGCAGGAACAGGCGAATCGCCGCCAGCCCATAGACGAAGCCCGCGATATGAGCGGCCCAGGCGACCGGCTGGCCTCCGGCACCTGGCGTCAGATCGAAGTAGCCGAAGAAGACGTTCATCGCGATCCACACGCCTGCTACCGGCAACAAAGACGTGAGGCCACCGCCACGACGCATAAGGATCAACACCGCGCCGAAGACACCGCTGACCGCACCCGAAGCGCCCACCACGGGATCGACCGAAGTGCTGTAGAGCAACACATGCGCCAGGCCGGCGACGATGCCCGCCGAGAGATAGAAGAGTATGAACCGTCGCGGTCCCAGGGTTCGTTCGACGGGCGCGCCGAAGGCCGCGAGGCTGAGCATGTTGACGCCGACATGGACCCAGCCGCCGTGCAGGAACTGGTAGGCGACGGGCGCGCCGATCAGCGACAGCCAACCGACGCCGGTGTCGGCCGTATAGTTTGCCGGCACCAGACCGAACTGCAGGATGAGGCTATCGTCGACGGCCTCGCTCAGCAGGTATCGGATTCCCTGAACCGCGAGGTTGATCACGATCAGCCACAGGATAGCGGGCGGCAGATTGATCGCCCGCTCGTGGGTTCCCCCGCCGGGTCCCGGTCGCCGTTCCTGATCGAAGGGCATCAACGCTCCGTTGCAAGGCGCGCGACTATAACCGCCGACTTTGGCCGGGCAAGTCTCCCGGGGACACGATATGATCTCCCGGAGGCCTTGAAAGTAATGGTGTCCACCCTCGATCGACTGTCCTACGCCGCCCGCCAGGCCGCGCGTGTCGCCTGGTATGCCGGTCACTATGCGGCGGGCCGGCGCATGCTGAAGCCGATGCCCAAGCCCGACTTTCCCATCGGGCCGATGCCGGACCGCAAGGAGATGACCGCCGCCATGCGCGCGGTCTTCGAGCGCGAATGGCGCGACATCGCAGACGGGCTGTTCCCGGCGCCGCGTCCTCTGGCGCGAGAATTCCCTGGGGGGCCGGCGGAATTGCTGCGCCGCAGCCTCCTCTATTTTCGCGACCTGCCGCAGGTTGATGCGCGCCGCCATGGGCGACTCGACGACGAATTGCCGCCCGGCGAGCAAGGCGACGGGTTGCCGTCCTATTACCGGCAGAACTTTCACTTCCAGACCGACGGCTGGCTCTCCGACCATTCGGCCGCTCTGTACGACACACAGGTCGAGGTGCTGTTCACCGGCGCCGCCGACGTGATGCGCCGCCGGGCGCTCAAGCCCATCGCCGACTGGATGGCCGGCCGCAACCAGCGCAACGTGCGCGGTCTCGATGTAGGCTGCGGCACCGGCCGCCTGCTCGCCGCCGTCCACGACGCCTGGCCCGGCATGAAGCTCAGCGGCCTCGATCTCAGCGCGCCCTATCTCGGCGAAGCACGCCGCCTCGTCGGCAAGACGGCGCGGGTGAAACTGATCGAAGGTGCGGCGGAGAAATTGCCGTTCGAGGATCGCAGCCTCGACCTCGTCTTCTCCTCATTCCTGATGCACGAGCTGCCGCGGGACGTTCGCCTCGATGTCCTGCGCGAGATGGCGCGGGTTGTGAAGGCGGATGGACTTGTCGTGATTGTTGATTCTCTGCAGAAGGGCGATCATCCTGCCTGGGATGGCCTTCTCGATCTCTTCCCGCACTATTTCCACGAGCCGTACTACGCCGAGTATGCCAACGGCAGCCTCGCGGCATGGGCGGACGGCGCCGGCCTCGCTGCATACGCGAGCGAGCGCGCGTTCCTGTCCAGCATCACGGCCCTGAGACTGCGATGAACCGCACCGCGCTCTTCTACGGCATCTGGGCTGCGCTCTGTATGGCGATCGCCCTCGTGGGCTTCTTCGCGATCGCCAACCTCGGATCCGGGGACGCCTTCCGCGGCAGCATGTTCGACGGTCCGCGTCCGGCGATGCGGGCCATCACGTTCCTGCTGCCGTTCAGCATTCCCACCGGCATCGTGGCCGGCCTCGGCTGGGTGATGTTCCATCGCGGCGACCACAAGCCCGGTTGGCTCGGCTACAGCCTGCTGGCGCTTCTGGTCGTCGTAGTCAGCCATGTGCTGATCTTCGGCGTGTCGTCGATCACCACGGGCGAGACGAATATCGCGGAGTTGTTCCACGGGCTGTGGTTCATGCTGCTGCTGCACGGATGGCTGACGTTCCCGATGGCGCTGCTCGGCACCGCGGCCTTCGTCGCCTGGAGCAACTACGTCCACAATTCCTAGAGAAGGACCTTCTCGCCGCGCTGGCGCACGCTCTCGCTCTTGAGCTGGCCACAGGCGGCGTGGATGTCGCGGCCGCGCGGTGTACGCACCGGTGCGCTGAGGCCGCCGTCGTTCACGATCTCGGCGAAACGGTGGATGCGGTTGTTCGAGCTGCACTCGTAGGGCGCGCCCGGCCAGGGGTTGAACGGGATCAGGTTCACCTTGGCGTGGACCGGCTTCAGGATGCGCACCAGCTCGCGTGCGTCGGCGTCGCTGTCGTTCACGCCCTTCAGCATCGCATACTCGAAGGTGATGCGCCGGCTGTTGCGCGCGCCGGGATAGTCGGCGCATGCCTTCAGCAGTTCGGCGATCGGCCATTTCCTGTTGATCGGCACCAGGGTGTCGCGCACCTCATCGCTCACGGCGTGTAGAGACACCGCCAGATTGACATCGAGCGCCTCGCCCACCTTCGGGATCATCGGCACCACGCCCGAGGTCGAAAGCGTGATGCGCCGACGCGACAAAGCGATGCCCTGGTCGTCCATGACGATCTTGAGTGCGGTGACGACATTGTCGAAATTGTAGAGCGGCTCGCCCATGCCCATCATCACGATGTTGGAGAGCATGCGGGTCTCGAGCGTCGGCGTCGGCCACTCGTTGTAGCTGTCGCGGGCCACCATGAACTGACCCACGATCTCGTCGGGCGTGAGATTGCGCACCAGGGGCTGCGTGCCGGTGTGGCAGAAGCTGCAGGTGAGCGTGCAGCCGACCTGGCTCGACACACACACCGAGCCGCGATCCTCTTCCGGGATGTTGACCGTCTCGGCCTCGTTGCCGTCGGGGAAACGCAGTAGCCACTTGCGCGTGCCGTCGGTCGAGCGCTGTTCGGTCACGATCTGCGGTCGCTCGATCACGAACAGCTCGTTCAACCTGTCGCGCGTCTTCTTGGCGACATTGGTCATGCGTTCGAAGTCGGTGACGCCGTGCCAATAGATCCAGTGCCAGATCTGCTGGGCGCGGAACGCCTCGAGCCCCGCCTCGGCCAGCGCCCCCTTCAGCTCGTCGCGCGACAGTCCGACCAGATTGCGGCGCAGGTCGTTGCGGCCGCGCCGGGGGGTGGGCTCGGTGATCTGCAGGGGTTCGGTGGGCAAAGTCGCCATGTCAGGCACGGAGATAGGCGGGCCGGGCGGGCCGCGCAACCGGCTATCGCTGCGCCCGCTGCTGCCAGGCCTCGATGGCCGGGAAGCGATGG
Source organism: Enhydrobacter aerosaccus (assembly GCA_903839865.1). GTDB lineage: Bacteria > Pseudomonadota > Alphaproteobacteria > Reyranellales > Reyranellaceae > Reyranella > Reyranella aerosaccus_A. The sequence goes on along the minus strand of CAIMEE010000442.1, from coordinate 1,109 downwards.
ATGAAATTGAGGACGTTCAGGGTCAGATTGTCGTGCACCAGCGCGCCCACCCCGATTTCCAGCGCCAGCACGAGAGCCACAGTCGCCTTCCAGGAAAGCAGGCGGGCGATCGCGAAGCCCGTCATCATCGACACTGTGTCCGAGAGCGAGTTCAGGATGCTGTCTCCGGTGTAGCCGGCGGCCAGCGCCTGCTTGCGATAGGCTTCGATCACCGCCGGCGAATTCTCGGCGATCTCCCACGAGACCTCGAGGCCGGCCGCGATCGCCAGGCGCAGCAGCACCGGCACCTTCGGTAGCAGCAGCTGCAGCAGGCCGTAGAACAGGATGCCGTGCACAATGTGCGAGGCGGTGTACCAGTCGAAAAGCTGCTGCGAGAGCTCGGGCGACCAGATGTCGCCGACCCAGAATTTGATCGTGCCGCAGGTGCAGATCCAGACACGACCCATGAGGTGCAATACCGTGGCCTGGATCACCATGATTGCCGCGATCAGGAAGACGGCGATCTTCGAAGAGGTGGTCATGGCGCCGCCTTGGCCGCCGCGCGCAAGCGCTTGCGGTGCTTGCGCTTGTAGATCGGGTCGCCGAACACCGGCACCGGGACGGGCTCGGTCGGGCCGCCCTCGGCCACCGGCCGCGGCGCATGGCGGCCCAGGCTGATCAACCGGTCATAGAGGACCAGGGCGCCCGCGATCCCCAGGTTGACCGAGAAGCGCATGGGAATCTTGATGATATGGTCGCAGCGCTCCAGGAGGTCGGGCGGCAGGCCTTCCCGCTCGGCGCCCAGGATATAGGCGGCCTGGCGGGGGTGCCGGAAGCTCGGCAATGCGATGGCATCCTCGGTGATCTCGATGCCGACCAGCCGGCAGCCGACAGGCAGGCGAAAGTCCTGCAAATCCTTGAAATGATGGGTCGGGACCGACAAGGGCGTGTCGGATGTGTCGCTATGGCCGCCTTCACGCCTGTTGTACTGCGCGTTGACGGTGAAGACGAAGGACGCGCCGAAGGCGTGGGCGGTACGGAACAGGGTCCCGACATTCATCGCCTTGCTGACGCCCATCACGCCGATGCCGAAATAGCCTTTCATGATCGGGGGATTTGTAGCATGAACC
>CAIMEE010000441.1 GCA_903839865.1 Enhydrobacter aerosaccus | reverse complement strand
CGGGTAGAGGTCGAAGAGGCGCTGCTTCTGCGCCTCGGCGTAGCAGCCGCCGACGGCGATCACCGTGTCGGGATTGCGCCGCTTCAGCGCGGCTGCCTGCGCGAGATGCTCGGCGAACCGGCGGTCGGGCTTCTCGCGGATCGTGCACGTGTTGAAGATCAGCAGGTCGGCCTCGTGCTGATCGGTCGCCTCGCCCAGGCCGAGCCCCTCCAGCATGCCCTTGATGCGCTCGGAGTCGTGCGCATTCATCTGGCACCCGTAGGTGGTGAGGTGGTACCGCTTCATCGCCCCGGTGATGGTAGCCGGGGAGCCGCCGCGACCGTGGCGGCGCCGGCGCGGGGCCGTGGCGCCTGGGCCGCGTCGGGGGCGCTAGGACTTGTAGTCGAAGGCGAGCGTGCCGTCGGGGTAGTACGCCTCCGGGTTAAGAGACAGGAGGGCTGATCGAGCCCCCCCCGTGCTGAGCCCTCCCGGGTTTGGCGGAGGCTTTGATGCCAGGGTTTCCCTGGTGGAAGGAGAAGCCCGAGGTCATGGCGAGAGCGAGGAAGTATCCGGTGGAGTTGTTGGAGCGTGCCACGCGGTTGGTGTTCGAGTCGGGGCGTCCGATCACGCATGTCGCTGCTGATCTGGGCATCCCGTCAGAGACGTTGCGCAAGCACGTCCGTCAGGTCGAGGCGAACGAGGGCCGGCGGCCTGACGCGCTGACCACGGTGGAGCGGGAAGAGATCCGCAAGCTGCGCAAGGAGAACTTCGAGTTGCGTCGTGCGAACGAGATCTTGAAGGCGGCAAGCGTGTTTTTCGCGAGCGAGCTCGATCCACACCGGACGAGGTGAGCGTGTTCGTCGACGAGCATCGCGCGCGCTTCGGGGTCGAGCCGATCTGCAAGACCCTGGGCGTGTCGGCGTCCGCCTACTACCAGCGAGCCACAGGCCACCGGTCGCGGCGGGCAGTCGAGGACGAGCGGCTGCTCGACTTGATTCGGGAGCTGCACGCTCGCAACTACTACGCCTACGGCTCCTGGCGGATGTGGAAGGCGCTCAGCCGCACGGGCGAGCAGGTCGGCCGCGCACGGGTCGAACGGCTGATGCGCAAGCACGGCATCCAGGGCGCAAAACGGCGTGGCAAGCCATGGCGCACTACCCGCCCGGACGCGAACGCGTACAGACCGGCTGACCTCGTCGAGCGCGACTTCACTGCTGGTCGGCCCGATCAGCTGTGGTTCGCCGACTTCACCTACCTGCGCTGCTGGGAGGGTGTTGTCTTCTTCTCGTTCGTGATCGACGCCTACAGCCGTCAGATCGTCGGCTGGCAGTTCGCGTCGCACATGCGCACCGACCTTGTCCTCGACGCCCTGCGGATGGCACTCGCCGTGCGCGAGCCCGGAGCTGACGTCCAGCTCGTCCATCACAGCGACGCCGGCAGCCAGTACACGTCGTTCGACTACAGCCAGACGCTCGACGATCACGGCGTGCTCGCCTCGATCGGCTCGGTCGGTGACGCCTACGACAACGCGATGGCCGAGAGCTTCGTCGACAGCTTCAAGACCGAGCTGATCCGCGACCGCGTCTGGCGCAGCCGCAGCCAGCTCGAACTCGCGATCGTCGAGTACGTCGCCTGGTTCAACAACGAGCGCCTGCACACCGCACTCGGCGACATCCCGCCAGCCGAGTACGAGCAGCAGCATGCGACGCGATAGGGTCCCCCAAACACCCGCTCGATGAAGAGTGGAAACCAATCAAGACGGCCTCCGCGGAAGCCGGGAGGGCTCACTCAATGCGAACTCCAACAACCGAGAATGACAAGCCGCAAGCCGTTGCAGCACGCCCGTTGACGGGGCGTGTTACAACGGCGGCGTCTGCCGCCTGACAGGCCGTAGCAGCCGCCCACTCAAGGTCGTGCAGGAACGAGTCGCTCTTGCGCTGGCCGATCCTGCCGTGCTCCACCGCGATTCGTCAACTAGGCGAAGTAGAAGGCGGTGTCCATCGCAAAACTGGCCAGGAGCCCGCCGGGCCGCAGCTCAGCCTTGACCTGTAAGGCACGCCTGGTCGCCACGTCAGTCATTGTTCTCAACACTGTCCAGTGGTGTGAGCACGGGGACTGGGCTTGTGAACATGTCGTCGAATGCTGCGGCGGCTTCCTGTT
>CAIMEE010000440.1 GCA_903839865.1 Enhydrobacter aerosaccus | reverse complement strand
TCGGGCTGCGGCAAGTCCACGCTCGCGCGCCTGATCCTGGGCCTGCTGTCGCCTGACTCCGGGGAGATCACCGTCGAGGGCCAGCGCGTGGTGGCCATGGACCGCAAGGCACGCGCGCGGCTGATCCAGCCGGTGTTCCAGGACCCGTTCGCCTCGCTCAATCCGATGGCCAGGATCAGCGACATCGTGGCGATGCCGCTGGTGGCGCAAGGCACGTTCGGCCGTGACGAGATCGCGGCGAAGGTCGAGGAGATGCTGGAGCGCGTCGGGCTCTCGAAGGAACAGGGCTCGCGCCTGCCGGCCGAACTGTCGGGCGGCCAGCGCCAGCGGGTCGCGATCGCGCGCGCCCTGGTGCTGCGGCCACGCATCGTGGTGTGCGACGAGCCGACCTCGGCGCTCGACGTCTCGGTGCAGGCGCAGATCCTGAACCTGCTGGCCGACCTGCGGCGCGAATTCAGCCTCACCTATCTTTTCATCAGCCACAATCTCGCGGTCGTGGAACATGTCGCGAGCGACGTGGCGGTGATGTATCTCGGCCGCTTCGTCGAGCGTCAGCCGACCGAGACTCTTTTTGCCCGGCCCGAGCACCCCTACACCCAGGCGCTGCTCGCCTCCGTGCTGACGCCCGAGCCCGGCCTCGGCGTGCCCGACGTCGGTCTCGGCGACGCGCTGCCCGACCCCGCGAACATTCCGCCGGGCTGCCGCTTCCATCCGCGCTGCCCGATCGCCGAACCGCGCTGTGCGGTCGAGACGCCTGCCTTGAAACTTCGCCCCGGCGGCGGCGTCGAGTGCCTGCTGGTGCCGTCCCATTAAACAAATGGGAATTTAACGGGACCGGGTTTCACAATCGTTGTTTTCCAAGGACTTACGGACCCGTGATCTTGCGGAAACGACAAATTGTGGATCACTCTTTTTGTAGCCCAACTTCTTGTCATTCCGAGCGCAGCAAGTGATCCTTAACGGCCGTTGGGTAAAGATCCCTCGCTCCGCTCGGGATGACAGAGCGGATTGGTGGCCAGCAACCAATATTGCTTATTACGCAATGTTTGTCAATGCGTAATTAGCATCGCAAGTTCTACCGTCGCTCACGGCCGCGGCGCTCTATTGTCGATCTGAACCGGCGAGTCGAAATAAATGATCTGCGGCTCGACACCCGACCGCGCCTTCACCTTCGCCACGAACTCCGGGGTAAACCACGCCTCCGCGGATGCGCGATCGGCCCACAAATACATGCCGCCATAGCTGTCGTCGCTCACCGTGAAGGACTTCCGGACCAGGCCCGGAATCTTCTGGTAGGTCGGAACGGAGGCGACAATCCCTTCCTCGACCTTCGCGCGGGGAACACCGGCCGGGATCTTGGCGATGACCACGACCGCGACGAACTTTTCGGTGCTGACCGGTTGGGCCGAGACCGGTCCTGCCTGCAGCAAACTGAGGAGCAACGCAGCGCCAACGAACGATTTGCGACGTGAAAGCATGGGAACACCTTTGCTGTGACGGGGGCTAGTCCCCGTCCTTACCGCTATCGACCGGCGTTCCCTTCATGAGTCCTTTTCACGATAGCTGAGCCATGCTCAGCTATGCCGATGAGCCGATCGGACCAGCCCGCTTTTTCCACCCTGCGCGCCTTCACCGCCGCCGCGCGCCACGAGAGCATCCGCGACGCCGCCGCCGAGCTCGGCGTCACGGCGTCGGCCGTCAGCCACCAGGTCAGGGCGCTCGAAGACTGGATCGGCGCTGCCGTCTTTACCCGCGCGACCCGCCAGGTTCGCCTGACGCCGCTGGGCAAGACCCTGTTCCGCGACCTCAGCCGCGGCTTCGCGACGATCGAGAAGGCCACGGCAGGGGCGCGCGACAAGGCCGTCGACTCGGTGCTGCGGGTGAGTGCGCTGCCGTTGTTCACCAGCGTCTGGTTGATCCCCCGGCTGGAGCGTTTCGAGGCCCTCTGCGCCCGGGCGCGAACGCCGATTTCCATCGAGATCGATACCAGAAACGCCCTCGCCGATTTCAGCGACAACAAGGTCGACGTCGCCATCCGCAACGTTCATCGCCCGTCGGCCACTCTGGTGTCCCGCAAGCTCCTGGACCTGAATGCCGTTCCCCTCTGCACGCGGGCGGTCGCGAAGAAAATTGCCAACCTCGACGACCTCGCACGCGCCACCCTGATACACGCCTCGGCACGGCCGGACGGATGGCGGCGCTGGTTCGAATCCTACGGGCGAACCGACCTCAGGACCCGCACCGGCCTGTCGTTCGACACCATTCCTGCCGCGCTCGATGCCGCGGCCGCCGGACGCGGCGTCATGCTGGGAATCGATCCCCTCGTCTGGGATGCGCCGGCGTCGGCGAAGCTGGTCATCCCGTTCGACGGCAAGCGCATCAGCGCCGGCGCCTATTTCGTCATGTACCGGCGAAGCGACAGGACACGGCGCGCGGTTCGCATGTTTGCGGACTGGCTGGTGCGCGAGATCGGCGCCGACGCACGGCGCTTGTCCAAACTCTCCCGAAACGCGCGACACCCTCTACCCTCAATCGGAGCGTAAAGGGTGTCGACACGTCTTTTGGCTACTTCCACTTCGCGAAGTAGAAGCGCGGCAGCTCGTCGGGATAGGTCTTGAAGTCGAGTTCCTTCGAGAAGGCGTAGGCGTTCACGTAGGTGTTGATCGGCAGCCAGTAGGCCTGCTCGGTCGCGATCTTCACGGCGGCGGAGTAGGACTTGGCGCGCACCTCCTTGTCGGCGGTGCTGCCGCCCTCGGCGATCAGCTTTTCAAGCTCGGGGTCCTTCGAGTAGTTGTCGAGGGCGTCCTTGCCGAACATCACCGGCAGGATCGCCGAGACGTCGTTGATCGAGTAGCTGCCCCAGCTGCCCATGTAGAGCGGTGCCTCGCCCTTCTGCGCGCGCTGGATCGCGGGCGCCACCTGGAGCTGGTTGATCTTGGCCTTGATGCCAACCGCGGCCAGATAATTCTGGACCGCCGCCGGCCAGGAGGTCGGCGTCACGTAGGTCAGCATCTCGATCTCGAAACCGTCGGGGTAGCCCGCTTCTGCGAGCAATGCCTTGGCCTTCTTGGGATCGTAGTCGTATTTCATGGTGGCATTGGCATCGCAGCCGAACTGGCTGGGGAAGCACGGCGCCGGCGGCACGCGGCTGCCGCCCTGCACCAGCTTGTCGGCGAATTCCTTGCGATTGACGGCGTGCCAGATCGCCTGGCGCACCTTGAGCTTGGTCAGCGGATTGTCCTTGCCCGTACGGCCGGCGGCGTCGATCGAGAGGTATCCGATGCGCATCGATTCCTGCTGGACGGCCTGCAGGTGCGGCATCTTGTTGATCTGGCCCATCTGATCGGGATTGATATTCCAGATCCAGTCGGTCTGCTTGGCGAGGAGATTGGTCACCTCGGTCGCGAGGTCGGGCACGAAGCGCACGTGCAGCGTCTTGATTGCAGGCTTGCCCTTGGGCGAACCCGCCCAATACTCCTCGAAGCGCTCGAAGACGATTTCCTGGCCCTGCACGTTCCTGGCGATTTTGTAAGGACCGGCGCCGATCGGCTTGGCCGAGAAGCCCTCGGGGCCAACCTTCTCGCGATAGGCCTTGGGATGGATCGGCGTCACCATGGCGAGATATTCGAGCGC
>CAIMEE010000439.1 GCA_903839865.1 Enhydrobacter aerosaccus | reverse complement strand
CATGGGCCATGTCGGCCTCTATCGCGACCCCAAGACGCTGCAGGCGGTGGAGTATTACTTCAAGCTGCCGGGCGACGTCACCGACCGCGACGTAATCGTCTGCGATCCCATGCTCGCGACCGCGCATTCGGCGATTGCTGCAGTCGATCGCCTGAAGGAGACGGGCGCGCGGCGCATCCGGTTCATCTGTATCCTGGCGGCCGAGACCGGCGCGCGCGCCTTCGCCGAAGTCCATCCCGACGTGCCGGTATTCACAGCCGCCGTCGATGCGAAACTTAACGATCACGGGTATATTGTTCCCGGCTTGGGCGATGCAGGCGACCGCCTGTTCGGAACCAAGTAGGGGAGAGAAATGATGAGCCCAGATCTCAAGTATCTTCTGTTTTCGACGATCCTGACCTTTGTGCAGGTTCTTGTGGCCGCAACCCTCGCCAACTTCTCGGTCGGCTTGCCTGCGCTCGCCGGGAATCGCGAAGGCCTGGGCGAAATGCCGGGCGTGGCGGGCCGCGCCAAGCGTGCGCACCTGAACATGGTCGAGAACATGATCCTGTTCATCCCGCTGGTGCTTATCGCGGTGGCGGCGAACAAGGCCAACGCAATGACGGCGATGGGTGCGATGACCTTCTTCTGGGCGCGTGTCGCCTACTCGGTCATCTATCTTGTCGGCGTTCCGTGGCTGCGCACCGTATCGTGGGCAGTATCCGTCGTCGGCATGATCATGATCGCGTTGCAGCTTCTCTAGCAGAGTAGGAAGCGCCTTGGCGGCGGCAGCCTGGCCGCCGCCAGAAGCGGCATCGGCGCCGTCAGCGGGTTCCCGAGGCGCCGACCCTTGCGGCGGCTCTCTGGTTTTCCTCACGACGTCTGGCCATCATGCCCGAAGTGCGCTCCCTGTAGAGGGCAACAAGTTCGGGGCCGGCTTTTTCCGGACTGCCGGAGTCGAACGGCGGATGGGGATCGTATTCCATCATGAGCTGGATCGCCTTGGCGGTCCTTTCTCCTGCCAGTTCCGCCGCAAGACTGAGGCCGAAATCGATGCCCGCGGTCACGCCGCCGCCCGAGAAACGGTTACGGTCACGCACCACACGCTCGGCGGCCGGCACGGCACCGAACGCCGTCAACTCGTCACGCACCGACCAGTGGCAGGCGGCGCGGTAGCCCGTGAGCAATCCCGCCGCGGCGAGAACGAGCGAGCCCGTACAAACGGAGGTGATGTAGCGCGCCGCCTCGGCCTGCCGGCGCAGAAAGCCGAGCGTCTCCTCGTCGTTCATCAGCGCGACCTGGCCGACGCCGCCCGGCACGCAGATCACGTCGAGCTGAGGGCAGTCGGCAAAGGTCGTGGTTGGGACAACGGCGAAACCGCAATCGGTGGTGACCGGTTCCCGGCTCTTCCAGATCATGTGCAACCTGGCGCTCGGCAGACGGCTCAGGACCTGGGCCGGACCCATTGCGTCGAGTTGCGTGACGTCGGGAAAGAAGAGAATGCCTATTTCGATGGTGTCCGCCATGGGTTCTCCTCTGCGATAGAGAGCTACTTTGCGGGCTCGCTGACGAAGGCAACCTTGCTGAGGCCAGCCTTGGACGCGTCGGCCAGCATCTCGGCCACGTAGCGGTAGGCCACAGCCTGGTCGGCGCGCAGGTAGACGGCAGGCTGCGGTCGCTTCTGGCCTTCCTCGACGAATTTGGCCGCCGCGTCCTCACGGCTGATGCGTTCGCCGTTCCAGAACAACTGTCCCTCGCTGTCGATAGCGAAATCGATCTTCTCTGGCTTCTGGACATCGGTTTGCGACGTGGCCTTGGGCAAGTCGAGCTTGACGGCATTGGTGAGCAGCGGCGCGGTGACGATGAAGATCACCAGCAGCACCAGCACCACGTCGATCAGCGGCACCATGTTGATCTCGGCCATCGGGGCCGAGGAGGACTTGTTCCGGTCGAAGCTTGCAAATGCCATGGCTCGGTCTCCCTACTTCACGGCGGCGTGAGCCGCGGGGCCCGGCGCCGGGCCGACGCGCCGTCCGCCGGCACCCGACTGTAGAGCCCGGCCCATCGACAGAAAGGTCAGCAGCTCGAAGGCGAAAGCATCGAGCTTGGCCGTCAGCACGCGGTTCGAACGAGTGAGCCAGTTGTAGCCCATCACCGCCGGCAGGGCGACGGCCAGGCCGATGCCGGTCATGATCAGCGCCTCGCCCACGGGACCCGCCACCTTGTCGAGCATGCCGGAGCCGGTCATGCCGATCGCGACCAGCGCGTGATAGACTCCCCATACCGTGCCGAACAGGCCGATGAAGGGAGCGGTCGCCCCCACCGTCGCCAGCATGGTGAGGCCGTTCTCGAGCACCGTCGTCTCCTCGTCGAGCACCTTCTTGATGGTGCGCGTGAGAAATTCCTGCTGGCTGCCCGCCTCCTCGAGCTTGGCGGCGCCGAAGCGCTCGTGATGAGCCTGGGCATGGATCGAGTGCGCGGTGAGATGGCCGAACGGTTCGTGCACGCCTTGCACGTTCAGCTCCTTCTGCACAGCTTCGAGCGAAGTGGCGCTCCAGAAGTGAGCGAGGAACTGCGCGCTGCGGCGCTGGCGGATGATCTGGCTGATGCCCTTCATGACGATCAGGTACCAGGAGATCGCCGACATCAGCGCCAGCACGACCAGCAAGGCGCGAATGACCGGGTCGGACTCGCTGAGGAAGTGCCCGAAGCCCAAAGCGGAAGTATCACCCATGACTGACCTCGTTACTTCAACTCGAATTTGATCGGATAGAGAACCCACACAGGTTGGGCGACGCCGGCATCAATGAACGGCCGGAAGCGCGCGGCCCGCACGCCGCTGAGGGCAGCTTCGTCGAGTTCGGGATGTCCTGAGGACGTCTGCAGGATGACCTGCGAGGGGCGACCGCTGGTATCGACCAGTACCTTCACCATGACGGCGCCCTGGTCGCCCGCGCGCTTCGAGCGCGTCGGATAGATCGGCGACGCCGGCGTCAGGACGCCGACCTGCGAGGCGTTCACCGTTTGAGGGCCTGCCGCGCGCGGCGCGATCGGTGCGCTGCTGGCCTGCGCCTCCGCCGGCGGCGCGGGCGACGGCGGAGGCGGCTGCTGCACGACCTTCGGCGGCACCGGCTTGGGTTTCGGCGGTTCGGGCGGCTTGGGCGGCGGCGCCTCGATGGAGAACTCCGGCGGCGGCAGAT
>CAIMEE010000438.1 GCA_903839865.1 Enhydrobacter aerosaccus | reverse complement strand
CGACCTCGCCCGCATGCCGCATCAGGTACTCGAGGATCTTGAATTCCTGCGCCAGCAGCTCGATGCGCTTGCCGCCGCGCGTGACGTTCCGTGAAAGCAGATCGATGTCGAGATCGCCGACACTGAGATGCGTCGTCTCGACTATCGGCGGGCGGCGGGCGAGGGCGCTTACCCTGGCGAGCAGCTCCGCGAACACGAACGGCTTCACGAGATAATCGTCGGCGCCCGCCTCGAGGCCGGCCACGCGATCGTCGACGCCGCCCATCGTCGTGAGGAACAGCACCGGCGTCTTCGTGCCCGCGGCCCGCGCGGCCTTGACCAGCGACAGCCCGTCCATGTGCGGCAGCATGCGGTCCACGATCATCACCTCGTAGCGTTCTCCCGTGGCGAGATAGAGTCCGTCGCGCCCGTTATCTGCACGATCGACGACATGGCCTTTCTCGCGCAGCCCCTTGGCCACGTAGTCGGCGATCTGCTTGTCGTCCTCGACGAGGAGAATTTTCACGTTAGTCCTTGTTTTGCAGGCCCTTTTTAGCCCCGGACGCTCCGGGGCCAACTATACAAACATTCAATGTTCCGGCCATGGGGGCGCCATGGGGTGGGGCCCATATGTCTCCTGCGAGTTCAAACAGGAGGTTTCCAATGACCAAGACCAAGAAGCTCTTAGCGGCACTGGTGCTGACCACAGCGCTGACCGCCCCCGCCCTCGTTGCCCCGATGCTGATCACGACCCCCGCCATCGCGGGCGAAGCGACCCATGACTTCGCCGACCTCGCTGCCAAGGTGACGCCGGCCGTCGTGAACGTGGCCGTCACCCTTAAGGCGGGTGCGGGCGACGACGAGATGAAGATGTCCGGCGACGAGAAGTCGCCCGGCCAGTCGCAGATGGAAGAGTTCATGCGCCAGTTCGCCGAGCGCTTCGGCCAGCAGGGCCAGGTCCAGAAGCGGCCGCAGCCCAAGCAGCAGGCCGTGGGCACGGGCTTCATCGTCGATCCGTCCGGCATCATCGTCACGAACAACCACGTGGCGGGCAATGCCGAGAAGATCACCGTCACCCTGGCGGACGGCCGCAAGTTCCCGGCCAAGCTCCTGGGCGCCGACGCCAAGACCGATCTCGCGGTCCTGCAGGTCAAGGCCGACAAGCCGCTGCCGTACGTCGAGTTCGGCGACGCGACGAAGATCCGCGTCGGCCAGTCGGTGATGGCGGTCGGCAACCCGTTCGGTCTCGGCGGCACCGTGACGACCGGCATCGTGTCGGCGCGCGGCCGCGACATCCAGTCGGGTCCGTTCGACGACTACATCCAGACCGACGCCGCAATCAACCGCGGCAACTCCGGTGGCCCGCTGTTTGATCTCGACGGCAAGGTCATTGGCATCAACACCGCGATCTTCTCGCCGACCGGCGGCAGCATCGGGCTGGGCTTCGCCATTCCCGCCAGCCTCGCCCAGCCGGTGGTCGCCCAGATCAAGGAACATGGGCGGGTCGAGCGCGGGCTGCTTGGAGTTCAGATCCAGCCGGTAACGGATGAGATCGCGAGCAGCCTGTCGCTCGGCTCGACCTCTGGCGCCCTCGTGGCCCAGGTCGAACCGGACAGCTCGGCCCTGAAAGCCGGCATCCAGTCGGGCGACGTGATCAAGAGCGTCGACGGCAAGAACATCGACACTGTGCGCGATCTCACGCGGACGATCGGCGGCGCCGAGCCCGGCTCGACGGTGAAGATCGCCCTGGTGCGCGACGGCAAGGACATGACGGTCAACGCCAAGCTCGGCGACAGCGAGTCCAGGGCCACCAAGCAGGCCAAGGCGGACACCGCCAAGTCCGAGGCGGCCAAGGAGCCGACGTCCTACGGCGTCTCGCTCGCGCCGTTGACGCCGGAGACGCGCCAGCAGCTCGGTCTCAAGAACGAGATCAAGGGTGTGCTGATCGCGGGTGTCGAGACCGGCAGCCCGGCCGAAGAGCAGGGCCTGCGCACCGGCGACGTGCTCCAGCAGGTGGGCCGCACGCCGGTGACGTCGCCACAGGAGGCGTCGGCGCAGCTCAAGGAAGGCAAGGACTCCAAGAAGCCCGTGCTGATGAAAGTCTTTCGGGAGGGGATGACGAGGTTCGTCGCTATTTCTCCCCGGGCGACCTGAACTTCGCCCTCTCGACGGAGCCGGCGGTGGCCCCACCATCGCCGGCTTTGTCGTGTCTGGGGTCCACGTCCTCCCATTAAACAAATGGGAATTTAATGGCGCTGATTTTTGAAACTGTGTGAATTCAGTGGGTTAACGGGAAGCCCATTTCAATAAATGGAAACTACCCTCACCTCCCTCGATCCAGCCCACAGTCTGGCGTGTCCCGTGGCCCCCGCGCTTGACGGGTCCGGGTCCCCGCAAGGAGATATTGCGTATTACGCATTGTTTGTCAATGCAGTTTTTGATCATGCTCTTTTGGACCGGGAGCCTCCCGCTCGCCTCCCGATCTTGAGCGAGCCGGAGGCTCGCGGTCCGGAAGACGATGATCGCTATTTCGGCGAATTCACATCCGCCTTTAGTGGCGAGCTCCCGGCGCGGAGTCGTCAGCGGAACGGAAAGGCGATATCGACGTCGGATTCGGTGCCGTACTGGCCCATGCGGTCGACGACGCTGGCGGGCAGGCGCGCGTTGCTGTCGGTGCCTTCGCCGGGGCTGAGTTCCGGCATGACCTCGCGTGAGAACAGGCGGACCGAGCGCGCGGACTCCTCGAACGAGAGATCGCCGTAGGCGAAGCGGCAGAGCGCGTAGTTGATGCCGGTCTTGCCGATGTCGTCGCGCATCTGTTCGAGCACGCGGCCGACCGAGCCCGCCACGACATAGCCCTGGGCCACGGCCTCCTCGAACTCCGACGGGAAGATCTGCTGCGGCAACGCCACGTCGTGCGCGCGCCACAGGTGGACCAGCGAATCGTACCAGACCTTGAAGGCGCGCTTGGCGATGGCGATCGTCTCACGATCGTTGTCGCCGACCACGACGTTGCGCGTGTTGGCAAGGAACGGCATTTCGTGGGGATCGCGCTCGAGCACCGTCCAGGCCGCACGGTAGGCGGCGCAGAAGGCGGCGGCGTCCTTGGTCGGCAGGCTGAGCGCCACGTTGCAGCCCTCGCCGGCGAGACGCGGCGCGCTCTCGAGCGAGCGCGAGGCGTGCCACAGCGGCGGATGCGGCTTCTGCACGGGCGTCGCTTCGAGCGGCACGTTGTCGAAGGTGAAATGCCTGCCGTGGTGGTTGAGCCGGCCGGTGACCAGTCCCTTCAGGACGATCGCCAGCACTTCATCGAAGCGCTCGGCCGTGGTCTTGGGATCGACACCGAAGAAAGCCGCCTCATAGGGCGACGCGCCGCGGCCGACGCCGAGTTCCAGCCGGCCGCCGCTCATCTGGTCGAGCATGCAGATCTCTTCGGCCAGGCGCAGCGGATGATAGAGACCGAGCGGATAGACCAGTGGGCCGAACCGGAGCGTCGTTGTGCGTTGGGCGACGGCGGAGAGAAAAAGGCCGGGCGAGGGCGCCATGCCGAGCGGCGTGCCGTGATGCTCGGCCACATGATAGGCGTGGAAGCCCGCCCATTCGTAGAGCTCGATCAGGCGCAGGCGTTCTTCGTATTGACGCTCAGCGTCAGGCCCCGAGCGATCGAGGTGGTCGAAGATGCCGAATTTCATTTTTGCTTTTTGTCAGCGAGGGTTGTTGGTCGATATTATACGCAACTTTGCGACAATAAGCGTGCGCATTGGCGCATACCTCATGCTCTCTGCAGTTTACTCTTGTGTGACAGAGCGAAGGCGGCGAACACGACGAGCATGGGCGCCATCGGCAGACCATAGCGCTCGTCAGTCAGGAACGGGAGTTGCGCGACGAGGACGAACAACGGAAAGGCGGCGATGTGATAGCTGTCGGGCCAGCGGAGAAGGGCGACCGCCATTCCCCATAATGCGAGTCCAAGGAATGCGACCGTGCCGACGAGATAGACGATGCGGATGATAAGTGTCGGCAGCGGCAGGAGCGGATAGAGGAAAGCCGGGGATTGGACGAAGAGCCGCGGATACTGGCGCAGCCTTACGCCCAGCCAGAGCAGCGGGTCGGCGGCAATGCGCGTGACGGCCGCATCGAACAGGCGCTTTTCCGCCTCGACCTCCGACATCGACGACTCTTGGATCGCGCGGTAGACGGGTTCGCGGTCGACAGCGGTCCATACCGTGTCTTTGCCGTATTGGGTGTCGACCGTGCCCAGGAACAGGTTTGCTCCCCAGCCCAGCGTCGCCACGGGGACAAACCGGTGTTGCGTCGCCATGTTGCGGATCGTCCAGGGCGCAATGACTAGCACTGCGCACAGCACGATCGTGAGGTGCAGGGAGCGATTGAAGCGCCAGATGAGCGCGAGCAGAGCGAGGGCTGCGAAGAAAGGGAACACCACGGCGCGCGCGAGCGCGGCTGCGCCGAAGGCGATGCCCGCCAGCACGCCCTGCTGCCGGCCCCACAGCCACGTCGCGAGCGTCAGGAGGAAGATGCAAAGGCTCTCGGCATAGAGCGAGCTGCTGAGCGCAATGCTGGCGGGTGCCAGCGCCATGGCCGCACCGGCCAGGGTCGCGGCGCGAAGGCCGAACGGCCGCAAGGCGGTCAGGAAAACGAGCAGCGCGACGCCGGCGCCCAGCAGTGCCTGCAGGACGCGCACCTCGAAGATCGGCGCCGCCGACGTGCGCCAGAAGAGCGCGATGACGGCCGGATAAAGCGGCGCCCGTGCGGCGGTCGGCTCATAGGGGCCGGGAGCGTCCAACATGCCGGCGTCGCCCCAATGATCAGGCCGGCCGTAGGACAGCACGCCATGGGCGTGCAGGTTCTGCGCGAGGGCGAGATATTCGCTCTGGTCGATGTCGAGCATCGGGTCGTCGGTGGTGTGCCAGACCGCGAACAGCCTGATCGCCGCGGCGACAATGAAGATCGCAAGCGCCGCGCGGGCCGGTGCGGACATGTCAGAGCGCCGGCATGACCTCTCGGGCGAACAGGTCGACCGAGTGCGCGGATTCCTCGAACGAGAGATCGCCGAAGGCAAGGCGACAGAGGCAGTAGTTGATGCCTGCAACATCATTGTCACGCTTCAGCCGTTCACGGACCGTCGCGGGCGAGCCGGCGACGATATAGCCGCCGTCGAGGGCCGCTTCGAACTCGGCGGGAATCATCTGGCGCGGCAGGCCGACGCCATTGGCGCGCCAGAGGTGAATGAGTGCGTCGTACCAGAGCGCGAAGGCGCGCCTGGCGGCGCTCTGTGCTTCCTTGTCGGTGTCGCCGACCAAGATGTGGCGGCTGAGGCCGATCATGGGCATTTCGGCTTCGAGGCGCCCGAGCGCTTTCCAGGCGGCGCGATAGCGTGCGGAGAACTGGCCGACGCCCTCGGCCTTCATGCCGACGACAGCATTGCTGCCGAGCTTCGCGAGACGATCGGCGCTTTCGAGCGAGTTCGCGCCATACCACAGTGGCGGATAGGGACGCTGCACCGGAACCATCTCCATCGGCACGTTCCTGTAGGTGAAGTACTTGCCGTCGTGATTGAGCACCTTCTCGGTGAGGCCCTTCAGGATGACGTCGAGTGCCTCGGCGAAACGCTCCGGGCCGGTCGCGGGATCGATGCCGTAGTAGCCGACCTCATAAGGCGAGATGCCGCGGCCGACGCCCAGCTCCAGGCGGCCGTTGCTCATCTGGTCGAGCATGCAGATCTCGTCGATCAGGCGCAGCGGATGATAGAGGTTCACCGTGTAGACCAGCGGCCCGAAGCGCAGCGTCCTGGTGCGCTGCGCGACGGCCGCGAGGAAGACCGACGGCGAGGGCGCCATGCCGAGCGGCGTCGCGTGATGTTCGGCCAGGTGATAGGCGTGGAAGCCGCTCTTCTCGTAGAGCTCGATCAGCCTGAGGCGATCCTCGAACTGCCGCCCGAGCCCGCCGCCCGCGCGGTCCATGTGATCGAAGACGCCGAATTTCATTGGGATGAGATCCTTCGCTGCGCTCAGGATGACAGAATGATTGTTGTCGTCCTGAGCGTAGCGAAGGACCTCGCCGTTGTCATAGGACGCGCTTCCGGCTCGTGATCACGCCGCTGGCGATGCCGTGCCATTCGATCGTGCCGGCGAGGCGGCTGTGTTCGATCTTGGGGCAGCGGTTCATCACGACCTTCAGGCCCGCATCCTCGGCGCGCTTGGCGGCAGCTTCGTTCACGACGCCGATCTGCATCCATACGACCTTGGCGCCATGCTTGATTGCCTCATCGGTGATCGGGCCGGCCGCTTCGGAGTTGCGGAAGATGTCGACCATGTCAGCCTTCACCGGCAGCTCGTCGAGTGATCCGTACACCTTCTGGCCCAGGATCTCCTGGCCCCGGGCGGCGGGATTGACCGGCATGACCTTGTAGCCGCGATCGAGCAGATACTTCGCCGCGAAATAGCTGGGGCGATTCCAGTTGGCCGACAGGCCGACCATCGCGATAGTCTTCGTCTCGCGCAGGATGCGGCGCAGATAGAGATCGTCGTAACGATCCAGAAAAGTCGCGGTCATAGGGAGGATTATACATGTCGCCGATGCTGTTTGAACCGATCTCCATCCGCGACGTGACCCTGAAGAACCGCGTGGTGGTGGCGCCCATGCATCAATATGCGGCCGAGAAGGGCTTCGCGACCGACTGGCACCTGATGAACGCGGGCCGATATGCGGCGGGCGGCGCGGGCCTCGTGATCATGGAATCGACCAAGGTCGAGCGTCGCGGCTGCGGCACTGTGGGCGATCTCGGCATCTGGGACGATGCGCATATCCCGGGCCTCAGGCGCTGCGTCGACTTCATCAAACTGCACAATTCCGTGCCGGGCATCCAGCTCGGACATTCCGGCCGCAAGGCGCGGCGCTTCCGGCCGTGGGAAGGCGGCGCGCCGCTCGTCAACTCGCCGGACGTCTGGGACTGGGAGGGCTGGGAACTCGTGTCGTCGAGCGCGATGAACAATCCCGCGAGCGATCCGACGCCGCGGGCGCTCACGCGCGCGGAGATCCCGGAAGTGATCGAGCGCTGGGGGCAGGGCGCGCGGCGCGCGCACGAGGCGGGCTTCGAGGTGCTCGACCTGCACATGGCGCACGGCTACCTGATCCATCAGTTCCTCTCCCCGTTCTCCAACACGCGCAACGACGAGTATGGCGGCAGCGAGCAGAACCGCATGCGCTTCGCCATCGAGGTCGTGGAAAGCGTGCGCGCGCATTGGCCGGCGTCGAAGCCGCTGTTCGTGCGCTTCTCGGTCGAGGACGATGCGGGCTGGGGACCCGACCAGAGCGTGGCGCTCGCGAAGATCATCAAGCCGCTGGGCGTGGACGTGATCGACTGCAGCTCGGGCGGCATGCGCGGCGCGCCGGTCGTCAGCACGGGGCCGGTCACCTATGGCTATCAGGTTCCGTACGCCGAGCGGCTGCGCAAGGATGCCGACATCTTGAGCATGGCGGTCGGGCTGATCGTGCATGCCGACCAGGCCGAGCAGATCCTGCAGGAGGGCCGCGCCGACCTGATCGCATTGGCGCGCGAACTTTTGTACAATCCCAACTGGCCGATGGATGCGGCGCAGAAACTGGGCGTCGACAAGAACTTCGCCTCGGTGCCGCCGGCGCAGTCCTATTGGCTCTCCAAGCGTGCACAATCCGTGAAGAGCGTCGTGCCATCGACCTACGCCAAGGGCATCAACAGCTTGTGACGGGCTTCCCGGCTTATCGCCGCTATGATCGCCGCCTCACATCCAATTGGCGGAGATCCCCATGAAGCGTACTGCCATTCTCGCCCTGCTGCTCGGCTCGGTCTTCGCGGCGCCGTCCTTCGCGGCGCTGAAGCCGGGCGATGCCGCGCCCGATTTCACGGCCAAGGCGACCCTGGGCGGCGAGGAGTTCGCCTTCTCGCTCGCCGATGCGCTGAAGAAGGGGCCGGTCGTGCTCTACTTCTTCCCGAAGGCCTTCACGACCGGCTGTACCGCCGAGGCGCACGAGTTCGCCGAGGCGGCGGCCAGCTACAAGGAAGCGGGCGCCACGCTGATCGGCATGTCGGCCGACAGCATCGACACGCTGCACAAGTTCTCGCTGCAGGAATGCGGCTCGAAGTTCCCGGTCGCCGCCGATCCCGATCTCAAGGTCATCAAGGCGTATGACTCTGCGCTGATTCGCGTGGGCTCGATCGGCATCTCCGACCGGATCTCCTACGTGATCAGCAGCGAGGGCAAGATCGTCTACACCTATGCCGACCGCAATCCTGACAAGCACGTCGAGAACACGCTGGCGGCCGTCAAGGCGCTGAAGAAGTAACCAGCGTGCGGTTCTGCTCGGAGCGCTTGCGCAGATAGTGCGCGGCGCCGAGTAGGGCGGCGGTCAGCACGATCGTGAGCGTCGAGACGGCGGCGATCGTAGGGTCGATCGCGTAGCGCAGGTCTTCCCACATGCGGCGCGGCAGCGTGACCGCGCCCTGGCCCGACAGGAACAGCGCCACGATCAGTTCGTCGAACGAGGTGATGAAGGCGAACAGTGCGCCCACGATCACGCCGGGCTGGATCAGCGGCAGGGTCACCTGAAAGAACGTGCCGCGCGGCGTGGCGCCGAGACTGAGAGCTGCCTGCTCTAGGCGAGGATCGATGCCGGCGAGCGTGGCCGTCACGCTGGTGACGACGAAGGGCACGGCGAGCGAGGTGTGCGCGAGGACGAGCGCGATCGGCTGGCCGACCAGCCCATACTTGGAGAATGCATAGTAGACGCCGATCGAGACCACGATCACCGGTACGATCAGCGGCGACAGGATCAAGCCCGAGACGAGAATCTTGAGCGGCCGCGGCAGACGAGCAAGGCCGAGGGCTGCCAGGGTGCCCAGCACGGTCGACAGGACGACCGTGCAGGCCGCAACCCAGATGCTGAGCCAGGTGGGAGCGAGCCAATTCTCGGCACTGAAATAGGCGCGGTACCATTTCAGGCTTAGGGCGGGCGGCGGAAACGTCAGGTAGGTCGCCGATGAAAAGGAAACGGCCAGCACGACGATGATTGGAAAGGCGAGAAACAGCAGGATCAGCCCGACCACACTCGAGGGCAGGATCGACCTCATCGCGCGCTCATCTTGAAGGCGTTGCCGATGCCGGGCAGGCGGCGGAAGACTGCGATGACGACGAGTGCGGTCGCCAGAAGTACGGCAGACAGGCAGGCGGCGTAGGCCCAGTTGAGCTGATCGACCTGGATGGCGATCAGCATCGAGAGCGTGATGTCGCGCGGGCCGCCCAGCATCGCAGGCGTGATGTAGAAGCCAAGCGATAGGACGAAGACGAGCAAGCCGCCCGCCGCGACGCCCGGTACCGAGAGCGGCAGGGTGATCTGCAGGAAGGTCCTCCACGGCGGCGAGCCCAGCCCTGCGGCGGCGCGCGCGAGGGAGGGATCGATTTGCCTGAGCGCATTGGCGATCGGCAGGATCATGTACGGCAGCAGGATGTGGATCATGCCGATGTAGGTGGCGAGCGACGTGTTGAGGATGCGCAGGGGCCGGTCGATCAAGCCGCTGGCCATCAGCGCCTCGTTGATCAGCCCATGACGCCCAAGCAGCACCATCCAGGCGTAGGAGCGCACCAGCACGCTTGTCCAGAACGGCAGCAGGATGATGACCAGGATCAGCGGCGCCAGCTTCCGGGTGCGGACCAGCGCGAGTGCAACGGGATAGCCCAGCACGAGCGTGCCGACGGAGACGATCGCGGCCGTGTAGAGCGTGTTGACCAGGGTGTTGAGGAACACCGAGTCGTCCAGGAGTTCGCGGAAATGGTCGAGGGACCAGGTCGGTTCGTTGACGCTGCGCAACAGCATGGCCACGACCGGCAGCGCGTACAGCACCACCATGTAGACGACGAGGGGAGCCACCAGCAGGACCGGCACGACCTCGCGCGACGTCAGGGAAAAGGCCGGACGGCGCGCAGCCGTCCCCGAAAGGTTGGAGGGATGCGCCAGCTCAGACAAGAATCGTGTCCGCGACGGACCAGGCGATCTCGGTGCGCTCGCCGACCGCGCGGCGGCGAATGGAAGCGCTCGATGGTTCTTTCAGGACGATCACGGCACCGTCGGCCGCCTGCAGCATGTAGCGGCAGCGCTCGCCCGCGAATACGGCTTCCGTGACCGTCACGCTCATGCGGTTGCGCGTATCGGCCGGGCCGCCCGCGGTGTCGGCGAAGCGCAGGCGCTCGGGACGTGTGGTCAGCGTGACCTTGTCGCCGCTCGTGTGCCGGGCCGGGCAGAGCGCGCGGATGACCGAGCCTTCGCATTCGGCCACGACCACGTCGTCTTCCATGCCCCGGACGGTCGCCGGCAGAAAGTTCGACTCACCGATGAAGCCCGCCACGAAGCGGCTGGTCGGACGATCGTAGAGATCTTCCGGACTGCCGATCTGGGCCACCAGGCCCTCGTTCATGACGGCGATGCGGTCCGACATCGTGAGCGCTTCCTCCTGGTCGTGCGTCACGTAGATGAAGGTGATGCCGAGATCGGCATGCAGGCGGCGCATCTCCAGCTGAAGGTTCTCGCGCAGCTGCTTGTCGAGCGCGCCCAGCGG
>CAIMEE010000437.1 GCA_903839865.1 Enhydrobacter aerosaccus | reverse complement strand
TGAGGCCCTTCTTCTGCGCCTGACGGATGGTCTCGATCGCCTCGATCTCCGACACGTGCACGATCAGCATCGGCGCATCGACGAGGCGCGCCAGCGAGATCGCGCGGTTGGTGGCCTCGGCTTCCGCTACGCGTGCATGGGCTATGGCGTGGAACTTCGGCGCGACATGACCCTGCTCGACCAGGTGATGGGCCAGCCACTGGATCATGTCGTGGTTCTCGGCATGCACCATCACCAGCGCGCCATCGCGGCGGGCGATCGCCAGGATGTCGAGCATCTGGTAGTCGCTCACCTTCATGGCGTCGTAGGTCATGTAGATCTTGAACGAGGTGTAGCCGTCCTTGATCAGCGCCGGCAGGTCCTGGCCCAGCGCCTGCGGCGTGGGATCGGTGACGATCAGGTGAAACGAGTAGTCGATGACGGCCTTGGGCGTGGCGGCCTCGTGATAGTCGTTCACCACCTGGCGCAGAGACTTGCCGCGATGCTGGGCGGCGAACGGGATCACCGTCGTCGTGCCGCCGAACACTGCCGACACGGTGCCCGAGTAGAAGTCGTCGGCGCACATGATGCCGAAGCCCGACTTCTGTTCGATATGGGCGTGGCTGTCGATGCCGCCCGGCAGGACGAACTTGCCCCCGGCATCGATCTCGCGCGTGCCCTTGCCCTTGATGCCAGGTTCGACCGCGGCGATCACGCCGCCCTTGACGGCGATGTCGCCGTCCATCGTGCGGTCTTCGGTGACGATCTTGGCGTTGCGTACAATCAAATCGTAGTCGGCCATGTTCCCTTTACTCCGCCGCCAGCTTCGCACCGCGTCCAGACGCGGCGAGGCGACGTTCCATGCGCTTGATCAAGTTGTCGAGTTCTGTCTTGTCCGTTGCCGTCAGCGACGATCCGGGCGCGCGCTGCTTCGGGCTCTTGATCGCGCCGCGCCGGAACAGCACTTCCTTGCGCAGCGCGAGGCCGATCGCCGGCTGCACCTCGTGCCGCACCAGTGGCAGGTAGAGGTCGAACAGGTCTTCCGCCTCCTCCGCCTTGCCCGCCGCGAACAGCTCGTAGACCTCGACCAGCATCTCGGGCCACGCGAAGCCGGTCATCGCGCCGTCGGCGCCGCGCCGCATCTCCTGCGGATAGTAGAGGCCGCCGTTGCCGACCAGAATCGAGACGCGGCGGCGGCCGGGCTTCTTCTCGCCCTCGCGCACCTTGGTGAGCTTGGCGAGGCCCGGCGCATCCTCGTGTTTCAGCATCACGAGCTGCTTGAAGTCGTCGACCAGCCGCTCGAACACGTTCACCGGTAGATAGACGCCAGTCGTCTGCGGATAATCCTGATAGACGACGGGAATGTCCGGCCCGAGCGCCTGGAAGACCTGCGCATAGTAATTGTAGATGCCCTCGTCGCCCTTGAGTCCGGGCGGCGGCGCCACCATGACCCCCCAGGCGCCCGCGATCATGGCTTCGTGGCTGAGACGACGGACGTTTTCGAGGCCGGCATGGCTCACGCCCACGATCACCTGCCGGTCGCCCGCGCGCGCGATCACGCGATTGACCACCGCGATCGACTCGTCGGCGGTGAGCTTGTGCGCCTCGCCCATCATCCCCAGCAGGGTGAAGCCGTGAACGCCGCATCGCAGGTAGAAATCGGTCAGCGTGTCTAGGCTCTGCAGGTCGAGCGCGCCGTCGTCGGTGAAGGGCGTGGCCGCGATGATGTAGACGCCCTTGGCGTTTTCGCTCAGTTTCTGCACGGACATGGCATCTCTCCCCGGCGCAATTCTTGCTACGCCAGTGATGGCGTTGCAGCGATCATGCCAGCCAAGATACCATCCCGGAAGGGGAGCAGCTTCGAGACAAATGGCGCGCCATATCGCCCACCGATTGATGATTTCGCTGCCCGTTCTGCTGGGAGTGCTCCTGATCGGCTTTCTTTTGCTGCAGGTCGTGCCGACTGATCCAGCCACTGTCTCCGCCGGTCCCTCCGCCACCCAGGCCGACGTCGCGGCGATCCGCCAGCAAATGGGCCTCGACCAGCCGCTCTGGGTGCAATTCGGCAAATACATCACGCGCGTGCTGAAGCTCGATCTCGGCCGCTCGATGATCTCCAACCGCGCCGTCTCCGACGAGATCGCCCTCACCTTGGGACCGACCGTCGAGCTGATGCTGGCCTGCCTGATCTGGGCTGCACCGCTCGGTATCCTGCTGGGCAGCCTCGCCGCGCGCCGTCACGGCTCGTGGATCGACCGCTCGATCATGGCGCTGTCGGTGGTGGGCGTGTCGGTACCCGTCTTCTGGATCGGCCTCATGCTGATCCAGCATGTGGGCGGCGCGGGCCTCCTGCCCTTCCAGGGGCGTGACGGGCCGCTGTGGAGCCTGGCCGGCCTGAAGAGCATCCTGCTGCCGGCAATTACGCTGGGCTCCGTATTCGTGGGGCCGGTCGCGCGCATGACACGCACCTCGATGCTCGAGACGTTGGCCACCGACTATGTGCGCACCGCCCGCGCCAAGGGCCTCGCGGAGTGGAAGGTCACGATCCGGCACGGGCTGCGCAACGCACTCATTCCCGTCGTCACCCTGATCGGGCTGCAGATCGGCTTCCTGCTGGGCGGCTCGGTCGTGACCGAAACCATGTTCGCGTGGCCGGGCGTCGGGCGCATGGCCGTGGGCGCCATCACCTCGAGCGACTTCCCGCTGGCACAGGGCGCGATCCTGATCCTGGCCGTCGGCTTCCTGAGC
>CAIMEE010000436.1 GCA_903839865.1 Enhydrobacter aerosaccus | reverse complement strand
TCCACTTCGAAATCGACGGCTGCAACGCCTGCGGTCACGCGGTCGCCCGGCCGCGCCAGGATGGTCTCAAGGTGGCGCCCAAACTGTCCTGCCAGCCCTGCCGCCAGGGGGCGGCCGCTGCGGTCCATCGTTAGGCCGCGATAGGGTCGTCGGCCGATCAGTTGCCGAACACCCGCGTGCCGCACATCGGGAAGATCTTCCTGAAGCGTTCGATCGTCGGGCTGCTCTTGCCCTCCTCGACGAGCTTGTTTTGTACTTCATAGTCTGCGGAGGTGATGAACTTCTCCGCCTCGCCCAATACGCACCCGCAATAGGCGCCGCATTCGGCCCGGCGCGACGGGTGGACGTTGGGATTGGCCCGGCAGGATTCGAGACAGTCGGCCGTAAAGTCGCCGCGTTGCTTGCGATTCCATTCGGCGCCGGCCTGAGTGGCCAGGCCTGAGAGCAATATGCCAAGGAGCACGAGGCGCAGGATGACCATCATCCCGTCGTGTCGGTGGCGAGATGGAAGAGGCAGTCCCCGCGCTCACATCGGGCAGGGACGCGCTTGCACAGCACCAGGCCGTCGCGCTTGAAGGGCAGCACCGCGGGCGTGCGCCAGGGCGTGTCGTGGAAATGGATGCGCGCGGCAGGCTGGCTCGATTTCACCTCGTCGCCCAGGTCGACCAGCGGCTCGAACAGGCCGCTGTCGGAGGCATAGACGTAGTAGTCGTCGCCGCCGAGCTCTGTGAGACGTGTCGGCGAGGGGGGCGGGACGGCTCCCTGCAGCAGGCCGATGTGGGAAAGGACGCGGCGCATGCCGTCTTCCGCCACTTTGAGCGAGCGTGCCGTCACCAGCCCGCCGCCGCCCAGTTCGGTGCCCATCGAGATCACACCCTGACGGGCCGAGGCCGAGGTAAAGGTGCGGCCGCCGCCCTGGGGCGCCGCCGCGAGGTAGCTCACGGGTGCGCCAAAGGCCTTCAGCATGCCGACGACCTTCTTCATGCCTTCGGGGTCGGCGTGCCGCGGTGCCAGCGCGCTCGGGATGTAGCTGAGCGAGCTGCCGCCGGAATGGAAATCGAAGCTGTAGTCGAAGGAAGGCAGCAGGACGTGCTCGATGAAATGGGCGATCTGTTCCGTGATGGTGCCCTCGGCGTTGCCGGGAAAGGAGCGGTTGAGATTGCCATTGTCGATCGGAGAGGTGCGTTGCCCCGCCATCGCCGCCGGGAAGTTGGCCGACGGCAGGATGACGAGGCGGCCCTTGATGTCCTTGGGCTCGATCTCCCGGATCAGGTTGCCTAGGCCGATCTGGCCTTCCCATTCATCGCCGTGGTTGCCGGCCTGCATCATGACGTTGGGTCCGTCGCCGTTCTTGATGCGCACGATCGGGATCGGAATCCAGCCGTACGCCGAGCGATGCACCGAATGCGGCACGCGCACGAAGCCGGTGGCCTTGCCTTCGGCAAAGAGGTCGATGTCGGCCGAGAGGCGGCTTACCGCGGCGAAGTCCGTCTTGCTCGCTGGCGTGCTCAAATCGGCTCACTCCACAGGCGTTCGTTGGAGAGCGCCTCGGCCACATCGGCCGAAATCGCCGCGATCAGTTTCTCGCCCTTGGCAGCGCTGGCGGTGCCGGCGTCGCCGATCACGCCGATCGGCGAGCGGCTCGAGAGCTGCCGCCAGCGATAGACGCCCTCGTTGACGCCTGGAATTGCCGACAGGCCGGGAACGTAGGGCCCGTGCATCTGCGACAGTTCCTCGGGGTTCACCAGTTCCGGCGCCATCGCCATGATCATCGAGGTCTCGGCCTCGCAGGCATGGAGCAGCGCCTTCTGCTTCTCGAGCAGCTTGGCGATCGACTTGGCGGCGATGTCCCAGTAAGTCCCGGTGGCGAGCGGTAGTTTGTACTCGACCGTCAGCTCGCCGATCATGTTCTGCAGCGCCGTGGTGTTTCCGCCGTGGCCGTTCAGCACGAAGATGCGCTTGAAGCCGTGGCGGATCGCGGACGTCACGACGCAGCGGATGACCGCGTACATCGTGGCGTAGTCGAGCGTGATGGTGCCGGAGAGCGACATGTGGTGCTCGGACATGCCGTAGGGGATCGTGGGCGCGACCACGACGGGCGTAGTCTTCTCCATGATCCGGGCTGCGCGATGCGATACTTCGTGGACGCAACGCCAGTCGACCATGCTCGGCAGGTGAGGGCCGTGCTGCTCGGTGGCGCCGATGGGGACGATCACGACGGCATTGCGCGCCGCGAGGGCCTTGATTTCGGAGGCCTTGAGCCTCGACCAGTCGATCTCGCTCATGGTGCTACAGTGACGGCAGCGGTGCCATCGGCATGCCGAGCCACTTTCTGTGCAGGCGGTCGAGCTCGCCGTTCATGCTGTTGAAGAAGATGAAGCTGTCGAGCCAGCGCACGAGATTGTGTTCGCCCATGCGCACCCCCATGTGGGCAGGACTACGGCGGATGGCGAACTTGAGCTCAAACTCCTTGCTCGGGTTGTTCTTCTGCATGTCGGGAATGAGAAGACTGTTCGTGGCGAACAGCTCGGCCTGGCCCGAGAGATAGGCCGCTGCCGCGGTCGCATCGTCCTCGGTGCGCATGATCTGTGCCTTCGGGTTCATCGCCGACAGTCCCAGTTCCTGCGTCGTGCCCTTGGCGGCGGCGACCTTGAGGCTGCCGAGCTCGGCGGCCGAAGTCACCTTCGCGCTCTTGGGGCCGAACACCGCCAGATTGGTGTCGGCATAGGGTGCGGTGAACATCACCTGTTTGGCGCGCTCGGGCGTGAGGCCCATCACCGAGATCACGATGTCGACCTTGTTGGTGATCAGGAACGGAATGCGGTTGGCGCCGGTGACCTGCTGCATCTCGAGCTTCACGCCCAGGGCCTTGGCGACCATGCCGGCCAGTTCGATGTCGAAGCCTTCGGCCTCGCGCTGGGCGTTCTGCGAGCCCATCGGCGGCACGTCGAGCGGCGTGGCGATACGCACCACGCCCTTCTTCAGGATATCCTCGAAGGCGTCGGCCCTGGCGGCGGTGCCGGTAAAGGCCGCGAGCGAAAGGGCCAACAGGCCCGCAATGATGCGTTTCATGATTTGCTCCCCCAAGTTTCCCTATTTCGGCATCGATCTTGAATGAGGCTCCTGCGGAGTGGAAGCCCGGAGAAAGCCATGACCGCATCATTCGACATCTCGATGCCGCTGCTGGACGCCGCGTTCGGCGCCACGATACGGCTCCGCCGGCCGCTCGGCGAAACGATGCCGGAGGGCCTGCCGCAGGTGCTGGCTGACGCGGGCGGGCTGTTGTTGATCCCGG
Source organism: Enhydrobacter aerosaccus (assembly GCA_903839865.1). Lineage (GTDB taxonomy): Bacteria > Pseudomonadota > Alphaproteobacteria > Reyranellales > Reyranellaceae > Reyranella > Reyranella aerosaccus_A. The sequence continues at coordinate 558 of CAIMEE010000436.1, read as the reverse complement.
GCCTGGGCGAGATCACCGCGGCGCCGCAGCTCCTGGTGAAACTTAGCTATCTCTTCGGCCCTGAGGTCGAGGACTACCGGCGGCTTCTCACGAGGATGATCCTGGCGCACGACGAGGTTCCGGAGATCTTCCAGGTCACCAACATGGTGCCGAACTTCCGGCGTCCTCCGGATCCGCCGGTACCGCTCCTGACGCCGGACGGCAAGTTCCCGGTCCAGTATCCGCAGCGCGAGGGCTGGCATACCGACCAGAGCTATCGCCGGCCGCCACCCGACATTTCGCTCTTCTATGCCGTGCTGCCCGTCGATCGCAAGCGCGGCCAGACGCTCTTTGCCTCGGGGACGCTGGCCTACGACGCGCTGCCGCCGCATCTCAAGGAGCGGATCGAATCCCTTGAAGGTCTGCATGCGCAGCCTGGATCGGGACGCGATCGCGCCTCTGCCCTTGCCGGAAAGACGCCAGGTCCTTTCGCGCCGCACGAACGGTCACGGCCGCAGCCTGTCGTACGCATTCATCCTGTCACCGGCAGGAAGGCGATCTATGTCTGCGAGGCGAGCC
>CAIMEE010000435.1 GCA_903839865.1 Enhydrobacter aerosaccus | reverse complement strand
GCGGCCGTCCTTGCCGTTCATCGCCATCTGCTTCACGGGAATGTCACGGCCGCCGTTCACGAGGCCCATCACCGCGAAGGGCTCCGGATCCATCATCCCGTCGCGGCCTTCGTTCTGCAGCCAGCGCACCAGCCGGTCGCCGCGCGGCGTCAGCGTGTATTTTTTCCTCGAGCCGCCGAACAGATCGGACATGTCGAACTTGCCACAGGCACCGGCCGAGAGGGCGAGCGGGACGACGGCAGCGACGCGCAACAACGAACGACGATCAAGACTACGCTGGGTCAATACTCAGTCCTTCCCGATGTGGTTCATGTCGATTTGCACGGGTGCGATCTCCTGCAGTTTGCCGTCGCGGATCGCGCGGAAGAAGCAATTGTGCCGTCCGGTGTGGCAGGCGACGCCCGTCTGGTCGACCAGCATGAGCACAGTGTCGCCGTCGCAATCGACACGGAAGTCGACCACGGTCTGGATGTGGCCGGACGTATCGCCCTTGCGCCACGGCGCCTTGCGCGAGCGCGACCAATAGCAGGCGCGGCCGGTTTGCATCGTCTCGACCACGGCATCGCGGTCCATCCAGGCCATCATCAGCACTTCGCCGGTGTCGTGCTGCTGGGCGATGGCGGGGACGAGTCCCTGTGGATCGAAGCGGACCTCGGCCAGCAAGGCCTCGATCGCGGCGGGGGGATAAGTGGTGGCAGCCCTGTCTGGCATGCTTGGCCTCATTGCGGAACGCGGCGTATAATCGGCCTGTAACTGCTTGGCAAATCGGGAATTTCCGTGAAGAAGCCGGCCAAAGCCGCGAGCGCGCATCTATCTGGGACTGGGCATGACCACGAGCACTGCGTCGAGGACGCGGTGGCCGCGGCGGAGAAGCTGTGCGAGTCCAAGGGCCTGCGCTTCACGCCGCTGCGCCGCCGCGTGCTGGAACTGGTATGGTCGAACCACAAGCCGGTCGGTGCCTACGCGCTCCTCGACCTCTTGCGCAAAGAGGATCTCGGTTCCGCGCCGCCGACGGTGTATCGCGCACTCGACTTCCTGATCGAGAACGGACTGATCCATCGCATCGAGCGCATGAATGCCTTCATCGGCTGCAGCCATCCCGGCGAGCAGCATCGCGGTTTTTTCCTGATCTGCGGCGAGTGCGGCAATGCCGAGGAGCTCGAGAGCGAAGGAGTGGCAAACTCCATCACCGCCTCAGCCGGCCGCCACGGCTTCGTCGCACGCGACATGACCCTGGAAGTCACCGGCACCTGCGCGGACTGCCAGAGAGCATAGGCAACTCAAGAGCATGATCTCGAAAATTCGCGCGCGCGTCCGCGATGCGCTCGCCAGGCGCCTCGGCGTGCCGGACATCGCCCCGGCACTTGAGCGCCTCGCGCAGAACGGATTCAAACCGGGCCTGGTCTTCGACGTCGGCGCCTTCCGGGGCGACTTCGCGCAGATGGCGCTCGCGATCTGGCCGTCGGCGCGCGTGGCCTGCTTCGAGCCACTGCCGTACGGACGGGAGCAAATCAAGGAATTGCGCAAGCGCCTTCCTTCCATCGACCTGCACGAGACGCTGGTCGGCTCGGTCGAGAAGGCCGAGGTGGAAATGCATGTCGCGCAGACTTCGTCCTCTCTGCTGCGTGACGCGCACAATGAAACGTTCCCGATCCAGGTCTTCCCGCAGACCACTCTCGACAAGACCATCCGCAATTCCTACGCGGGGCGGGCGCCCGACCTTCTGAAGCTCGACGTTCAGGGCTTCGAACTGGAAGTTCTCAAAGGCTGCGAAGCCTCGTTGGGCGGAGTGCGGGCGATCCTGACCGAACTCAGCCTGCTCGACCTGCACGAGAACGTGCCGCTGCTGCACGAACTGGTTGGCTGGCTGGGCGAGCGCGGCTTCGTCGCCTACGACATCTGCGGCATGACCCGCCGTCCGCTCGACAATGCGCTGTGGCAGGCCGACATGATCTTCGTGCGCAGGGACGATCCCCTGCGCCGCGACAAGGGATACTTCCCCGGAAAAAGCTGGATCAGGTCCTGACTTAAAGCGCCGAGAACAGTGCGGCGAGGTCGGGCTTTCCCTCAAAGCCGATGCCGGCAAGGTCCGGTGGAGAAATTCGGCCGTTGTCGGGACGTGCCTGATCGACGAGTCCCCCGAAGGGCGGAAAGCTCGACGGGTTGACCTCGACGCCGCCCAATCCGAGGGCGCTTGCGACATGGAGGCTGAAGAGATGTCCTCCATGGGGCCAGAAGGCGCTACGTGGCCAGCCGCGTCCTTCGAGTGCAATCAGGATCTCGACGTAGCCTGGCAGGCCATAGCAGTGCACGGGATCGAACAGGAGGATGTCGCGATCGCGCCGTAGACCGCCGTGGCGATCGAGCAGCTTGGCCTCTGCCGCCGAGAAGAGCGCCTCGCCCGCGGCGATCGGAGCGTCGTAGGCACCGGCGATGCGTGATTGGGCTTCGAAGTCATGCGGATCGCAGACGTCCTCGAACCACATCAGCCTTCGACTCTTGAGCGCTTTCGCGGCGGCGAGGCCTTGCTCGGCGTCGTAGGCGTTCATCGCGTCGACGGCCAGGCAGCCCGGTCCGAAGATAGCTGAGGCTGCGTCCGTGCGGGCGAGGTCGCGCTCCAGGGTCGTGGCGCCGATCTTGATCTTCGCCCGGCAATAGCCCGCATCGGCGAAGGCCTTCAATTCGTCGGTGAGGCGCGACAAATCGTTATCGGGGTAGAGATAGCCGCCGCTCGCGTAGGCCGGGATCGTGGCGAGAGCATTGCCGCCGCCGAATTCCTGTACGAGGTAACCGTGGAGTGGGAGGTCGGCAGCCTTCGCCGCGGCGTCCCACAGCGCCATGTCGAGCGTGCCGACGGCGACGCACCGCTCGCCATGTCCGCCGGCTTTTTCGCCCTTCATCATCGCCGTCCAGGCCTCGAGCGGGGTGACGTCGCCGGCTGCGAGCAATCGAGGGCCAAAGCGCTCGCGGATCAGTCCGCCCTGGGCGAAGCGACCCATCGATGAGAAGCCATACCCGATCACTGGAACGCCATTGCGGACGACATCCGTTGTGACGGAGACGATGCTTGTCGTCAGGCCGCCGGACGGAATTGCTGGATCGCTGTATCGGGAGATGTCGATCGACTTCTCCCTGATATCGACGATGCGCACCGGTTAGGTGTTATGCGCCCGGTTGAGGCGCTCGAAGCCTTCGGCGAGGTCGGTCTTCAGGTCCTCGACATCCTCGAGGCCGATGTGGACGCGCAGGATCTGCTTGTCCTTGGGCCATGGCACGGCAGTGCGATAGGCGTCGGGATGAGCCGGGATCATCAGGCTCTCGTAGCCGCCCCAGGAGGCGCCCATGCCGAAGATGTCCATGCCGTCGAGCATCGCCGCCAGCGCATTCTTGCTGTAGCCGTCCTTCAGCGTGAAGGAGAACAGGCCGGACGCACCCTTGAACTGCTTCTTCCAGTTCTCGTGGCCGGGGCAGTCGGGCAGGGCGGGGTGCAGCACCTTGTCGACCTCGGGGCGGGTCTTCAGCCAGTTGGCAATGTGGATGCCGCTCTTTTCGTGGTGGCGCAGGCGCACGCCCATGGTGCGCAGGCCGCGCAGCGCGAGGTAGCAGTCGTCGGGCGCGGCATGGAAGCCGAAGCTCTGGCACGCGGTCTTGGCGATTTCGAACATCGGCCGGTCGACGCAGGAGATGAGTCCCATCATCGCGTCGGAGTGACCGACGATGTACTTCGTGCCGGCGTGGATCGACAGGTCGCAGCCATGGTCGAACGGCCGGAAGTAGAGCGGCGTTGCCCAGGTGTTGTCGATCAGCACGGCAGCGCCATGCTTCTTGGCAACCTTGGAGATCGCGTCGACGTCCTGGACTTCGAAGGTCTGCGAGCCCGGGGCCTCGAGATAGACGACCTTGGTGTTGGGCTGGATCAGCTTCTCGATGCCGGCGCCGATCATCGGGTCGAAGAACGTCGTCTCGACGCCGAAGCCCTTCAGCGTCGTGTTGGCGAAGCGGCGCGCGGGGCCGTAGGCATTGTCGGTGATCAGCAGGTGATCGCCGGTCTTCAGGAACCCAACGATTGCGCCGGTGACGGCGGCAAGTCCCGACTGCACGGCGATCGAACGATGCGCGCCTTCGATCGCGGCGACGGCATCTTCCAGCGCTTTCTGCGTCGGTGTGCCATTGCGTCCGTAGCCGAAGCCCTCGAACGGGATGCGGTTCTCGAACTTCGCCATGGTCGGCGAGAGGATCGTGGACGCGTGATAGACGGGTGGATTGACGATGCCGAAGTTGTTGTCGGGATCGCGGCCGGCAACGGCCAAGATGGTGTCGGGTTTGGTATAAGTTTTCTTCGAGGTCATGGTCCCGACTATGGCACGGCAATTACGCCGGCGGCCAGCGATAGACGTCGGGCCACAGGCTCCGAGGGTCGGGAACATCCTTCGTTTCGCGCCGAAGGATGCGAAATCCCGCCTTGCGATAGATGTCGAGGGCACGCGGGTGGTCGAGGGTGTTGGTGTTGAGGATCAACCGGGGATGCCCCAGCGCAAATCCGCGCTCGATCGCGCGGTCGAGCAGCCAGGGACCGATCCGCCGGGTGATATAGTCGAGTGTCAGGCCGAAGAAGACGATCTCGCCGGCAAGCAATTCGAAGTAACCGACGAGCGCGCCGTCATGGCGGGCGACATGGAGCTCATGAGTCGGGGTCGCAAGGATGGTGGCCAGCGCCCGGTCGGTGAGCACGCGGCGCTCGTACCAGAGCCACGGTCGGCCGACGCGGTCGTAGAGATCGCGATAGAAGGCGACGGTCGGCGCAATCACCGGAGTGACCTCGATCTCGGCGTCAGGCGCGATGCCGCGTCGCGTCCAGTCACGCGGTGCTATCTCGAGGTAGGTGATCGTGATCGCGAGCCGGCCGTCGTCCCGAGGCGGCGGGTGGTGCGAGAAAAGATCAGGCTCCGGTGACGATGGGCGTATCGGCACGTCCGCCCCATTCCGTCCACGAGCCATCGTAGATCGCGGCATCCGGCGCGCCCGTGAGATAGAGACCGAGCGCCACGACGCAAGCCGTGACACCCGAGCCGCAACTGGCCGTGACTTTCTTGGCGGAATCGATGCCCGATGCCGCGATGGCCGCCTTGATCTCGGCCGCCGGCCGCATGGTGCCAGTCTTGGGGTCGATCAGTTCGTTGTAGGGCAGGTTGAATGCGCCGGGCATATGGCCTATGCGCAGGCCGGCGCGCGCTTCCGGCACTTCGCCGCGAAAGCGGTTCGCGGCGCGGGCATCGACCACTTGCTCGACTTTGCTGGAGAGCAGCGACTTAACGTCGTCGATCGAGCGCACCAGCGCCTTGTCGAAGTGGGGGGTGAAAGCCTTTGCGCGCGGCGTGGTGGCTGCATCGGTGACGGCGCGGCCCTCGGCCATCCATTTCGGCAGGCCACCGTCGAGGATCGCGACGTCCTTGTAACCCATGACGCGGAACATCCACCACACGCGGCATGCGCCGGTCATCGGCGTGGTGTCGTAGACGACGATCTTGTTGCCGTTGCCAATTCCGAGCGCGCTCACCTGTAACGCGAATTGTTCGGGCGTCGGCAGCATGTGCGGCAACGGGTTCGTCTTGTCGGCGATCTCGTCGATGTCGAAGTACATCGCGCCTGGAATGTGCTGCTTGGCGAACTCGGCCTTCGGATCGCGCTTCTGCGCCGGCAGATAGAACGAGGCGTCGACGATACGCACGTCGGGCGCGTCGAGGTGGCTGGCCAGCCACTCTGTGCTGACGAGGGCATCGGGTCTTGCGTAGGTCATGGTGATTTCCTTCAGGCCAGCGCGATGATGAAGCGCCGGTTCATTTTTCCCTTGTTCTCGACCTTGGTGCACTCGACCCGGCCGATTTCGGCGGTCTTCGCGACATGCGTGCCGCCGCAGGCTTGGAGATCGACGCCGTCGATCGCAAGCAAACGCACGCGGCCCGCACCCATTGGCGGCCTCACGCTCATGGTCTTCACCAGTTCTGGGCGGGCGTTCATTTCCTCGTCGGTGATCCATTGCGCAACGACGGGATGATCGGTGGCGAGGATGCGGTTCATCTCCTCTGTCACCCATTCCTTGGTCGGCACATCGCCCTCGAGATTGAAGTCGAGGCGGCTCTTGTCGGCGCCGACCTGGCCACCTGTCACGCTGCCCTTGATGATCGAGGACATGACGTGCATCGCGGTGTGCATGCGCATGTGCTTGTAGCGCCGCTCCCAGTCGAGAGACGCGTGCACCTTCGTGCCGACCGCGGGCTTGGGCGCGTCGGGCGCCAGCACGTGCAGTACGTCGCCGCCGTCGGCTTTCAGGGAGTCGACGATCTTCGCCTCACCGCCGTCCCAGCGCAGCAGGCCGGTATCGCCGGGCTGCCCGCCGCCGGTCGGATAGAAGATCGTGCGGTCCAGCCGCACGCCGCGCTCGTCCTGCGCGGTCACGATGGCGTCGGCCTCCTTGAGGTAGGCGTCCTGCCGGAAAAGTTCTTCGACCATGGAGGGGATTTAGGCTCTCGCCAGCCGCGCCGCAACTTCTCTCGGCGAGGGCATCGAGGGCGTGGCTCCCAGCCGCTCGACGGAACAGGAGGCCGCCGCATTGGCGTAACGCGCGGCCTCGAGGAGACTGGCGCCCGACGACAGGCGTGCCGCGAGGGCGCCGACGAAGCAGTCGCCTGCGCCAGTGGTGTCGACAACCTTGGCCTTGAAGCCGGGAAGGGCGGTTGCTTCCTGTGACGTGACGACGATCGCACCGCGGGCACCCAGCGTGGCGATGGTGACGGCCGATCCAATCTTCCGGCAGGCGGCGACGACATCGCGCCGGGCACTCTTCGCTGTGATCCTGGCGCCGGTGACCTGTGCCAGTTCGATCTCGTTCAGCACCGCGATGTCCACGAGCTTCAGCAGCCGCGCGGGATGGCGGACCATGGGCGCGAGATTGAGGATCGTGCGCGCGCCTGCTGCGCGCGCCTGGCGTATCAGCGCTTCGGTCGTGGTAACCGGTATCTCGAACTGAAAGACCCAGGTCTCTCCGCGACGCGGCGCGCGACGCACCATCTTCTGCGTGAAGGCTGCATTGGCACCCGAAGCCACGGTGATCGCGTTATCGCCGTGGGTCACCTGGATCAGGGCGACGCCGGTCGCGCGGTTGGACAGCACCTTTACGCCCTTGGTCTCCACCCGTTGTCGGCGAAGGAAGGCGCGCAACTCGTGACCGAAAGCGTCGTCGCCGACGGCGCCCAGCATTTCCGCTGCCGCCTCCGCCCGTGCTGCAGCGATTGCCTGGTTGGATCCCTTGCCTCCGGGCAGAAGGGCGACTGTCGCACCGAGGATGGTCTCCCCCAGGGCGGGCTGGCGCTGGCTTTGCACGACGACATCCATGTTGATGCTGCCGCAGACCACGACACGGCTCATCGGAAGCGCCTATTTCATCCAGGGCGGTATCGGCAGGTTCTTCTCGCGCAGGAAGGCAGGATTGAAGAGTTTCGACTGATAACGGCTGCCGCCGTCGCAAAGGATCGTGACGACGGTCTTGCCCGGTCCCAGTTCCCGGGCAAGCCGCATGGCGCCCACGATGTTGATCGCGGTCGAGCCACCCAGCACGAGGCCTTCGTGTTCGATCAGGTCGAACAGCACCGGCAGCGCTTCCTGGTCGGTGATCTGGTAAGCGGTGTCGATCGGCGCGCCTTCGAGGTTCTTGGTGACCCGGCCCTGGCCGATGCCCTCCGTCACGGAGTTGCCTTCGGACTTGAGTTCGCCCTTCATCTTCCAACTGTACAGCGCCGAGCCCATCGGATCGCTGAGCGCGATGCGGATATCCTTGTTGCGCTCCTTCAGCGCCATCGCCACGCCGGCCAGCGTCCCGCCACTGCCGGCAGAGCAGGTGAAGCCCGCGACCTTGCCGTCGGTCTGGTCGAAGATCTCTGGGCCGGTGGTGCGATAGTGGCCGTCGCGATTGGCGACATTGTCGAACTGGTTGGCCCAGATCGCGCCGTTCGGCTCCGTAGCCGCGATCTCCTTGGCCAGCGCTTCGGAGTAGCGCACGTAATTGCCGGGGTTGGCGTAGGGAAGGGCGGGCACCAGGCGCAGGTCGGCGCCACAGAGGCGCAGCATGTCCTTCTTCTCCTGGCTCTGCGTCTCGGGCATCACGATGACCGAGTGGTAGCCCAGCGCATTGGCGACAAGCGCGATGCCGATGCCGGTGTTGCCGGCGGTGCCCTCGACGACCACACCGCCCTTGCGCAGCGTGCCGCGCTTCTCGGCGTCCCGGATCATGGCCAGTGCGGCGCGATCTTTCACCGAGCCGCCGGGGTTGAGGAACTCTGCCTTGCCATAGATATCGCAACCCGTCGCGGCCGATGCCGCACGAAGCTTGATCAGCGGCGTGTTGCCGATGCTTTCGATGAAACCGGACCGGACGTTCATGGACGTTTCGCCTTCTTCGACCCTGCGCGCTTCCCCGGACGAAACGTAGTCAATGCATCCGTTCAACGCCAGCGCTTGCGCAACTCCTCGCGATGAAGGGCGAGCCACTGCAGGCCGATGACGCCCACCGCATTGTCCACTTCGTTGCGCTCGACCATGGCGTAGGCGTCGGCGAAGGAAAGGACCTTCACCAATATGTCCTCGCCTTCGGAAGCGAGGCCGAATACGCCGCCCGCGTTGGCTGCGTCGATCCGGCCGACGAACACCTGGCAGGCTTCGGAGCAGGCTCCGGGCGTCAGCATGACGTTCTGGATCGGCAGCACGTCGCCCACGGTCAGGCCGGCTTCTTCGCCGACCTCGCGGCGGACCATGTCTTCGGCGGTCTCGCCTTCCTCGATGATTCCCGCAACGAGTTCCCAGGTGAAGGGATGGTGCCCGGCCACATAGGCGCCGGCGCGGAACTGGCGGATCAGCACGACCTCGTCACGGCCGGGATCGTAGAGCAGGACGGCACCCGCCTGGCCGCGCTCGAAGACCTCGCGGCTGATGATGTCGCTCGTGCCGCCCTTGTGAAGGCTGTGGCGGAAGAAGTAGCGCACGACCTTGAAGTAGCCCTGGAACGCAGTCTCCTTGCGGAGCAGTTCGACGCTTTCCCTGGCATCGCTCATCGGCCGACCCTTCTCGAAAAAACGACGGCGCGTCCCCGGGGGACGCGCCGTCGCGAAGATGGCTCCGAAGGCAGGGATCGAACCTGCGACCCGGCGATTAACAGTCGCCTGCTCTACCGCTGAGCTACTTCGGAATAAAATCGGTCGCGACCGGCGGTATTCGGTCGGCGAGGGCGCGGAGTTTTGGCAGAGCAAGCTACTGGAGGCAAGCGCCGTAATTCCACAGCGAGGTCCGTGGAGGCCTGGGCCGGAATCGAACCGGCATTGACGGATTTGCAGTCCGCTACATAACCACTCTGCCACCAGGCCGGCCGCAGGAACGGCGGCTGCTATACCCATGGGGTCCAACATGGGTCAAGCCATGCTCTGGAAGGGCTGGACGCCCGCGACGCGGGGTCCTTTGACGCTCTTGCCGCGGGCACCCTATAAAAGGCGCAACAATTTGGGGTTAGCCAATGACGGATTTCGCGCTCGCACGTCGCAACATGGTCGACGGCCAGCTCAGACCCAACCGCGTCAACAACGCCCAGCTTCTGGCCGTGGTGGGCG
>CAIMEE010000434.1 GCA_903839865.1 Enhydrobacter aerosaccus | reverse complement strand
GCCCGGGACGAAGTTGCGGCAAGGTCACGAAAAGGAAAGCCTTCCAGCGCGAGGCACCTAGATTGCGCGCGGCCTCTTCGAGGCGCGGGTCGAGTCCGTGCAAGTTGGCGACCAGCGCGCGCACGGCGAAGGGGAAGGCAAAGCAGGTGAGCGCCACCATGATCGGCAGCAGCCCGATGCCGGTGCCGACCCGCGCGGAGAGGCTCAGGAAGGAAATGCCGATCACGACGCCCGGCACGACCAGCGGCGACATGATCAGCGCATTGACGAGATCGCGGCCGGGAAACCGGTAGCGCACGATCGCGACAGCGGCGGGCACCGCGATCAGCAGGCTCAAGGGCGCGACTACCGCGGAGATGACGAGGCTCGACTGAAGGGCGGCACGGAAGCGCGCGATTTCGAAGAAATTGACGAACCAATGAACGGTGAGTCCTTTGGGCGGCAGAACGAGATAGCCCGCATCGTTGAAGGCATACAGCGCAATGAATGCGACCGGCGCCAGTATGAAAGCCATCACCAGCGCGGCGAGCGCTGCCACGGCAGGAGAGTATGAGTTGAGCGTCTTCATTACGCCCCACCCGACCACAGCCGAGCTGTGCGCCGCTCGAGCAAGCCCAGCAAGGCGAGTGCGGCAAGCGCCAGCACGAGGAACAGGGCGGCCATGGCCGCGACGCGCGGTAGGTTGAAGTCGGTGAGGATGGTTTCGAAGATCACGTTGGAGGCCATGTGCACCCGGCCACCGCCCAGCAACTCGGGGAACAGGAAGGCCGAGAGCGCGCCGGCGAAGCTCAGCGACGCAGCCGATACCAGCCCCGGTATCGAGAGCGGCAACACAACATGCCAGAAAACCCGCCAGCGCGATGCGCCGAGATTGCGCGCAGACTCCTCGAGAGAAAGTGGAATGTTCTTCAGGGCCGCGAGCAACGTCAGCACGAAGAACGGAAGCAGGAAATGCACGACGCCGATCACGACGCCGGTTTCGTTGTGGGCCAGCCGGACAGTCGGAAGGCCGAGTGCGACCAGCAGCTGGTTCAGCAAGCCCCGATTTCCGAGGATAATCAGCCAGGCATAGGCGCGCGTCACGCCTCCGGACAGGAAGGTAACGATCAGGCCGAACAGCACCAGCCTGCGCAGCAGACGCGACGTCGAGCGAGCCAGCACATAAGCCAACGGGTAGCCGAGCAGGGCCGTCAGAAAGGTCATCAGACCGGCGAGGCGCAGCGTATCGAGGGCGGTGCTGCGTGCCAGTGGCGAGGCGATGACGGCGTGGTAGTTGGCCAAAGTCGCGGGACCGTGAGTGAGTACGGTGCCGGGCGTCGCGGTCTGGAAGCTCACGACCATGAATGTCACGAACGCCGCTGCGAACAAGCCGAAGGCTACAACGGCGGGAAACAGAAGAAGGTAGGGCCGCAGGCGCATCCCGCCTATCTCGTCACAAGACAACACGCCTCACCCCGCAAGCGCACACCGATGCGTGCACCGAGCGGGCGCAATGTGCCGCCGCGGCGATCTTCGCTCGCTTGGAGGTTCTGGCCATCGTCCGTAGTCACTTCGTAAAGCGCCGACGAGCCTCGGTTGGTCGCAAATGCAATGCGTCCAGCGACTGAGCCCTGTTCTTCGGCGGTAGTGATCTGCACGGCATCGGCACGTACTGCGAGAATGGCAGAATTCGTGTCGGCTGCGATATCACGTGGTCGCACAAGCGCCGCCAGCGAGCCGGATGTGACCCGCGTCCGGTCGCCGTCGCGCGCACCCAGTTGCACCGGCAGAAGGTTTTCGACACCCATGAATTTGGCCACGAATGCTGTGGCGGGACGATCGTAGATCTCGATCGGAGGCCCGATCTGCTCGATGCGGCCGGCATTCATCACGGCGACGAGGTCCGACAGCGTGAGCGCCTCGAGCTGGTCATGGGTGACGACCAGCGTGGTGATGCCGAGAGACTGCTGCAGTTTGCGCAGCTCGATCTGGACCTGCTCGCGCAGACTCTGATCCAGCGCCCCGAACGGCTCATCGAGCAGGAGGATGTCGGGGCGCGTGACGAGCGCGCGTGCCAGCGCGACGCGCTGTTGCTGGCCGCCCGAAAGCTGACCGGGGTGGCGAGCGGCCAATTCGACGATGCGCGTGAGACGCAGCGCCTCCGCGATCCGGGGTTCGGCTTCGGCTCGCCGCATGCCATGCATGCGCAGCCCGAAGCCGACGTTCGCCGCCACCGTCATGTGCGGGAAGAGGCTGTAGTTCTGGAACAGCATGGCGGTCGAACGCCGTTCCGGCGGCAAGGCGAGCAAGTCTCGGCCGTCCAAGGCGATGCGCCCACGGTCGGGGGAGACAAAGCCCGCGATGCTGCGCATCAACGTCGTCTTGCCGCATCCCGACGGGCCGAGCAGCGTAATCAGCGCGCCGGGCGGCACCGTCAGCGTGACGTCGGAGATTGCCTCGACGCCACCATAGCTCTTGGCCAGCCCCTCGATCTCGAGCCTGCAGCCCTGGGAGACAGTTGCGCCTGACGTGGCGCTCAACTCACTGACCGATGGCCTGATTGAACTTCTCAGTCCAACCCGCCAGCCGTTCGTTGATTGTGGTCTCGTTGAAGGTAACGGCATCTCCGTCCTTGGGCAGGACGTCGGCAAACTTGCCGGCAGGTGGCACGTTCTTGTTCACCGGACCCATGTTCCACACTTCGGTGATCGTCTTCTGCCATTGCTGGCTGATCACGTAGTTGACGAATTGCGCGGCGAGATCCTCCTTGCCGCCCTTCAGGATGGTCACTCCTTCGAAGATGATGGGTGCGGGCTTCGGACTGACCATCTTTACGGTCACGCCCTGGTCGGCCAGCGTCTTCACGGTCGAGGAGGAAGTCACCATGACCGAGACTTCGCCCTGCGCCAGTGCCTTGCGCGCCTGCGGGTCGGAGGTGAACCAGAACGCGGCGTTCTTCTTGATCTTCTTCAGCTTCTCGATACCGGGATCAACGTTGTCGATGCTGCCGCCGGCGAGCAACGCCGACACCAGGATCATTCGGCCCGAGAAGAAGGATGGCGCCGGCAGCGCCAGCTTGTTCTCGAAGCCTGCACCCCAGAGCTCCTCCCACGAAGAGATCTTGCCGCCTGGCACGAGATCGGGGCGGTAGACGATTCCAAACGGGTAATAGTAGGCCGCAGCGAATGTGGGGCTGGTGCCGCCCGGAATGATGTCCTTCCAATTGCTGAGCTTGTCGATCGGCATCGGCGCCAACAGGCCGGGGTCGCTGGCGGCACGTTCGGCGACGCCCTGGGCGGTGAACCAGACGTCCGCCGTCGGCTTTCCGCGCATCGCCTGGACTTTGACCAAGCCCTCCATCGAAGAGGCCTCGACCTCGATGTCGACGGCGATCCCAGTGTCCTTGGTAAACTGCGCAGCGAGCGGCTTGATCAAGCCGTTCCAGGTGCTCGACCAGATCAGCAGCGTGATCTTCTTTTCCTGGGCCGCAGCGGGTGCTGCGAGAAGGGCTGCTCCAGCCAGAACGCCGAGTAGGCTCGAGGCGATCCTTAGTCCGAAATTCTTACGCATATGCACCCCCAAAACCTCGATACGGCGCAACCCTACATGATCCGCCTCAATAGCCCAGACTGGATTTTAAGGAAGCCCGTAAGAGGCAGTTCGCAGGGTGGACTTGAGCCGCCTGAAGAAAGTCAGAAGGCAATCAGGATTCGAAATGCACGATTTCAGGGTTTGCACTCTCAGGTAGCGCTATGCCTCGAAATTCGGCTTCCGGAGGCGCTGGCCTAAATCCCGCCTGCAGCCTTGAAGAATCTCGGCCTCAGTTGCGGGTAGACGTGAAAAGGGCCGCATTTAGCGGCCCTTTCTGACTCTTTCGCGTTGAGCAGAAAAGCAACCTAGACTGGCTGGTAGTAGGGCCAGTCGGATACGGAACGGTCTCCGCTGGAAATTCCCTGTTATCAGGGAAATAACAGGGAATTCGGCGCGAATTCCCGTTCGCGCCGATACCTTCTGCTATGGGATCGCACTGTCGCTCGATGATAGTGCATTCTGATCTTCTCGCCGGGCTAGCGGCCGATAGGCACCCTCAATAAACCGTGAGTAGCAATCAATGACGAGACCCCTGCCAGCTTGGAGATCCCTTCTATTCGTCCCAGTCCTCTCTGAACGCTTCCTCGCCAAGGCGCATACGCGCGGTGCCGACGCATTGATCCTCGATCTCGAGGATTCGATCCTCCCTGCGGACAAGGATGCCGCGCGCGCGGCACTGCCGTTCGCCGTGCCGCGCGTCTCCCAGAGCGGTGCTGACGTTGTGGTGCGCATCAACCGGCCGTTGGAACTAGCCGTGCCGGACATCTCGGCGGCGGTCATGCCAGGGGTAGCGGCGCTGATGCTGCCCAAAGTCATGGGGCCCGAACATGTCCGGCTGCTCGCTGAGCTCGTGACGGCGCGCGAGGAAGCGCTCGGTATGGAGGTCGGCCATACCCGCTTCCTCGTACTGATAGAGGGGCCGGCGGCGCTGCCGCATCTCTACGCTATTGCGGCCGAGCCGCGTATGGCGGGCATGTCGGTGGGCGGCGAAGACATGGCCACCGAACTGGGCGCTATCCCATCGGCCGACAGCATGTACGTGTTCGCCATGCAGGGCCTTGCTGCTTGCCGTACCGCCGGCATCTTGCCCATGGGCTCGATGGGGCAGCTGGCCAAGATCGACGACCTCGATTCCTATCGCGCCGGTCTGAGGCGCGGGCGGGCCCTTGGTTTCACGACCGCGTCCTGCATCCATCCCGCACACGTGCCGATCATCAATGAGGAGTACGGCGCCTCAGACGCGGAGATTGAGCGCGCGCGGCGGTTGATCGCGGCTTTCGAAGCGGCCGCTGCTGCAGGTAAAGGCGCATTGGCATTTGAAGGCAGCATGATTGACTTGCCTGTGGTCGAGCGCGCGCGGCGTTTGCTCACGCGCTCGGCGATGTGGCAGAGGGCTGGCTGAATATCAGGGATAAGGCCATTGCAGCCGATCCACGTCGGAGAGGAAGAGGTGATCGAGTAGGTTGTTCCGCGATGTCCGTTCTGGGTCATTTGCGTCGGTTTAGCGATGGTCGGTGCATGTCCGCTGTACCCCCGAAAGCAGACATCCCTGCGCAGTCCAGCTCTGGGATTCTGT